>NZ_JAOWES010000079.1:0-48425 GCF_030334095.1 Citrobacter sp. Cf118 | reverse complement strand
GGCTGGTCCGGCTGAAAATTGCCGACGTGTTTCCGTAAGGCCGGGAGAACCCGCATGGATGCGGGTTCAGGGCGCGTTTTACAGGGACGTTTCCTCGCGCCCGACCCGGTAGCCTGGAGGAATAAGCGGAGGCCAGTGTAAATCAGGCGAAACGCTCGTCACGCCCATGAGGTTCGCTGAGATCCTGCCACGGGCCGATTGAAATAATACCGGTCGGGTTGATTGTTTTGTGGCTACGGAAGTAGTGATGACGGATATGGTCAAAGTTGACGGTCTCCGCAATGCCCGGCATCTGGTAGATATCGCGCAGAAAACCGTACAGATTCAGGTAATCACTGATGCGGTGTTTGTCGCACTTGAAGTGGGTGACATAAACCGGATCAAAGCGCACCAGCGTGGTCCACAGGCGAATATCGGCCTCAGTTAGCTGGTCACCGGTCAGGAAGCGATGCTGACCCAGGATCTGCTCCAGTCGTGCCAGAGATTGAAAGACTTTTTCCACGGCATCGTCGTAGGCTTCCTGGCTGGTGGCAAATCCCGCTTTATACACGCCGTTATTGACGTTGTCATAAATCCAGCCGTTCAGCTCGTCGATTTTGCTTTGCAGGGCAGGTGGATAGTAATCCCCGGCTTTCGCACCCAGCGCATCAAACGCAGTGTTAAACATGCGGATGATTTCTGCAGATTCGTTGCTGACAATAGTGTGGTTTTTTTTGTCCCACAGTACCGGAACGGTCACCCGACCGCTGTAGTGAGGATCGGCGTGTAAATAGAGCTGATAAAGAAACTCGTGCTGATACAGGGTATCGCCGGTTGCCGCTGGGAAGTTGTCGTCAAAGGTCCAGCCGTTTTCCAGCATTAGCGGATGCACAACGGAAACGGAAATAAACGGTTCCAGCCCTTTAAGTTTACGCAAAATCAATGTGCGATGCGCCCACGGACAGGCCAGAGAAACGTACAGATGATAACGGTCTTTTTCGGCAGCAAAGCCACCTTCACCGGTCTGGCCAGGCGTGCCATCTGCGGTGAGCCAGTTACGGAAAGCCGATGCAGAACGTTGAAATTTCCCACCGGTTGATTTGGTGTCGTACCAAGTGTCATGCCAGACGCCGTCAATCAGTTGTCCCATGATTTTCGTCTCCTCAGATAGCAAAAGCGAGGAGATATCTCCTCGCTTTTTGATGTGTTCAGTATAGTTTGCTTACCACTTTTTATTCAGTACGCGGTCAATACTGAATGCGCCCGGACCGGTGATAGCCAGCAGCAGGAAGCCGCCTGCGATGGTCAGGTTTTTCATAAACATCAGAGAGTTCACACCTTCCGCAAAGTTACTGTGGAAGAGGAACGCCGTCAGCAGCGTGAAGCCTGCGGTGAACAGCGCGGTAGTACGGGTCAGGAAACCGAACAGAATTGCCAGACCGCCGCCAAACTCAAGCAGAATCACCAGCGGCAGCATAAATCCTGGGACGCCCATGGCTTCCATGTACTGTTGGGTACCTGCATATCCGGTGATTTTTCCCCAACCTGCGGTAATAAACAGGATTGGCATCAGAATGCGCGCTACCAGTACACCAACATCTTCTAATTTCTTCATCATACTCTCCAGGAAACCACTCAGGCGGCTTATTGTGTTTTTTGTGCAACGACGCTGCTGAGCGCGTCGTTGCTGTCGATGAAGAGAATAATAAACGTGGCTAATGAGAATTGTTAGCAAGGAAAACTGTCAGTATTTTTCAAAAATTTTGAGGTTGGGAGTAGGGAAGGGATTAGCCGCGCAGTTGCTGCTGTCTGATGGTCGATTTCACCAGACGCCAGATGCTCCAGACGCTAAAGCCGCGTTTGGCCCAGCGGACCAGCAGATTTGGGTTACGGATGGTGCGAACCGCCATAATACTGCTCCCGACTAACACCCAGCCGCGCAGGTTCAACAGCGTCTTCCAGCCACGATCGTAGACCTCGGTGGCTTCCAGCCAGTCGCGGCGAGTAGCAGACAGATCCAGCCGTTGCTGCTGGATCTGTCCAAGCAGTTGCGCCTTACGTTGTTGACGTTCGACTTTACTGCTCATTATGCGTCATCCTCCAGAGCCCGCCTGTCGTTCGCGAGTTCATTGCGCGTATGGCGTAGCAGCGTTGTTTTACGCGCTTTACGCAGCGTCCATATCCCGCCAATCAGCGCTAACAGCAACAGCACTACGGTGGTGGCAATCATGGCGTTCAGGCGGTATTGAGGGTCAATGGCCCAGATGATAAGTACCATCAGGCTCATCAGGCCAAACGCCGCGAACAGCATAGTCAGCCCAAGCATCAGCAGGATCTGGATGAGGTTGGCTTTTTCCTCTTCCAGCTCAACGACGGCCAGCCGCAGCCGCGTCTCTACGATCTCAACGAGAATCGTCAGGATCCGCTGTCCAATACCCAGTACGCCTTTGCCTGGACCTTGTGCGTGTTGAGAATCAGCCATTGTTAACGGCGCGACAGCAGTACACCAAGCACCACACCGACTGCAGCGCCAATGCCGACGCCTGTCCATGGGTTTTCGCGCACGTAGTTATCGGCTTTAGCCGCGGCCTCACGGGTCTGTTTGGCAATCACATCGCTGGTTTCACTCAGACGATGGCGGCTCTCGCGCAGCGCATGTTCGGCTTTGCTGCGAATTTTACTCATCTCTTCCTTCGACTTATCGCCAGAAGAGCTAAGTACTTCTTCAAGCGTATCCGCAAGAGATTTCAGCTCAGCGCGCAGGTTTTCCGTAGCATTATCTTTCGACATAGTTTTCTCCAGTTGAGTGGCTAGTTACCGTACTTAGTAATCGCGGGTCTCGAGTTCTTTTAGCTCTTTCTGAGCTTCAGCAAGCTTGTGTTCGCGCTTTGCGACCTTATCCGCATCGCCTTTTTGCTTAGCTTCGGCTAAGTCACGTTGACGCTCGGCAATCTCATTTTTCTGCTCGGCGATTTTTTTCTGATGGTTGGCGCGCAGTTTGCTGTCAGTACAGTTTGCCCTGACTTCGCTCAGCGCTTTGTTCAGCCCATTGATGCGGCTCTGATTATTGTGTTTTTCGGCATAGCTAATCTCCCGCTGAATGTCTTGTTCTTTTTCCTGACAGAGGGTGTTGGCGTAGCTGCCGGCACTTAGAGCGAAAAGGCTAATTGCCAAAGCGATGCGGTATTTCATTCTTGAACCTTCCATTGTGATTCGACCTCGTCGTTTAGGGTCGATGCTCCAGAATAATAAAACGTTGGGTCATAAGCCCAGTTTATTAATCATAGGCGCTAAACGGTGAAATCACCAAAGTGAGTGATCTAATTCAGATTCCTGGAAATTAACCAAAGCGGTGTGGAGTATCACGTAAGCGGGATAACCACTGCACCGCCTGATTATCATCATCCTGCTGAGCAATAACGAAACCGTGCGGTAACGTTCGGTCCAGCACGACCTTTGCGGCTGCGCTCTGCGCGCTGGAATCAAAGGTAATCAGCAGTGCGTCATTTTGCGGAGTGATGCTTTTAAAACGAATGCCGTTGGCATCCAGGTGATGCCAGATAGAGAAGCCATCAGGCATGCTGGCTCCCTGGTTTACGGCACGAATGGCAAGCGTTGATTCCTGCTGGCGAATGACAGACCAGGTCAGGAGCAACGCGCCAATGAACAACATAAAAGTGGTGGACCAGGCAAGTCGTCGGAGCGTTATGCATGATTTCAGCATAATTTATCCTCGGTTCCCGTATTTCTTCTTCCAAAGAACAACCAGTGAACCTGCCAGACCAAACACCAGTAACACCACAGGAAGCAGCATCAGACAAGACATCAGCTGATCTTCATACTTGAGAAACACCGGCGTTTTGCCCAGCAGATAACCAAGTGTTGTGAGAATCAAAACCCAAAGCAGTCCACTCATCCAGTTGAAGAACTGAAAGCGCGCATTGTTCAGGCCGGACAATCCTGCGATGGTCGGCAGTAATGTTCTGACAAACGCGATGAAGCGACCGACCAGCAGCGCAGACAAACCATGCTTATGGAACAGATGATGCGCGCGCTGATGGTAATGCGCGGGCAGATGAGATAGCCAGTTTTGTACTGTGCGGGTATTCCCCAGCCATCGCCCCTGGATATAGCTAAGCCAGCAACCCAGGCTGGCTGCGGTAGTGAGCAGCAGTAACGTTTGCGGGAAACCCATCGCGCCTTTGGCGATAAGTACGCCGACCAGCACCAGTAGACTGTCGCCAGGTAAAAAGGCCGCTGGCAGCAGTCCGTTTTCCAGAAACAAAATGGTAAATAGTACGAAATAGAGCATGCCAATCATGGAAGGATTGGCCAGCGTTTCAAAATCCTGAGCCCATAAAGCATTCAGTAATTGAGTCAGTAGTTCCATTCAATATTCCTGGAGAATCGGTTGTCGTCATGCCGGTTTTCTGGAGTTTGTAACGCCGCAATTTTATTGGTGTTTTTTACATGGATCGCGGTCTGACACAAATTCACGGCCTGAACTATTCCCTGTAAAGTTGTGAAGTAAGCAAGCTCTCAAACACAAAAATTCAAATAGCATCTAATTGTAACAAAGGTCAACGTTGTCCGTTATAGAAATTACGGTTGTTGAACTGTGATTTTGCTTATCGCAATGGAGGGAGGCGAGAGGATTTACACAGGCTGACACTTTATACCTAATGCTTACCAAGCAGGAGAAACAGGCGCTTTGTCGCGCCTGCATCGAAAAGATTGCTTATTTAGCGCTGTTAACTGCCGTATCGAGATGAACGACCGGATTTTCTGCAAAAAGATAACGATCGGCGTTGAACTCAAAATCATCGCTGGTCTCGTTGAATAACATGATTTTGGTATTCTCCAGGTGCTGCCACATCGCCAGTTTTGCCGCATTGGGATCTTTACGGATCAGTGCTTTGAGAATTTGATCATGGTCATCACACCAGTTATCGACGGTACGTGCGTCGATATGCTCGTGCAGTTTTTTCCAGTACGGGTTGTGGCTGCGCTGGGTCCACATTTTTTCCACGATGGCGGCCAGCGCTGAGTTCTGCGTGGCTAGCGCGACCTGAATATGAAACTGCAGATCCCATTCGGAATCGCGGAAGCATTTTTCATTCCGCGCATGCTCTTGAATGTCCATCAGTTTCATGATGTCTTGCTTGGTAACCTGCGTAGCAGCAAATTCAGCGATATTGCTTTCAATTAACTGACGAGCCTGAAGCAGCTCGAAAGGACCATAATTGGCGAATTCAAGCGATTCGTCGGTGGCCTGCTGGTGACGGGCCTGGTTCGAAATGACATGAATGCCAGAACCTTTGCGCACTTCTACATAGCCCTCAACTTCGAGCATGATAATCGCTTCACGAACCACGGTACGGCTGACATTTTTTTCATCGGCGATAAAGCGCTCTGCGGGGAGTTTTTCACCCACCAGATAGACGCCCTGCTCAATGCGTTCTTTCAGATCAGCGGCAAGTTGTTGGTACAAACGTCGTGGTTCAGTGATTTCCATATGCGCTCCAGGCATGATACGGCAGACTCTATTTGTTATACCACTTTTACGATTACGGCTCCACTCGCGACGTCAAAAAAGCCGCCAGATAACTGGCGGCTTAGCATGACAAAACCTTGTTAAATCTTGTCCGGTTAACTTTGCGCAGCGGGATCGCCAGTTTGCGACTCTGACTCTACCTCGCTGGCCGATTTGTTCTGCAATACTGTCCAGATGACTAACGCGCCGAGGAGGTCGAATACCGCCAGTACGGCAAACAGTGGGCTAAAGCCGATGGTGTCAGCCAGTGCGCCGACGACCAGCGCAAACAGCGTACTTGCAAGCCAGGCGGACATACCGGTCAGACCGTTCGCCGTTGCCACTTCATTACGACCAAACACGTCAGAAGAGAGTGTGATCAGCGCACCGGACAGCGCCTGGTGAGCAAAGCCACCGACGCACAGCAGGGCGATAGCAATGTATGGGCTGGTGAACAGACCGATCATCCCTGGGCCAATCATCAGCAATGCACCCATGGTGACGACCATTTTACGCGAAACGATCAGGTTAACGCCGAACCAGCGCTGGAACAGCGGCGGTAAGTAACCCCCAACGATACAGCCCAGGTCAGCAAACAGCATCGGCATCCAGGCAAACATCGCAATTTCTTTCAGGTTAAAGCCGTAGACTTTAAACATGAACAGCGGGATCCAGGCGTTGAAGGTCCCCCATGCCGGTTCTGCCAGGAAACGCGGCAGCGCGATGCCCCAGAACTGGCGGTTACGCAGGATCTGACCGAGCGACATTTTTTTCGAGGTCGCGTTTTTATGCTGTGATTCCTGACCATTCAGAATGTAATCACGTTCTTCATCAGACAGTTTTTTCTGGTCGCGCGGGTGTTTGTAGAACACAAGCCAGCACATCGCCCAGATGAAGCTCAGCGCACCGGAAATAATGAATGCCATCTGCCAGCTGTGCATGACGATGGCCCAGACCACCAGCGGTGGAGCAATCATCGCGCCGATAGAAGAGCCGACGTTAAAGTAACCTACGGCAATTGAACGCTCTTTTGCCGGGAACCATTCAGAACTGGCTTTCAGACCCGCAGGGATCATTGCGGCTTCAGCGGCACCTACCGCGCCACGCGCCAGCGCCAGTCCACCCCAACTGCCAGCCAGTGCGGTCGCACCACAGAAGACGGCCCACAGAACGGCGAACATCGCATAACCCACTTTTGTGCCGAGCACATCGAGCACGTAGCCGGCAACGGGTTGCATTACGGTGTAAGCAGCAGAATACGCTGCGATGATATAGGAATACTGTTGAGTGGAGATGTGTAACTCTTCCATCAGAGTTGGCGCAGCTGCCGCCACAGTGTTACGTGTCAGGTAACCCAGCACGGTGCCAAGTGTCACCAGTGCAATCATGTACCAACGTAACCCTTTAATTTTACGCATGTAAAACCTCATCGTTTTGTTATGTCCGCGAACGAGCGGTCATCTTCCAGTTCAGGGCGGAGGATGTTCTTTTACGAGGGGGGACCGAAAAAAGCCGGTACTCCCCGAACTTTGCCATGTCAATAATTGTGCTAATTCGGTTTCCGTACCGGTCAATCCGATGGATATCCATCGGTAATTTGCATTCCGTCGGCTTATGTATCGCGACGGCCAAAAGATAACTTGTCATACAGCTTTAAAAGGTGAGTGCCATCACAAAAGTGTGAATCTTCGTGTGGTCATTATTTCGATTCAGCAAAGCCAGAACTGGCGCGGCTTGACGCGTGATTTACCTCTTTGAGAGTAATTTTTTTGTCACCATTTGTTGATCTAACTCACGAAAATATCTTCAGCGTATAGAAATTGGTGTGATAACTTTGTCAACATCAAAACATAAGCAATCTGACGCACTCGTTGAGAGGAAGACGATAATGACCCCGTTTATGACTGAAGATTTCCTGCTGGACACCGAATTTGCCCGCGGTCTGTACCATGATTATGCCAAAGACCAGCCGATCTTCGATTACCACTGCCATTTACCACCGCAACAAATCGCTGAAAACTACCGTTTTAATAACCTGTATGACATCTGGCTGAAGGGTGATCACTACAAATGGCGTGCGATGCGTACCAATGGCGTCGCTGAGCGCTTGTGTACCGGCGATGCGTCCGATCGCGAGAAGTTTGACGCATGGGCCGCCACGGTTCCGCACACCATCGGTAACCCGTTGTACCACTGGACCCACCTCGAATTACGTCGTCCGTTTGGTATTACAGGTAAGCTGCTGTCTCCGGCAACGGCTGACGAAATCTGGAACCAGTGCAACGAGCTGCTGGCGCAGGATAAATTCTCTGCGCGCGGAATCATGCAGCAGATGAATGTGAAAATGGTCGGCACTACCGATGATCCGATCGACTCTCTGGAGCACCATGCGGCCGTTGCTAAAGACGGAAGCTTTGATGTGAAAGTGCTGCCGAGCTGGCGTCCGGATAAAGCCTTTAACATTGAGCTGGCGACCTTTAATGACTACATGGCGAAGCTCGGTGAAGTGTCTGACACGGATATCCGCCGCTTCAGCGACCTGCAAGCTGCACTGACCAAACGTCTTGATCACTTCGCAGCTCACGGCTGTAAAGTCTCTGACCATGCGCTGGATGTGGTGCTGTTTGCAGAATCTAACGAATCTGAGCTGGATAGCATTCTGGCGCGTCGCCTGGCGGGTGAAACCCTGAGTGAACATGAAGTGGCGCAGTTCAAAACCGCCGTTCTGGTGTTCCTCGGCGCTGAATACGCCCGTCGCGAATGGGTACAGCAGTACCACATCGGCGCGCTGCGTAATAACAACCTGCGTCAGTTCAAACTGCTCGGCGCGGACGTCGGCTTCGACTCCATCAATGATCGTCCGATGGCGGAAGAACTGTCCAAACTGCTGAGCAAGCAGAATGAACAAAACCTGCTGCCGAAAACCATTCTGTACTGCCTGAACCCGCGTGATAACGAAGTGCTGGGCACTATGATCGGTAACTTCCAGGGCGAAGGTATGCCGGGCAAAATGCAGTTCGGTTCCGGCTGGTGGTTCAACGATCAGAAAGACGGGATGGAACGTCAGATGACGCAGCTGGCCCAGCTCGGCCTGCTGAGCCGTTTCGTCGGCATGCTGACCGATAGCCGTAGCTTCCTGTCATACACCCGTCACGAATACTTCCGTCGTATTCTGTGCCAGATGATTGGCCGTTGGGTTGCTGCAGGTGAAGCACCGGCAGATATCCAGCTGCTGGGTGAAATGGTCAGAAATATTTGCTTCAACAATGCGCGCGATTATTTCGCCATTGAACTGAACTAAGGCCTGGGTGAAGGTATGCAATACATCAAGATCCATGCGCTGGATAACGTCGCGGTTGCGCTTGCTGATTTGGCTGAAGGAAACGAAGTCACCGTTGATGGGCAGGCGGTAATCCTGCGCCAGGCGGTCTCTCGTGGCCATAAATTCGCCTTATGCGATATTGCGAAAGGCGAAAACGTCATTAAATACGGTTTGCCAATTGGCCATACGCTGGTGGATGTTGCGGCGGGTGAGCATATTCATGCTCACAACACGCGTACCAATCTGAGCGACCTGGATACGTATCGCTACCAACCTGATTTTCAGGCGGAAGTTGCACAACCGGCGGATCGCGATGTGCAGATTTATCGACGCGCGAACGGTGACGTTGGGGTGCGCAACGAACTGTGGATCCTACCGACGGTAGGCTGCGTTAATGCCATGGCGCGCCAGATGCAGAACCGTTTTCTGAAAGAGACTAACGACGCCGAAGGAATCGACGGCGTGCATCTCTTCAGCCACACCTACGGCTGTTCACAGCTCGGCGACGACCACATTAATACTCGCACCATGCTGCAAAACATGGTGCGCCATCCGAATGCGGGTGCGGTGCTGGTGGTTGGTCTGGGCTGTGAAAACAATCAGGTGGATGCTTTCCGCGAAACCTTAGGCGAGTACGATCCTGATCGCGTTCACTTCATGGTCTGCCAACATCAGGAAGACGAAGTGGAAGCGGGGATTGAACATCTTCACCAGCTGTACAACGTGATGCGTAACGATAAGCGTGAACCGGGTAAGCTGGGCGAGCTGAAGTTTGGTCTGGAATGCGGCGGCTCTGACGGCCTCTCCGGTATTACCGCCAACCCGATGCTGGGCCGTTTCTCCGACTACGTGATTGCTAACGGCGGAACTACAGTGCTGACCGAAGTACCGGAAATGTTCGGCGCCGAGCAGCTGCTGATGGACCACTGCCGCGATGAAGAAACGTTTGGCAAGCTGGTCACCATGGTTAATGACTTCAAGCAGTATTTCATTGCCCACGACCAGCCGATCTACGAGAACCCATCGCCGGGCAACAAAGCGGGCGGTATCACCACGCTGGAAGATAAATCGCTGGGCTGTACGCAAAAAGCGGGCTCCAGCCAGGTGGTTGACGTGCTGCGCTACGGCGAGCGTCTGAAAACCCACGGCCTGAACCTGCTGAGCGCACCGGGCAACGATGCCGTCGCCACCAGCGCGCTGGCGGGCGCGGGCTGTCATATGGTGTTGTTCAGTACCGGTCGCGGTACGCCGTACGGTGGTTTTGTACCGACGGTGAAAATTGCCACCAACAGCGAGCTGGCAGCGAAGAAAAAGCACTGGATCGATTTTGACGCTGGACAGTTGATCCACGGTAAAGCGATGCCTCAACTGCTGAGCGAGTTTGTCGATACGATCGTTGAGTTCGCCAACGGTAAGCAAACCTGCAACGAGCGCAACGATTTCCGGGAACTGGCTATCTTTAAAAGCGGCGTAACGTTGTAATTACCCTTCATCTTTTGCACCACAGCTGTGTTGGCTGCGTTCGCCCACCCCGGTCACTTACTCATGTAAGCTCTCGGGGATGTGCGAACTTGCCGCCTTGCTGTAGCACAAAATCTTTTGGGTAAGTTTGTTTATGGTGGAATCTAAAAACGGCGTTTCATAATATGGAGCGCCGTTTGTTTTTGCATTACCTGACAAGGATCATTCATGACCGCGTATTGGCTGGCCCAGGGCGTAGGTGTCATCGCCTTTCTGATCGGCATTACCACCTTTTTCAATCGCGATGAGCGCCGCTTCCGGCTGCAACTTGCTGTCTATAGCGCCACCATTGGCGTGCATTTTTTTCTGATGGGCGCCTGGCCCGCGGGAATGAGCGCAGAACTCAACACCATCCGCACACTTGTCTCAATGCATACCCGCAAACTGTGGGTGATGACCGTTTTTATTATCCTCACCCTGGTTCTCGGTCTGGCGAAATTACAGCATGCGATGGAGCTGTTACCGATAATTGGCACGCTGGCCAGCACCTGGGCGCTGTTTCGCTGCAAAGGGTTAACCGTGCGTTGCGTAATGTGGTGCGCAACCGCCTGTTGGGTTATCCATAATTTCTGGCTGGGATCGATTGGCGGGACGATGATCGAAGGGAGTTTTCTGGTGATGAATGGCCTGAACATTATTCGCTTCCGGCGGATGCAAAAACGCGGAATTGATCCGTTCAAAATTGAAAAAAGCGTACAAGAAAAGAGCCCCTCCGCCCGATAACGGAGGGGCGCAGGGATTAGCCGCGCAGGGCGTTGTTTGCCAGACGCTCGTCTTCAGCCTGGCAGGCTGCCGCGGTAAACAAGACATCTGTAGAAGAGTTCAGCGCCGTTTCACAGGAATCCTGCAATACGCCGATGATAAAGCCGACGGCAACTACCTGCATGGCGATATCATTCGGGATACCGAACATATTACACGCCAGTGGGATCAGCAGCAGAGATCCACCCGCCACGCCAGATGCGCCACAGGCGCAAAGCGAAGCCACCACGCTCAGTAACAGCGCCGTCGGTAAATCGACCGGAATACCCAGCGTGTTCACCGCCGCCAGCGTCAGCACGGTAATGGTGATCGCCGCACCCGCCATATTGATGGTGGCGCCCAGCGGGATAGATACCGAGTAGGTATCACGATCCAGATTCAGCTTCTCACATAGCGCCATATTCACCGGAATGTTGGCGGCAGAACTGCGGGTAAAGAAAGCGTACACGCCGCTTTCGCGCAGACAGGCCAGCACCAGCGGATACGGGTTACGGCGAATTTTCCAGAAGACCAGCAGTGGGTTGACCACAAACGCCACCAGCAGCATACAGCCTACCAGTACGGTCAGCAGTTGGGCGTAGCCCCAAAGCGTTGCGAAACCGGTGGTTGCCAGCGTGGATGAGACCAGACCAAAGATACCGATTGGCGCGAAACGAATCACCAGCTTTACCATAAAGGTGACGGCGTTGGACATATCATTGACCAGATTTTTGGTCGTTTCATTACCGTGGCGCAGTGCAAAGCCCAGACCAACGGCCCAGACCAGAATACCGATATAGTTAGCGTTAAGCAGGGCATCAATTGGGTTAGAAACCATGCTCATCAGCAGGCTACGCATTACTTCAACGATGCCGGACGGTGGCACAATATCGCTGGCGCTGCTGGAAAGATGCAGTGTTGATGGGAAAGCAAAGCTGAAGACAACGGCGGCTAATGCCGCTGAAAATGTTCCGAGCAGGTAAAGGAACAGAATGGGGCGGATATTGGTTTTTTGCCCGTGCTGGTGGTTGGCGATAGAGGCCATGACCAGCATCAGAACCAGAATTGGCGCGACAGCTTTTAATGCGCCGACGAACAGCGTACCCAGTAAACCAACGGCTTCTGCCGCAGGTTTTGACACCAGTGCCAGTAAAATCCCCAGTACCAAACCGATCAAAATTTGTTTAACCAGGCTCCCTTGCGCCAAACGCGAGAGTAGCCCCGATGAACGTTGCGTAGTCATGTAGTGATCCTTTCATTGTGTTGTTGCCTTACCTTTGTGCGTTCTGTTGACGCATCTTTCAGGATGGGGCAAATGTTTGCATGGCTGAGTATAAGGAAAGAACGGGGTTCTGGAAGCGAAATATACTGGATTCCGCGCTGAGATCATATTTTATAACTTTGAGTTAACATTATTTTGACATGATAGACAAAAAGCCCGACGCACGCAGTGTGCTGTCGGGCTTTTCAGCTAGCAGATGAAACTTACTGTATTTGCTGCTTTTTATCGTGCTGGTGGTTGACCCATGCGTTAACAATCAGCGTCACAAACAGAATGCCAAATACCACGCCTAACGAGATAGCGATCGGGATATGGTAGAAATCGACGATCAGCATCTTAATACCGATAAACACCAGAATAACCGACAAGCCGTACTTCAGCATCGAGAAACGCTCCGCCACGCCCGCCAGCAGGAAGTACATTGCACGCAGCCCCAAAATAGCAAACAGGTTCGAGGTCAGCACGATGAACGGGTCGGTGGTAACGGCAAAGATAGCCGGAATACTGTCGACGGCGAAAATCACGTCGCTCAGCTCAACCAGAATCAACACCAACATCAGCGGCGTGACAAACAGCAGACCGTTTTTACGCACGAAGAATTTTTCATCTTCGATGGTATCGGTCATGCGCAAATGGCCGCGCAGCCAGCGTACTAACGGTCTGTCGCCGATACCGGAGGCATCCTCTTTCGCCAGCGCCATCTTCACGCCGGTAAACAGCAGGAACGCGCCGAACACGTACAGCAGCCACTCAAACTGGGTGATAAGCCAGCTGCCGGCGAAGATCATGATCGTACGCAGAACAATTGCTCCCAGCACGCCATACACCAATACCCGGCGCTGCAACGCAGGCGGCACTGAGAAGTAGCTGAAGAGCATCAACCAGACAAAGACGTTATCTACTGCCAGCGATTTTTCGATCAGATAGCCGGTCAGGAACGCCAGTGCCTGTGGGTCGGCAACGGCGCGGCCCTGGGTTTCCGCCAGGTACCACCAGAAGGCGGCGTTAAACAGTAGCGACAGCGTTACCCAGACGATTGACCAGGCCGCAGCCTGTTTCATCGACATCGTATGTGCGCCACGACGACCCTGCAACAGCAGGTCGATGGCCAGCATAATTACCACTACGACAGCGAAGCCACCCCATAACAACGGTGTGCCGACAGTATTCATTGTATTTCCCCATGCATAAAAAAAACGGCCAACGCCGAATGACGTTAGCCGCTGCTTTTTATGCATAGACCTTGCCATTCGGCAAGGTCTCACTTACAACAACAAAGGAATACGATGGCGTATTCCTTTGTTATCGCCCGGTGACCGGATGTGGTTTTTCACACATCGTAATGACGATCAACCGACAACGAAGTTACTCCCCTTTGCGGGTTACAAAATATTACAGGCCATGCATTCAGTCAATGGCCTGCAACATTCCATTTACACACTTTTACGCAGTCAGCGAGGTTACCGTTTCGTCTGCCGGGAAAACCACGCCGGTCTGGCGGCGAATCTCCGTTTGCAGTTTAGCGGTGATACGGCTGACGGCCAGTGCCGGGTGATCCACTTCGCCGGATTCAACCAAATGGGCAAAAGCCTCTGCCTCATACAGCATAGTATTGATGTGTTGAGGCGTCGTCAGATCCTGCGTTTTCCCCCCGCGTGGAACGAAGCACACCTTTTGGCATTCGGAAATATGCTCGATGACCAGCGATCCCGACTCGCCCTGAATTTCACTGGCTAATACCGAGTCGCTTACTTTTGAGTGCTGGAGCGTAACGCTGAAATCACCGTAATTCAGCACCACCACACCGTGAGCATCCACGCCGCTTTCCAGCAGGCTGGCGCTGGCCTGAACGCTCTGTGGTTCGCCCCACAGCGCAACCGCCGAGGCCAGGCAGTAAAAACCGATATCCATAATCGAGCCATTGGAGAACGCCGGATTAAACGTGTTCGGATTCTCACCATCCAGATAGCGCTGGTAACGCGAGGAGTACTGGCAGTAATTGATAAATGCCTTCCTGATTTTTCCAACTTTTGGGAGCGATTGCTGTAACAGCAGGAAGTTAGGCAGGCTGGCGGTTTTAAACGCTTCAAACAGCACGACCTGGTTTTCACGCGCGCAGGCGATAGCGGCTTCGGCTTGCGCCAGGTTGGAGGCCAGTGGCTTTTCGCAAATAACATGCTTTTTGTGCCGCAAAAACAGCTCGGTCTGCGGGAAGTGCAGGGAGTTTGGACTGGCGATGTAGACGGCGTCGATCGCCTCGCTTTGCGCCATCGCTTCCAGCGAAGTAAACAGATGCTCGACGGGGTAATCGTTGGCGAAGGTCTGTGCCTGCTCAAGGCTACGAGAATAGACTGCGGTTAACTTATACTTGCCGGTTTCATGGGCGGCATCGACAAACTGGCGGGTGATCCAGTTTGTGCCAATTACTGCGAAACGTATCATAAAGGCCTTCAGGCTGCGAAAAGGGATTCTTTCGTCAATTTAGCATGCCCTGAAGACAAAGCCAGTGCGCGACTACGCAGTTTGCTTTAACGATTGTTGCGTTAACCACAGGCGGGTATCGAACTCCAGTTGGTGATACTGAGGCTCCATATGACAGCACAGCTGGTAAAACGCTTTGTCGTGTTCTTTTTCTTTCAGATGCGCCAGTTCATGAACGACAATCATACGCAAAAAGGGTTCGGGGGCATTGCGAAAAACGGTCGCCACGCGGATCTCCGCTTTAGCCTTGAGCTTTCCGCCCTGCACGCGAGATACGGCGGTATGCAGTCCCAGCGCATTCTTCAGAACGTGGATCTTGCTGTCATACATGACTTTATTCAGCGGCGGGGCGTTACGCAGAAACTGATTTTTCAGATCCTGAGTATATTGCCAGAGCGCTTTGTCGGTCGCGAAGTCATGCGTACCCGGATAGCGCTTCTCCAGCACTGCGCCCAGGCGTTGCTCAGCAATCAGCGTTCTCACCTGAGAAAGTAAATTCTCCGGATATCCTTGCAGATAGGTCAACTGACTCATTAGTGCCCCATATAAAGTATAAAAAGTGTATACTCACGCACCCTTTTCAGGGATACGCCGAAATTTTACCATTCAGGAGGGCCGATGAGCCACATAGACAACGGTTTCCGTTCGCTGTCACTTAAACGTTTCCCGGAAACGGATGACGTTAACCCGCTGCTGGCGTGGGAAGCTGCAGATGAATATCTGCTGCAACAGTTGGACGATACCGAAATTAGCGGCCCGGTGCTGATCCTGAATGATACCTTCGGTGCGCTGGGCTGTGCGCTGGCGGAACATACGCCGTACAGCATTGGCGACTCCTATCTCAGCGAGCTTGCCACACGTGAGAACCTGCGTCACAACGATATTGCCGAGTCGAGCGTCAAGTTCCTCGACAGTACCGCTGACTATCCGCAGGCGCCGGGCGTGGTGCTGATTAAGCTGCCAAAAACCATGGCGCTGCTGGAGCAGCAACTGCGCGCCCTGCGTGAAGTGGTAACGCCGCAGACGCGTATCATCGCCGGTGCAAAAGCGCGTGATATCCACACCTCTACGCTGGAGCTGTTTGAGAAAGTGCTGGGACCAACCACCACCACGCTGGCATGGAAAAAGGCGCGCCTGATCAACGGCACCTTTACCAAACCGGCGCTGGCCGATACCGCCCAGACCCTGAGCTGGAAGCTGGAAGGCACCGACTGGACCATCCACAACCACGCCAACGTCTTCTCCCGTACCGGGCTGGACATCGGCGCACGTTTCTTTATGGAACATCTGCCGGAAAACCTGGAAGGCGAGATTGTCGATCTCGGCTGCGGTAACGGCGTGCTGGGCATGACGCTGCTGGCGAAGAACCCAGAAGCCAGCGTGGTGTTTGTTGATGAATCACCGATGGCGGTCGCTTCCAGCCGTCTGAACGTGGAAACCAACCTGCCGGACGCGCTGGATCGCAGCGAATTTATGATTAATAACGCGCTCTCCGGCGTAGAACCGTTCCGCTTCAACGCGGTGTTCTGCAACCCTCCGTTCCACCAGAAGCATGCGCTGACCGATAATATCGCCTGGGAGATGTTCCACCACGCCCGCCGCTGCCTGAAAATCAACGGTGAGCTGTACATTGTGGCTAACCGTCACCTCGACTACTTCCACAAGTTGAAGAAGATTTTCGGCAACTGCGTAACCATCGCCACCAATAATAAATTCGTGGTGCTAAAAGCGGTCAAAACCGGTCGCCGTCGTTAAGCCCTTGTGCCGGATAGCGGTTAACGCCTTATCCGGCCTACACGAGCTGCATCGTAGGCCTGATAAGCGTAGCGCCATCAGGCAAAGATGTGCGCAGTTGCCTTATCCGACCTACGGGATACAACGTGTTAAATCTCCAGCGCTAAGCGGGTCCCCTGCGCAATAGCGCGTCGGGCATCCAGTTCCATCGCCACATCGCAGCCGCCGATCAGATGCACCGTTTTACCTGCCGCGTGCAGCGGATCGACCAGTTCACGGCGTGGCTCTTGTCCGGCGCAAATCACCACGTTATCCACGTTAAAGATCACCGGTTCGCCGTTCAACACGACGTGTAACCCATCATCATCAATCTTCTGGTAGCTGACTGCCGGGATCATTTTCACGCCGCGTGAGAGCAGGGTGGCGCGATGGATCCAGCCCGTCGTTTTACCTAAACCTTGCCCCGGTTTGCTGGCTTTACGCTGCAACATCACTATCTGGCGCGGGCTGCGGGATAAGTGCGGACCTTCCGGGCGTAAGCCGCCAGGCTGTTGCAGGCTGGTGTCGATCCCCCATTCCACGCAGAACTCCGCAATGTTCTGGCTGGTGGCTTCACCGGGTTGACTCAGATACATGGCTGTATCGAAACCAATCCCGCCGCAGCCAACGATCGCTACGCGTTTGCCCACTGGCGTTTTATCGCGCAGAACGTCGAGATAGCTCAGCACTTTTGGATGTTCGATCCCCTCGATCGGCGGCATACGTGGCTCGATCCCGCTGGCAAGGATCACTTCGTCGAAAGTGTGCAGATCGTGTGCGCTGACAAAATGATTCAGCTTCAGGTTCACGCCAGTCACGTCGATCATCCGGCGGTAGTAGCGCAGGGTTTCATAGAATTCTTCTTTGCCGGGGATCTGTTTGGCGATATTAAACTGCCCGCCAATCTCGCCATGTGCGTCAAACAGCGTGACGTGATGTCCGCGTGCGGCGGCATTAATGGCGAAGGCAAGGCCCGCAGGACCCGCACCGACAACCGCCAGATTCTTTGGCACAGCTGCCGCAACGATCGGCATTTTGGTTTCATGGCAGGCGCGCGGATTCACCAGGCAAGAGGTGACTTTGCCGACAAAGATCTGATCCAGACAGGCCTGGTTACAGCCGATACAGGTGTTGATCTCATCCGCTCGTCCGGTTTGCGCTTTTGACAGCAGTTCGGCATCGGCGAGGAACGGACGGGCCATCGACACCATATCGGCATCGCCACGGGCCAGAATGTCATCGGCGACCAGGGGATCGTTAATGCGGTTGGTGGTGACCAGTGGGATTGTCACATGCCCTTTCAGCTTACGCGTCACCCAACTAAACGCGCCGCGCGGTACTGGGGTAGCTATAGTGGGAATACGCGCCTCATGCCAGCCAATACCGGTGTTAATAATGGTGGCCCCGGCGGCTTCTATAGCCTGCGCCAGCTGGACGGTTTCGTCGAAGGTTCCGCCGTTTTCTACCAGATCGAGCATCGACAGGCGGAATAAAATTATAAAGTCATTACCGGCACGCTGACGTACCGCTCGCACCACCTCAACGGCAAAACGCATGCGGTTGGCATACTCACCGCCCCATTGGTCATCGCGCTGGTTGGTACGCAGAGTCAGGAATTCGTTGATGAGATACCCTTCCGACCCCATCACTTCTACGCCATCGTAGCCCGCTTCCCGCGCCAGTTGGGCGCAATGGGCAAAATCTTCAATCAACTGCAGCACTTCATCGTGCGTCAGCTCATGTGGCGTAAAGCGGTTAATGGGGGCCTGAATAGCAGATGGGGCCACCAGATGCGGCTGGTAGCTGTAACGCCCGGTGTGCAGGATTTGCAGGGCGATTTTACCGCCTTCGTCATGCACGGCATCGGTAATGACGCGATGGTGTGCAAGCTGGCTGCTGTCGTTGAGCATCGCGCCGCCTTCCATCCCCACGCCGGAAAGCGCAGGCGCAATGCCTCCGCTCACAATTAACGCGACCCCGTGACGAGCGCGCTCGGCGTAGAACGCGGCCAGCCGTTCTGCACCGTCGGGATACTCCTCCAGCCCGGTATGCATTGAACCCATCAGCACGCGGTTTTTAAGCGTGGTGAAGCCTAAATCGAGCGGGGCGAACAGCGACGGATAGCTCATAAAGGTGTCCAGTATGTAAAATTATTGTTATGTGGTCGGATGAGTTCTAATTTAGCCGTCGCCGCGTAAAAGGGAAAAGGGGAATGCCGTGATTGTGATGGGATTCAAAAAAGAGGCTCTCCTTTTCAGGAGAGCCAATCGACGATTACTGCTGTTTTAGAAAATCGTTATACAGCATATAAAGATGTGCCGCGCTCCAGGAGAAGTTCGGCGCGCCCTGCTGTGCACCGGTCAATGGGTTATAGTTTTCCTGAATCGGACCATCTGCGGTGAGGCCTTTGGCGTGGCTGAAGAAGGTATCCGCCAGTTTTAACGCGTCATCGCGATAGCCATAACGCTCCATCCCTTTTAGCCCAAACCAGAACTGATCCACCCAGACGCGCCCGCGCCAGTATATATCCGCGCCGAAGGCGGGGTTGGTCAGAGCTGCAGTACCAAGTGGGACAAAGGTGTTGAACTCGTTGGGAGCGAGCATCACCTTAACTACCGCATCCGCATGGGGCTGCGTTGCCGCCCCGTTAAACAGCGGCGACCAGCCTTCCGGCCCTTTGCCACGTTCGACGATTGGTTTACCCGCACAGCCGTTGGTCAACGGGGTATCTTCGATCCTCACGTCATAGAAGAATCGGGTGTCTGGGTCGAACATGCAGGTATTGATGTAATCCGCCAGTTTTTGCGCCAACTGGCGGTAGCGCTGCGCTTCTTTGTGTTTACCGAGCAGGGTCGCCATCTCCGCCAGATAATGGTTGTCGCTGTACATATAGCTGGCCTGATCGACCGATTCCTGCAGCAGCGAGTAACCCAGCAACTTACCGTCGTTACTGCGGTTTTCGGCAAATTTCACCACCCAGTCGCTGCGTTTCCCTCCGTTAGCGACGTATTTATCCAGTTGCTCTTTGTCGATAAAACCAAAGACTGCCGCATCGTCACGCCCGGATTCCCAGGAAGCAGCAACCTGTGCTGGGATCTCGAGGCTGTCATACTGGCCTTTACTGGTGATGTTGGCGTAGTTTTTCAGTCCGGAAAGGGTTTCTTCCTTGTCGCCATTTTTCACCGTAAACAGCATTTCACCGCTGTCGGTATTGTGGGCTTTATCGCGGGTCGCGCCGTATTCCGGTACGCCGTTGCCGTTATGATCGCGGTTTCGCAGCCACCAGTCGTGATATGCAACCAGCTTTGGATACATCTCTTCGAGCCAGGCCTTATCCTTGGTGACGTTGTAGACTTCCATTACCGACCAGGCAGCCAGGCTTGGCTTGGTGTTACGCTCGTTCCAGTTGCCGCCGTCGCCGCCGCGCTCGGGGCTAAGGTTCCAGGCAATCAGGTCGGGAATGAATCCGGCGTCCTGCGGGCGAACGGGATCGCCGGGTTTAATCTGCCATGAAAAGACGGCGCGAATGTTCTCTTTGGCGATCTCCGGGTTAAAGTGCGCCATGGCGAAGGCCTGCTTCCAGGTATCCCACGGCCAGGTCTGGTTGCCGGAGAACCAACGGCCGGTAACCGACGGTGTCACGGTATTGTGTTTTACCGCGCCGCCCGGCGATCGCCAGTTACCGTTCAGCGTTTCGATCGCCTTCACCGCCACTCGGGTTTGTTCTGGCGTGGCGTCCGGGTTGTTTAAGCCTTTCTTGAGATAGTCGTCCCAGCGCTGCTGCGAGGCGAGCATGTAAGAAGAAGGACGCGCCAGAATATCGCGGATCTGCGGTTGCTCTTTTGCCACATCTTCGGCGGTAAGCAGATGAGACCAGGTGGTGTAAATCGTCGTCGAACCGTTGATATGGGTCTTCCCCGTGAAGCGATGACCATTAACCGTGGTTTTCATGGCGACAGATTTATGCACCTGATACTCCGACTCGCCGGAGGTGAGCAGATCCCAGGTTGAACGCACCTTGCCGAAGGTGACTTTCAGGCCGTCGTGCGTGGCGGTGATTTTGCGCTGATAGCCAGGGAACTCGCCATCAATGGTTTTATCCGACAGGGCTTTTCCCTCTTTTGCCTCCAGTTTTTCCAGCAGTTCGCCGTCCCACACCAGATCCAGCGGCGAGTTGCTGGTGATTTTGGTTTCCAGCAGCGAAGTGCGCGGACTGGCGAAGCGTAGCGTCATCTCTACCTGTACATCTTTTGATGACAATTTCTGTACCAGCGCCCCGGGAATGCTGTAAGCCTCGAGGGCAAAATCGACCTTTTTACCGTGCTGATACACCGTCAGCCGGTCAAAATTATTGGCCATAAAGTTGATGTACTCTTCGGTCAGCAGTGCGACGCCAGGAAAGCCGCCCATTGTTGCGGGGCCATCTGGCAACAGATGCCCGTGCCATGAGCCGAGGTCGAAAAAGGGATTAAAACGCTGGTGGTCGTCGTGATCGTAGTCATGCATGTAGTCCGGCGCACCGGTGCGATTAATGATGTTTTTGAAGTCATTAACGCTGGCGGCATGCGCAGAGACGTTCATCAGCAGGAGGCAGGCCAGCGGCGTAAGAAGAGGTTTGATATTCATGGGTTCCGGTCCTTGTTACCAATAGAAATATTGCATCAGGAAGATTTGGTCGCTCGGGTCACCAGATGCATTCTGCATATAGAACCGGCTGTCGAAGGCGGTAGCGAAACGTCCGCCGCCGTATTCATACCAGATACCGAACTGCATAAAGGACGTGGTTTCTTCCTCGGCGCGATCCGGTCGGTGTTTGGCGTAGCTATATGCGGTGGAGAGGTAAACGCCTTTTAGCGCTTCATACATCGCGCTGACCATATAGCCGGTCTCGGTGCCGGATACATCCAGCCCGTCGGCGCGACCCGTGTGGTGCCACGCGCGGGCGGCGAAGTTGGGCGAGAGGATGCCGGTCAGGAACAGCTGTCCAGTACCGTCCGTTATCTCCAGACCGTTCATCCAGGTTACGCCTTCAGTCAGGTCGTACTGGATGTAACCGTTCATCATGGCCGGATAGGTATATTTATCGTCGTAGCGATCGTATTTACCAAAGTGCAACCAGGCTTTGCTTTCATCGTGATGTCCGGCGGGTGTAGCGGTCACGCTATAGCGCAAAGGGCCGGTCAGGTTTTGCACCTTAATGGCGGTCATGATGTCTCGGGTATTCGGAATAACGTAGCCCAGGTCTGGCGTGAAATCCCCCCACCACTGCAGGTCATCCAGCGAGGAGTCCTGGCGCAGGCTGAGCATCACCTCTGTTCCTGCATCGGTACGGTAACCACCGTAAAAGCGGTTGATCCCGCCTTCGAATCCGCCCCAGCTATGGTCAGGAACCCAGGCATTGCCTTGATGGTCGGCCTGTACGGTCCAGCCCTCGCCGTAGATCAGACCAAACCATGAACCGTGTTTTATCTCCAGGCCACCTTCAATGTAAGTACCGTCGCTGTATTTATGCTTATCTTTTCCTTCTAAATCCATATATCCACCCATGCCCAATTCGCCATAAAAACGAAAAGAGGGGGAGGTTATGGCAGGTGTTTTCGTATCGTCGTGTTCAGCAGGGCGAACTTCTTCTGCACCCACAGAAGAGACGCAGAAAAAGGGCAGGGCAATAATTGCCCTGCAATAATGGCTAATGTTATTCATGCTTCGATCCTAAGCAAATAAAATATAATTTTTATTGTTATATACCCTTCATACTTCAAGCTGCATGTGCGTTAGCTACGTTCGTTCACCCCAGTCACATAGTTATCTATGCTCCTGGGAATTCACTCACTTGCCGCCTTCATGCAACTCGAATTATTTTGGTTATAGCCTTGGAGAATATTGTTTATTGTTATTATGTTTTAGTCATTAATTGATATTTGAAGCGGGAGCAGCCTCAATAGCTTTTTCTTCTTTAGTTAGCCCTTTGATGTATTTACTGTATTTCCACCAGGCAAAACCGAGGAAAATAACAATCCCACCGACGTTATAGAAAATAATGGTTATGATATTTCCGCCGCTCGGGAAGGTAGAGGCAATAAATCCGATAGTGAACAGGACGATCAGCATTGATACCACAATAATGCCGGTTTTTTGCGAACCCATACGGAAGTCGCGCGGTAAGTGGTCCAGTTTTGCGCGCAGATTCAGGTAGGCCAGCATAATAAACAGCGGCGGCAGCATCGATGCGGCGGCGGTCATGTTGATGATGGTGTTCATTAAGTCTTGCACGGTATTGGAACCGAGCGTTGGGATAATCATCAGCGGGATAACGATCAGAAACTGGATCCACGCTGCGCGGGCCGGTACGCCGTTTTCATTCAGTTCGACGGTTTTTTTACCGAAAATACCCGCCGGAATTTCAGAGAAGAAGATCTTCACCGGCGTTGCGGTCCACATCAGCAGAGAGCCGAACATCGCGGTAAAGGAGACCAGGCCGACAAAGCGGTTAACGATGAGTTCCGGCAGACCAAAGTATGCCGCCAGACCGTGGAATACCTGCACCGATCCACCGGTAAACTTCAGCTCTTTGCTGCTGACGAAGACATTGATCAGCACCGAGGAGATGGAATAAAGCACGCCGATAAAAATCCCGGCAATGATAATGACCTTCACGAACGATTTTGACCCGCCCTTGACGTCGTTGACATATACCGCCACGGACTCCGCGCCGCCTGCCGCCATGAATATCCAGGTGGTAATACCGAGGAACGCCCAGTTAAAATTCGGGATCATTGCATCAACGGTGATGGGGTCAGCAGGCTGCACGCCGCCCACCAACGCAGTACCCGCCAGTAAAATGTAGGACAGCGTCAGCAGCAGCATTAACGTGGAGGTGACGGAGGTAATCGGCCCCAGCATTTTTGCACCGTTGGTCGAAACCCAGGTCGAGAAGGCAAACAGCACCATACTTAACACGGTTGTGGCGAACGGCGTCAGAATGTATTCGTAGCCTAAAAATGCGTACGAGGCATAGGCGATAACGCGCGGGAGTAACGAGGTAAAAAAGAACAGGTTAACGAACCAGTAGGTGTAGGCGGTAATAAAGGCCCAGCGCCCGCCCAGCGAGCTTTTCACCCATGCGTAGACACCGGCTTCGGAGTTTTTATTCAGCGAAACAAATTCGGCGATGATTAAGCAGAATGGAATAAAGTAGAAAATTGTCGCGAGGAAAAACATCGGTGCGGATGCCAGACCAAGCTCAATATTATTGTTGATAACGTTATTAAAACTATAAACCGCGGCAAAGGTGAGTGAAAGTAAGCCGAACTTGCCGATGGTATTACGTTTGGTATCAGACATAGCACATCTCCGATTCCTGATTATTATAGGGTACTGGCGGCGCAACGTCGGCGCCGCCTGTGTTTTTTATTTATTATGAAAATAACCATCTTCGATGGTGACTTTGAGTACGACTTTCTTCACTACGCTATTACAGATAAAACGATAGGCTTCATGGTTGTCACAAATAACCATTTGTCCTTCGTGCACTTCTACGGTTTTTCCGCAGCCTTTCAAATATTCGCGGTCGGTTTCATCGCGATAATATTCAACCACCTGGAGATCCTCTTTGGCGGCATACTCTATTTTTTGCTGTCCTTGCAGGTAGTAATGGATCTCAAAATAACGACGATGACCGGTAAACAGCGCATCGGTTGCAGAGTCTGTCTCTACGCGGTAGCTCAGAGAATCACCGATAGAGTGAGCGACGCCTGGCTGAATATTGTCAATATTTTCAATGGCCTCGACGCAGCGTTGCCATTTCCGACCCGAAGCATAGCGTTGCTGGAACTGCTCTAAGTTGTCGATGATCCTCATTTTGTATTCTCGCTGTGCATATTCGTGGAAAAGAACCCGGTGCCAAAGGCACGGTTGGCGGTGGTTTGAGCGCCAGACTCACTGCCGGAAACCGGCAACAACGTGAAGCCGTAGCTGAATGACGTAAACCAGACGCGCCAGGAATCAAGTACCTCGCTTCCCCACGAGTTAGAACCTAAGCCCAGTAGCTGATGGTCCAGATTAAGGGTGATGTCATCGCTGTGCTGCAGCTCATTACAGTGCTGTGCGGCAAAGATATTTTCTGGCGTATAGCGCCAGGCGCTCAGGTTGACAGGGCGCTGCGGAATCACTAGCAAACCGTTACCGTGACGATTGGTTAGCGTTGCCCAACGCACGTCCTGACGATTGCCGTTGTTTTGCGGGAACGGATAATTCTCGAACATCTCATCCACGCTGCTGCGCCAAATGTCGATGATGTTGGCCTGCTGACTATCGGCATAGTTTTCACCAGGACCACGTCCGTACCAGGCCACCTGTCCCAAATCACCGCTGATGCCCATCGTGAAGCCGATGCACGGAATAATGTCCCGGTACTCGCCGTAAGGCTGGCCGGAAAGCTCCACATTCAACTGACCGTCTGCGGCAATCCGCCAGCGATAGGTGCAGCGCATACCGAAATCAAATACCGGCGGGGCGATAATCGTTTGGCTGGTGATGAGCAGCGCATCTTCGGTTTGCTCAAAGGTAAAGTCGCGCAGATGCTCCTGCATTATCTGTATATGATTTGGCTGCCAGAGGCCTTCGAACTCTTGCTTGTGGTTATCTATGGTTGGTTTGAAGAAATTAATCTTCGGCTCGCGGGTAATCAGCTCTTCACCATTGACGTTCCAGCTAATGGGTTTACCGGTCAGCTTTGAGAACGTCAGATGGAAGTTATAACCGCGAACGGTGCAGCTCTGGCGGTTCTCTTCCAGCGTCAAAGGGGTGGCGTTTTGCAGACTGAACGGTACGGCAGTCGCCGTTCTGGCTTTCAGCGGGAACTGATAAGTCGCGATGTGATGCCCGGCTTCGCTGTATAACGTGCGGGAATCTTTCGTCACGGTGACGTTGAGGAACGTCTCGCGCGCATCCAGCTCCGGCAGCGTGCATTGCAGCAGCGTATCGCTGTTGGGAGGAACGTCGCGCAGTTTTATCTGCTGAGCAGAGAGCGTATCTCCTTCGGCGCGAACCTCAATATGCAAGGTGTAGTCGTCAAGCGTGGTGAACCAGAGTTTGTTTTCTACCCGCAGCTCGCCGCGAGCCAGATCCTGCGCGCGCACTTTCACTGGTGCAATTACCTGCTTGTACTCTTGCAGACCCGGGCCTGGGGTTTGATCGGAATAAATCAGGCCATCAAGGCAGAAGTTGTAGTTGTTCGGGTAGTCGCCGTAGTCACCGCCATAGTTGTACCAGACGTTACCGTCGTTATCTTTGGCCTGAATCCCATGATCGCACCACTCCCAGACATAGTGTCCCTGAATGCAATCATGCTGATAGAAGACGTTCTGATATTCCGTTAGCCCGCCGGGGCCGTTGCCCATTGCGTGAGCATATTCGCAGATGATGCGCGGTTTAGGATGCGGGTATTCACCAAACTCATTCATCAACGGTACGCGGGTGTACATGGTGGAAATGATATCCACCACTTCGGCGTCACGATCTTCTTCGTAGTGGATCAGACGCGTGTCATCCAGCGCTTTTGCCGCGTGGTACATGGCGCGAATATTACAGCCGTAGCCGGATTCATTGCCGAGCGACCAGATGACGATCGACGGGTGGTTTTTCTGCGCGTGGACGTGGCGTACGATGCGCTCAACGTAGACATTTTCCCACAGCGGATCGTCGGTGATCCGGCTGATATCGCCGATATTAGCGAAGCCGTGAGATTCAACGTCGGTTTCGGCCATGACGAACAAACCGTAGATATCGCACAATTCATAGAAACGTGGATCGTTCGGGTAATGGGCGGTGCGTACGGAGTTGATGTTGTGCTGCTTCATTAACAGCAGATCTTTTTCTACGCGATCCATACCGACCGCGCGACCCTTGAGATGATCGTTATCATGACGGTTGACGCCATGCAGCATGACATAGCGGTTATTGATGTAAAACAGACCGTTGCGAACGTTGATATCGCGGAATCCGACGCGCTGCGGCACAACCTCAAGGATGTTGCCGCTGGCATCTTTCAGGGTCATCACCAGATGATAGAGATACGGCGATTCCGCCGACCACTGCTGCGGCGCGCTGACCTTGAAATTAAAAGCGGTATGCGTTTGTTTATCCACCGTCAGAGCGTTAATCACACCGCTATGCAGCGCCTGCTCACCATCAAACAAAGTGTATTCGAGCGATGCCATCGTTGGCGTGGAGGCGATGTTTTCCAGCACGATGTCGCAGGAGAGGGTGGCATCGCGATAGTCATCATCGAAATCGGTACGAACGGTAAAATCCTGGATATGGGTCGCCTGTTTGCCGACCAGATAGACGTCGCGGAAAATTCCCGCCGACCACCACATATCCTGGTCTTCAACGTAGGTGGAATCAGCCCATTGCATGACGCGAACGCACAGCAGGTTGTCACCGGTTTTCACCACCGCGCTGATATCAAACTCGGCCGTCAGGCGACTGCCTTTGCTGAAGCCAACGTACTGACCATTCACGTAAACTTCGAAGTAGGTTTCTACGCCATCAAATTTAATCAGCGTCTGTTTGCCCTGCCAGCCTTCGCTGAGAGAGAAAATACGCTGGTAGGCTCCGGTGGGGTTATTGGTCGGCACGTAGGGGACATCAATCGGGAAAGGAAAACCTTCGTCGGTATACTGCAGCTTGCCGTGCCCTTCCATCTGCCACATACCGGGGACGGTGATGTTGCCCCAGTCGCTCATAAACTGCGACGCAAAGGCTTCCGGCACCTGCAGCGGATGCTCAAAGAACTGGAAATTCCACTGACCGCTCAGCAACTGAAAGAGGCTGCTGGTTTCGCGGGCAAACGAGCGAGCCTGCGCAACGGAGTCGTAAGAGAAAAAATATGCGCGTGGCGCCAGTCGATTTTCGTGGGTGAGCTGAATGTTTTCCCAGCGATTCATAAGGCCTCCCGGTGGAGAAAAATCGGAACCATTCATTTTAATGGTGAGTAAGTGTAATTGATGGTGATTTTAGTAAAAGTTTTACTAAAATATAGCGAGTGAGGTGATTTACTTTAACTGGATCACGAAAATAATTCGGGCGCAGAAAAAAATGCATGACAATGCGCGCCCGGCTTCAGCAGAAACCGGACGGATTAACGGGGGATTTTAGCGGGTGGTGCCGCGCAGTTTCAGCTTGCTGGGAACAAAAACCAGCAGGGGAAGTGCACGTCCGTCGCGGGCTTTCTCAAACAGCAGGTTGACGCCCTGACTGCCCATCATTTCTGAATGGATGCGTACGGTGGAAAGCGGAGGAAAGGTGAAGCGCGCCGTCGGGATATCATTAACGCTAATCAGCGAAATATCCTGCGGAATGTTCAGTCCACGCTCGTGAATGGCGCGCAGAACGCCAATAGCAATCGAGTCAGAAGCTACAAACAGGGCGCTGGGATAGTCGGCTTTCGCCAGCATTTTTTTGGCCAGTTCATAGCCTGATGAACTGGAGAAGCCACCGCGATAAATATCTTGTTCTGAAACGACCTGCTGCAGGCGACCGTATTCGACAAACGCGGCTTCGCGGATATCAGCCTTGCCAGGCTGATCTTCGCCGCCGATGAAGCCAATGCGGGTCACGCCCTGGGCGATGAAGTAGTCGATGCTCTCTTTACTGATGCGGGCCAGATCGATATCGACAGCGTCATATTCGCTGCCGGATTCATGAAAATCGATAAAGCAGATGTTGTCGGTAAGCGCTGTTGCCGCCTCGCGCAGCGCAGGAGAAGGCTTGCCGACAATAAGAATGCCGGTAATGTTTTTGCTCTCCGGCAACCCACTGTGCTCATAGCAGTTGGTCAGTTCAATCCCCAGCTTCTCGCACTGGGTTTCAATCCCATGGCGGATCGCGAGATAGTAAGGATCGTTGATTTCCAAATCCTGCTGATAGCTGTAGAGCGCCAGAATATGCTGGGGGCCGAGTGCGCTGGTCTGGTTCTTACGGGCGCTGCTGGTTTTGTACTCCAGCTTTTCCGCGATCTCCAGAATGCGATGCTTGGTCTCTTCTTTTACATTCAGCGTGGGGTCATCGTTTAAAACCCGGGACACTGTCGCCAGGGACACGCCAGCTTCGATTGCGATGTCTTTAAGTGTTGCCATGTTTGCCTTTTCCCTGAGTTACCTGCGCATTGTAAATGAAGTGCTTATCTATTCATCTGTTTTCAGTAAAAAAAGCACGTTTAATTGACATGCTCGGGGTAAAACTGGGCTTGCAGAGTGTGATGGATACGTCATTTCCCCGCTTTTGAGAACAATGCCCGGAAAATAGTTTGCTAGTATTTAGTAAAATTTTACCAAAGGAGAAAACAATGGATACTGTCGCATTTGCTGATTTTGCCCGCATGGAAATACGTGTTGGAAAAATCGCACAGGTTAAGCGCCATGACAATGCCGATAAGCTGTATATCGTACAGGTTGATGTGGGAGAGCGAACGCTGCAAACCGTGACCAGCCTGGTGCCTTATTACAGCGAAGAGGAGCTGATGGGGAAAACGGTGGTGGTGCTGTGCAATCTGCAAAAGGCCAAAATGCGCGGTGAAACATCGGAGTGTATGCTGCTGTGCGCTGAGACGGACGATGGCAGCGAAAGCGTGCTGTTAACGCCAGAACGGGTGATGCCTGCAGGCGTGCGGATTGTTTAAATTGTGCTGATGCCGGATGGCGGCTACGCCTTATCCGGCCTACGTTTGCTCACGCAGGCCGGACAGACATCTGTTACATCTGCTCCACGCTCACCCGTAATGCTGCCAGGGCTTTGCGTGTTGATCGCAACACCAGATCGCATTGCTCGATCGTTAACGTTAGCGGCGGTTCGATGCGGATCGTCTTGGCATTGTTCAGCGTCCCAGCGACCAGCACCCGCTGGCGGAACATCTCACTGGCAAAGTTATAGCCGATTTCATTATCGACAAACTCAATCGCCATCAGCATGCCTTTGCCGCGTACATCATGTACCAGGTCCGGGTATTCCCGCGCAAGCTGACGGAAACCATCCAGCAACATATCGCCTTTCTGCTCCGCCTGAGCCGGTAAATTTTGCTCCAGCAGGACGTTAATGGTGGCCAGCGCAGCCGCACAAGCGAGCGGGTTGCCACCAAACGTGGTGGTATGCAGGAAAGGATTGTCGAACAGGACGGAGAACACCTCTTCGGTGGCAATGGTTGCGCCAATGGGCATTACGCCGCCGCCCAACGCTTTGGCCAGACACATAATGTCGGGTTGCACATTTTCGTGCTCACAGGCGAACATCTTGCCGGTACGCCCCATCCCGGTCTGCACTTCGTCAAGGATCATCAGTGCGCCGAACTCATCGCAAAGTTTACGAACAGCGGTTAAATAGCCTTGTGGCGGCAGGATCACCCCCCCTTCACCCTGGATGGGTTCGAGGATCACGGCTGCGACATCGTCACCGGTCTTTTTACACTCGCTGAGCATGGTGCGCATCGCGTTAACATCGCCAAACGGCACATGACGGAAGCCCGGCAGCAGCGGCATAAAGGGTTTGCGGAAGGTAGATTTAGCTGTGGCGGACAGCGCGCCAAGTGATTTACCGTGGAATGCGCCGCTGGTGGCAATAAACGTAAATTTACCGCGCGGTGATTGATACGCTTTCGCCAGCTTCAGGGCGGCTTCAACCGACTCGGTCCCGCTGTTACAGAAGAAACTGTATTTCAGTTTACCGGGCGCCAGTGCGGCGAGAGTTTTTGCCAGCATGGCCCGCAGAGGGTCAAGTAACTCCTGGCTGTGCAGAGGTTGTTTCGCGAGTTGATTCTGTACGGCGGAAACCACGACTGGATTACGGTGCCCCACGTTGAAAATTCCAAAACCACCCAGGCAATCGACGAACTCCTGCCCCTGGGTGTCGACAAGCGTATTGAGGCTTCCCGCTTGCCACTCTACGGCTCCGTAATCCCCGCCTGCAGTTACAGATTTTCGATACTCTAAGAACCCCGGATTGACATGCTCCTTGAAGTACTCAATCACCTCTCGGTTTAACGATTTCATTTCCTCATGATCAAGCGTGCGCTTTTCGATGAGATTCAGTGCGTGTGCGCTGCAGGCCAGGGCCGATGCGCTGGAAGGTAACCTGTTCAAAATATGCTCCCGGAGCTCGCGTATCACATGATACTGATTTAAGTATTGCAGGGATTGCGCCATTCCGGCGCGCTTAGCAAAAATCGGGATAAACACCAGGAAACATCTCATTTACGCAACATTTAATGCCATTGTTTAACATTTGCTGGCATTTTGCCCAAGCCAGGAGCCTGAAAACAGATCGAATAAACGCAAATTTGCTCTAAAAATGGGCGATATTTGCACTGTGACAGTGCGCTGGTAGAAGTGATATTGAATAGTTACTGGATGAAAGTATTTTAAATCAATGGATTAGAATGCGTACAGTTTTTGAGGTTTAATCGCAAATTGCGATCTAAATCAAATTTAACAACTAAAGATAAAAAAATTATCGCCGAAATAACATAAGCCGAAAGAGTTAACAACCAGATAACCTGCACAGGACGCAATCATGTCTTCTCATCCCTACGTTAGTCAGCAAAATACACCGCTGGATGATGATATCACCCTCATGTCGACCACCGATTTGCAAAGCTATATCACCCATGCGAACGACACCTTCGTTCAGATCAGCGGCTATCAACTGAATGAGTTGCTTGAAAAGCCGCACAATCTGGTTCGTCATCCGGACATGCCAAAAGCGGCGTTTGCGGATATGTGGTACACCCTGAAGCAGGGCGAGCCATGGAGCGGGATTGTGAAAAACCGGCGTAAGAATGGCGATCACTACTGGGTGAGGGCCAATGCGGTGCCGATGGTGCGGGAAGGACGCGTGACCGGGTATATGTCGATTCGTACCCGGGCAACTGACGAGGAAATTGCAGCGGTAGAGCCTTTATATAAAGCGCTGAACGAAGGACGTTGCAACCGGCGTATCCATAAGGGGTTGGTGGTACGCAAAGGCTGGCTGGGTAAACTGCCGGCGATGCCGATTCGCTGGCGGGTACGCAGCGTGATGGCATTCATGTTTGTCCTGCTAGCGGTCGCATTGCAGCAAATGGGGGCCGAATGGCCGTTACTGTTGATGAGTGCATTGGTGATGCTTTTAGGAACGGCTATTTTCGAATGGCAGATTGTGCGTCCTATTGAGAATGTCACCCGTCAGGCGCTGAAAGTGGCGACCGGTGAGCGGAACAGCGTGTCGCATCTTAACCGCAGCGATGAACTGGGACTGATGCTGCGAGCAGTGGGCCAACTGGGATTAATGTGTCGCTGGCTTATTCATGACGTCTCCAGCCAGGTGAGTTGCGTGCGCAGCGACAGCGAAACGCTGGCAAAAGGTAGCGATGATTTAAATAAGCATACGCAGCAGACCGTTGAGAACGTGCAGGAAACGGTGACCACCATGAATCAGATGGCGGCATCGGTAAAACAAAACTCAGAGACCGCCGCGGCGGCTGATAAGCTCTCTATTGCCGCCAGCAGCGCGGCAACGCACGGCGGTGAGGCGATGGATACCGTCATCAAAACCATGGACGATATCGCCAACAGCACCCAGCGGATCGGCACCATTACCACGTTGATTAACGATATTGCCTTCCAGACCAACATTCTGGCTTTGAACGCTGCTGTTGAAGCCGCGCGGGCGGGCGAGCAGGGGAAAGGGTTCGCCGTGGTGGCGGGAGAAGTGCGTCATCTTGCCAGCCGCAGCGCCAGTGCGGCCAATGATATCCGCAAGCTGATTGATGCCAGCGCCGACAAAGTGCAGTCCGGATCCGACCAGGTTCACGCCGCAGGACGCACGATGGACGATATTGTGGCGCAGGTGCAAAACGTCACTCAGCTGATCGCCCAAATCAGCCACTCAACGCTGGAACAGTCGGATGGTCTTTCCAGCCTGACCCGCGCGGTGAATGAGCTGAGCAACATTACGCAGAAAAACGCCGAACTGGTTGAAGAGAGTGCGCAGATTTCCGCAATGGTGAAGCATCGCGCGGGTCGTCTGGAAGATGCGGTCACGGTGCTGCATTAATACTAATAATACAGGCGGAACGTCGGGCAAACGGGTTCCGCCTGCTGTGCAGATTAATCCAGCTGAGTAATATCCAGCGCAGCGCGATCGATAATACCGATGATTTTTTTGATCTGCGCATCGCTGGTATCACCATGATTAACGCGTAGATCCAACACGGCTTTGAAGTTTTCCAGCGCGCGTTTCATCTGTGGATTTTTGCGTAATTCAAAACCCACGCAGCGGGCTTTGATCCGTTCGTGGATATGTTCCAGATGCTCACGGTTTTCATCCAGCCATTGCTGGCCCTGAGTCGTGATCGCAATCTGTTTACGCCCACCTTCCTCGTCGCTGACGGTGATCAGTGCCTGATCCTGCAAGAAATCCAACGTCGGATAGATAACGCCCGGGCTCGGGGTATAGTTACCCTGAGTCAGGGTTTCAATCGCTTTTATCAGCTCATAGCCGTGGCTGGCGTCGCGGGTCAAGATATCCAGAATCACCAGGCGTAATTCTCCGTGACCGAAGAAGCGTTGGCGACGGCCACCGCCGCCGCGACCGTGGCGGTGCCCGCAGCCGTGCTCGTGGTGGTGATCTTTGTTACAGCCTTCATGGCGATGTTCTTCACCTTTGCAGCAACCTGCATGGTGCTCGTTGTGGCGGCCTTCGTGGTGATGTCCTTCACCCTTGCAGCAGCCTTCGTGTTGGTGCTCTGTATTTTTGCAGCAACCTTCATGATGGTTTTGCATCATCGTCTCCTGATGTTGTTTAGATATATCTAATTTATATCTAAAAACTATTATTTTGCAAGTCTACAAATTATATGTTGTTTAAGTTTATGATTATTTAGTGTTTTTATTGGTTTTTGATAGCTGTTTAATCAGACGGTAACTATATCAAAAAAGTGCTTGCAATCTTCTTGATTAGCAATCATTATCATTTAAAAATGAATTTAGATATATCTTATTATTTTCACGAAGGCGAAAACATGACAAAAAACACCTCACGCTACCCGCAGCGCGTTCGCAATGAACTGCGTTTTAGGGAACTTACCGTCCTGCGCGTAGAGCGTATTAGCGCGGGCTTTCAGCGCATTGTACTGGGCGGTGACGCTCTGGACGGTTTTAGCTCACACGGCTTTGACGACCATACCAAGGTCTTTTTCCCTGAACCGGGCAGCCACTTTGTGCCGCCTGTCGTCACCGATGAAGGCATTGTCTGGGCTGACGGTGTGCGTCCGCTTTCCCGTGACTACACGCCGTTGTATGACGAAGCGCGCCATGAGCTGGCGCTGGATTTCTATATTCATGATGGCGGCGTGGCGAGTACATGGGCGATGAATGCCCGCGAGGGCGACAAGCTGACAATCGGCGGGCCGCGCGGTTCTTTGGTGGTGCCAGAGGATTATGCGTATCAGGTTTATGTGTGCGATGAGTCGGGAATGCCCGCGCTACGCCGACGCCTGGAGTCGCTCAGCCGTTTAGCGGTACGTCCAAACGTCACGGCGCTGGTCAGCGTGCAGGATGCGGCGTACCAGGATTATCTTGCCCATCTCGACGGGTTTACTATTGAGTGGTTTATCGGCCATGACGCGCAGGCGGTGAATGAATGCTTATCGCGACTAACTGTGCCCGCAGATGATTATTACGTCTGGATCACTGGCGAAGGCAAGGTGGTAAAAAACCTGAGTGCTCGCTTTGAAACCGAGGCGTTTGACCCTCAACGGGTGCGTGCGGCAGCCTACTGGCATCAGCGTAAAGCGGCAGATTAATAATTAGATGGCGGAACGCCAAACGCCTGGCGGAAGGCATAGCTAAATGCCGCGGTGCTTGAATATCCTACGTCGAGCGCCACGGCGGTCACGCTTTTATTTTTTTTCAGCATTAATACGGATTCCAGAATACGCATTTTTTGCTTCCAGACGCTGAAAGGCAACCCGGTTTCTTTTTTGAAATGGCGTGAAAAGGTACGGGCAGACATACCCAGATGATGCGCCCAGTATTCAACTGAATGCTCCAGGGCGGGGGATTCTTGTATGGTTCGGCATACTTTGGTTAATTCGCGATCCTGCGGCCAGGGTAATACAAAGGCGACTTCCGGGAGTTGCAGAATAATATCGACCAGTACGCTAACCAGTTTGCCCTCTTTTGACTGGCTATCATAATGACCTGAAATTGAATTCGTGGCGTAATGAATAAACTCTCTGGCGAAATCACTGATAGCCACAACTTTGCATTCATTGATGTTCTCTTCAAGAAAGCCCGGTTTAATATCCAGATTTTCTAAATACACATCATCCAATGCCCAAACCGCATGCTCAGTATTATTTGGGATCCAGATGCCATAATGCGCCGGGATTATCCAGCACTTACCGGCAACATCAATGCGCATGCTGCCTTTGCGGGCGAAATGAAACTGCATAAAAGAGTGTGAATGCTGTGGTACATGGTGGTTGGCTTCCAGGACATAAGAGCGAAAGAATACGTCCTGCGGCAGTTCGGTCATGGAGTTATCCGGGAAGGAGTTCCACTGTTTTTGCGCCAGAGTTTCCATAAATGAATCGTCAATGCTCCCGATAATGTGTCCGCTGCTCGATAGATCTTGTCCGCGGATCATAATACATACACTCTTTTTTCCATAATAATCTTGCGTAATAATTTTTAGCCCACTTTTGGTAAATACCATGAACTCGCTTTGTTCAGATGCTGTCATCGTCAATGAAACAAATGATAACTGGACCCGAATGGGAAAAGAGCTGCTTTCGCAAGCGGATATCAGAATTAATGGCTCACGCGCCTGGGACATTCAACTTCATCATACCGGTTTCTTTAAACGAGTATTGCAGCAAGGCTCATTAGGGCTTGGCGAAAGCTATATGGAAGGCTGGTGGGACTGCGAACGGCTCGATATTCTGTTCTGCAAAATCCTGAAAGCAAAACTCGACCAGCAGATGCCTGGTAATCTGAAAGATATTTTACGCATTGCCAGCGCGCGCCTGTTTAATTTGCAGTCACGTAGCCGTGCATGGATCGTCGGTAAAGAGCATTATGATATTGGTAACGATCTCTTTGCGCTGATGCTTGATCCGCATATGCAATATTCCTGCGGTTACTGGAAAGATGCAACCACATTAAACGATGCGCAAAATGCCAAATTAAAAATGATCTGCGAGAAGCTGCAGCTTAAACCGGGTATGCGTTTACTCGATATCGGTTGTGGCTGGGGCGGGTTGGCGGAATATGCGGCGCGTCATTATGGCGTGGCAGTAGAAGGCGTTACCATTTCCAAAGAGCAGCAGAAAATGGCGCAGCAGCGCTGTGAAGGGTTGGACGTTAACATTCTGCTGCAGGATTATCGCGATCTTAATAAACACTACGATCGCATTGTCTCCGTGGGGATGTTTGAACATGTCGGGCCGAAAAACTACGACACCTATTTCAGTATCGCCGACCGTTGTTTAAAACCAGACGGACTGTTCCTGCTGCATACCATTGGTAGCAATAAAAAAGGGATGAGCGTCGATCCGTGGATCAATAAATACATTTTCCCGAACGGCTGCTTACCGGCGATTTCCCATATTGCCGAGGCCAGCGAATCACGGTTTGTGATGGAAGACTGGCATAACTTCGGCAGCGATTACGATAAAACGCTGATGGCCTGGCATGAGCGCTTTAATCAGGCATGGCCGGAGCTGTCATCACGTTATTCCGCCACCTTCAGAAGAATGTTTAATTACTATTTATGCGCGTGCGCAGGGGCTTTCCGCGCCAGAGATATTGAGCTTTGGCAGGTGCTGTTTAGCCGCGGCGTAGAGGGCGGGATCCGCGTTTATCGTTAACGTCCGCCGGATGTCGGCGTTGCCTTATCCGGCCTACAAAGCTTTGCACTCGTAGGCCTGATAAGCGCAGCGCATCAGGTACTTATGGCTTATCCCAACTCACTCTCTGCCAGCGCTTTAAACACCATCGCTACGGCGTGCGCGCCGGGGTCCATATTTCCGAGCAGGCTTTCGCTGCTGAGATACGATGCGCGACCGGCATTGGCTTTGCTCGACAAACAGGTTCGTTCGGCTCCCGCTTGCGCGGCGTCGAATGCGGCCTGCAGATTTTGCGGCTGCGTGAGCAGCGAAGTCAGGGCTGGTTGCAGCGCATCAATCATGGTGCGATCGCCTTCGTCTGCGCCGCCGTAGAACTTCATCTGCGCCAGTCCCGTATTCAGGGATTCGGCAACGCTAGCTCCCTGTTCCAGTTTCTGCCCCGCAGCGGTAAAGAAAATAGACATCAGCACACCGCTGGAACCACCCATCACTACGGTCAGACGTTCGCCAATCAGCGCGAACAGCGTGGCAAGGTTATCCAGCGGCAACTGCTGGCGATGCAACAGACTGGCAATTTCACGCGCGCCAGCGGCAAAGGTCGAACCGGTATCGCCATCGCCGACTTTGGCGTCCAGCGCATTAAGATGAGTCTCCAGATCGGAAAGGGTTGTGGTGACAAGTTCCACAATCCCGGCCACCATGGCGTTCGCCGAAGGCTGGAATTCCACGCGTGCGCTACGCTGAGATGATGGTACACAACTGATTTCACGCGGCGGGACCGGCGTCGGCCAGTTGCTGGTTTCCACCTCGGTGAGTAACGCTTTTTCGATGCTCTCTTCCAGCACGATGGCCGTCAGTGAAAAGCCTTTCATATCCAGAGCGGTGACCAGTGAGGCCGGGCCAATCAGCCAGTCGATACGTGGGTGCAGCGGGCTGCTGGCCAGTTCGCGGGTAATGATGGCCATTTCGGCAACGGAAACGCCGCCAAGATTGTTAACCATCACCGCCAGACGGCCGGTTTCAGGCAGGGCTGCCATCAGTTTATCCACCATCAGGTTCACCACCTGCGCACTGTTCTGGGTGTCGATAACCGATGCGCCTGGTTCGCCGTGAATGCCCATGCCCAGTTCCGCGTGGCCCGGATGATGACGCGGGGCGGCGTCGGCTTCTTGCGGCAGATGACAGCTGGAAAGCGCAACGCCCAGGCTGAAGGTGTTATTGGCCGCGTACTGCGCTTCACGCAGGACGGTGGCGAGGTTGTAGCCGCGTTCGGCAAAATAGCCTGCGATTTTATGCACCAGGATGGTTCCCGCAATGCCGCGTGGGTGTTTGTTATCAGGCAGGGAGATGTCGTCGCCAACAATCAGCATTTCAACGTTGTAACCAAGGCGACGGGCTTTCTCGGCGGCGAGACCGAAATTAAGACGGTCACCGGTGTAATTTTTCACGATCAATAAACAGCCCGCCTCACCGGTTACCGCCTGGATGGCGGTCAGTACCGCATCCACGCTCGGGGAAGCGAAAACGTCGCCGCAAACCGCAGCGGTTAGCATACCTTTACCGATAAACCCAACGTGCGCGGGTTCGTGCCCTGAACCACCGCCGGAAATTACCGCCACGTTATTTTTGTTGAGGTCACGACGGACCACGATGCGAATGGCCGGATCGCTTTCCAGACGCGCCAGGTTATTCCACGGGCTGGCGATAATCGTACCGTCGATGACGTCGCTCACGAGATGGGTGCGTTGATTAAAAAAGAATTGAGACATAACGGCTCCTTGAGGTTGAGTGTAAGACAAACCCCCGGAAGCATGGTCATGGTACGGAGGCGATAGAGAGATTCTGGCGAAGTCAGCGCGGAAAAAAACAACGTTAAAATGAGTTTCATTACGGAACGTTGGTATTGTTTTTTGTTCCATAATGAAACTGAAAATAACGAGGAACGATCACAATGCGAGCTCGCTCGACTTTTTTCTCTCGCGATGAATGCAGCTGATACGGCACTGTCGGCTTTTTTTTGCCGGTTTTTTGGCAAGTGAGTGGGTAAAAAAGAAAGTGAGATTCGTCTGTGCCGGAGATTTGGTGGCAAATGAGCGGATCGGGATCGCAAACCTTATCATTTTTGTGGATAAGCGTTCCAATATGGAACGTACTCCGTTTTTATCTGTTTCATATCAGAACAAAAAGACGAAAGATTTTTTTGTGCACGCCTCGCCATACAGTTATTGCATCGCTCCGGTACCTCCCGTTTTCGCCGTCTGCATCAGGCCAAACAGGTTAACGCCAGGGCTCACCATGTAAAAACATGTACTTATTTGAGGATGAAAGGAATGCTAAAAGTTATTCAATCTCCAGCCAAATATCTCCAGGGTCCTGACGCTTCCACCTTGTTTGGTCAATACGCTAAAAATCTGGCGGACAGCTTTTTTGTGATTGCGGATGACTTCGTGATGAAGCTGGCGGGAGAGAAAGTACTCAACGGCCTGCACAGCCACGACATTAGCTGCCATGCGGAACGCTTTAACGGTGAATGTAGCCATGTTGAAATTAATCGACTGATTGCCATTCTGAAACAGCACGGTTGTCGCGGCGTGGTTGGGATTGGCGGCGGGAAAACGCTGGATACTGCCAAAGCGATTGGTTACTACCAGAAGCTGCCGGTGGTGGTGATCCCGACTATCGCGTCTACCGATGCGCCAACCAGCGCGCTGTCCGTTATCTATACCGAAGCCGGTGAGTTTGAAGAGTATCTGATCTACCCGAAAAACCCGGATATGGTGGTGATGGACACTGCGATCATTGCCAAAGCGCCGGTACGTCTGCTGGTGGCCGGGATGGGCGATGCGCTCTCGACCTGGTTTGAAGCGAAAGCCTGTTATGACGCCAGAGCGACCAGCATGGCGGGCGGACAGTCCACCGTGGCGGCGCTGAGCCTGGCGCGCTTGTGCTATGATACCCTGCTGGCGGAAGGCGAGAAGGCACGCTTTGCTGCGCAGGCTGGCGTGGTGACCGATGCGCTGGAGCGTATTGTCGAAGCTAACACTTACCTCAGCGGCATCGGCTTTGAAAGCAGCGGTCTTGCAGGGGCGCATGCGATCCACAACGGCTTTACGATTCTGGAAGAGTGCCACCATTTGTACCACGGTGAAAAAGTCGCCTTTGGTACGCTGGCGCAACTGGTGCTGCAAAACAGCCCGATGGAAGAGATCGAAACCGTGCTGAATTTCTGTCAGAAAGTCGGCCTGCCGGTAACGTTAGCGGAAATGGGCGTGAAAGAAGACGTTGACGGCAAGATCATGGCCGTGGCGAAAGCGACCTGCGCAGAAGGTGAAACCATCCACAATATGCCGTTCCCGGTAACGCCTGAAAGCGTACATGCCGCTATCTTGACGGCAGATCTGCTGGGACAGCAGTGGCTGGCGCGTTAATCAGTCGTCGGTAGGTTTTTATCCGGCATCTTCTCCCCCTCTGACAGTTTCTGCCGGAGGGGTTGTCTATGGTTAAACAGCGGAAAGGGATATGACGGCGCACACGCATAGCATCGGGAAGGAAGTCTCTTCAGTCATTGCCCAGTCATGGCATCGTTGCAGCAAGTTTATGCAGCGGGAAACCTGGCAGGCGCCGCATCAGGCGCAGGGACTGACCTTTGAGTCGATTTGTCGTCGCAAGACGGCGTTGCTGACGATTGCTCAGGCTGCGCTGGAAGATGCCTGGGAGTTTATGGACGGCCGCCCGTGCGCGCTGCTGATTCTGGATGAATCAGCCTGTATTCTCAGCCGTTGCGGCGATCCGCAGACGGTAGAACAGCTGGCGGAGCTTGGGTTTCGTGACGGCAGCTACTGTGCAGAAAGCATCATTGGCAGTTGTGCCCTGTCGCTGGCGACGATGCCGGGCCAGCCGACAAAAACCTCTGGCGAGCAGCATTTTAAACAGGCGCTGCATCCGTGGTCGTTCTGCTCGACGCCGGTCTTCGATAACCATGGTCGACTGTTCGGCTCCATCTCGCTATGTTGTCTGGTGGAGCATGAGTGCGTTTCTGATTTATCCCTGACGCTGGCGATTGCCAGAGAAGTCGGCAACTCTTTGCTGACCGACAGCCTGCTGGCTGAATCCAACCGCCATCTGAACCAGATGTACGGGCTGCTGGAGAGTATGGATGATGGTGTGATGGCCTGGAACGAACAGGGCGTATTGCAGTTCATCAATGCGCGAGCGGCGCTGCTTTTGCATCTCGATGCGCAGGCCAGTCAGGGGAAAAACATTCACGATCTGCTCAATCTCCCCATGCTGCTGCGCCGGGCGATCAAACATGCCCGCGGTCTGAATCACGTCGAAGTTACCTTTGAAAGCCAGCATCAGTTTGTTGATGCCGTCATTACCCTGAAGCCGATTGTTGAGGAGCAGGGCAACAGCTTTATTCTGCTGCTGCATCCAGTGGAACAAATGCGCCAACTGATGACCAGCCAGCTCGGCAAGGTGAGCCACACCTTTGAGCAGATGTCGACTGACGATCCGGAAACCCGCCGCTTGATCCATTTTGGACGCCAGGCAGCGAGGGGGAGTTTCCCGATCCTGCTGTGTGGGGAAGAGGGTGTTGGTAAAGAACTGCTGAGTCAGGCCATTCACAATGAAAGCGAGCGCGCCAGCGGGCCGTATATCGCCGTGAACTGTCAGTTGTATGCCAACAGCGTACTGGGGCAGGATTTTATGGGCAGTGCGCCCACCGACGATGAAAATGGCCGGTTGAGCCGTCTTGAACTGGCGAACGGCGGCACGCTGTTTCTGGAAAAAATTGAATATCTGGCACCGGAGCTGCAATCCGCGCTGTTACAGGTGATCAAACAGGGGGTGTTAACCCGCCTGGATGCCCGTCGGCTGATTCCGGTGGATGTCAAAGTGATCGCCACCACCACGGTTGATCTCGCCAATCTGGTGGAGCAAAACCGCTTTAGCCGTCAGCTGTATTATGCGCTGCACTCTTTTGAGATAGTGATCCCACCGCTGCGGGCGCGGCGCAGTAGTATTCCCTCGCTGATTTATACGCGGCTGAATAGCCTGAAAAAACGCTTTTCATACAGTTTGAAGATCGACGACGACGCGCTGGCGCAACTGGTGGCCTATTCGTGGCCGGGCAATGACTTTGAGCTGAACAGCATTATCGAAAACATCGCCATCAGCAGTGATAACGGCCATATTCGGCTGAGCAATCTACCGGATTATTTGTTTGCCGAACGTCCAGGTCTGGAGACGGCGTCTTCACTGCTGCCTGCTAGTCTGACGTTTACCGCTATCGAAAAAGAGGCGATTATCCATGCTGCCCGCGTCACCAGCGGGCGCGTGCAGGAGATGTCGCAACTGTTGAATATCGGTCGCACTACCTTGTGGCGCAAGATGAAGCAGTACGACATTGATGCCAGCCAGTTTAAGCGCAAGCATCTGGACTAGTTTCTTCAATTCTCGCCATCGAGAACAGCGCGTCTGACAGTCGGTTGATATAACGCCTGGGTTCATCGCGTAACGTTAGCGATCTGCTCATCGCGATGAGGACCCGCTCCAGTCGGCGCGTCAGGGTTCGCGCAACGTGTAGCTGTGCCGATGCGAGATTTTTCCCCGGAATAACAAACTCTTTGAGCGGGCCGCTTTGCGCCATATTACGGTCAATAAGCTGCTCCAGCGCCTGAGTATCCTCTTCACCAATACGCTGTTGTAAGCGAGCGAGTCCTTTCTCATCGCTGGCGAGTTCCGCACCCAGAACAAACAGCATTTTCTGTATGGCGTGCAGATCCTGGCGTAGCCCGGCCTGACGCGTGCTGGCATAGCAGACGCCAAGTTGGGAAATCAGTTCATCCACCGTGCCATAGGCCTCAACGCGGATGTCGTCTTTGTCGATACGGCTGCCGCCAAACAGTGCGGTCGTGCCTTTATCGCCGGTTCGGGTGTAGATGCGGTACATTTATTTTATCTCGCTGAAGGGAAGCACTTTGACCAGTTGACCAGCATTAGCACCGAGGACGCGGAGCCGGGCTGCACCGGCGCGGATATGACCACGGATCAGCGCCCGATCCTCGGGCAACTGGGCGTGGGTTAACGCAATATCACCCGTGGCGTTAAGACCCAGACCGACACGTAGCGTTGAGCTTTTGGCCGCAAGTTTGCTCAATGCCAGCGCGCAGTCATGCTCGTCGCAACAGATTGCCCGGCAAGGGACGCCTTGCTCTTCCAGCCCCCAGCACAGCTCATCAAGCACGCGGGTATCCTGCCAGCGCGAGTGATAAAACAGATGTACGCCCGGTGATGAAAGTGACATTGCGCCCCCTGTACTATCAGAATGCCTGACGGAAGATCTCGGCAATTTCTTTCTCGTTCCCTTTGCGCGGGTTAGAGAAGGCGTTGCCGTCCTTCAGCGCCATTTCCGCCATGTACGGGAAATCGGCTTCTTTAACGCCCAGATCGCGCAGATGCTGCGGAATGCCGATGTCAGCGGAGAGACGGGCAATGGCGTGGATGGCCAGTTCGGCGGCATCCATGGTGGAAAGTCCGTCAGTATTTTCGCCCATAAACTCTGCAATGTCGGCAAATTTTTCCGGGTTAGCGATCAGGTTATAGCGCGCCACGTGCGGCAGCAGTACGGCATTCGCCACGCCGTGCGGCATGTCGTACAGACCGCCAAGCTGATGCGCCATCGCGTGAACGTAGCCGAGGTTGGCGTTGTTGAAAGCCATACCCGCCAGCAGAGAGGCGTAGGCCATGTTCTCGCGAGCTTTCAGGTTGCTGCCCAGCGCTACGGCCTGACGCAAGTTGCGTGCGATCAGGCGAATAGCCTGAATAGCGGCAGCGTCGGTGACCGGGTTGGCATCTTTGGAAATATAGGCTTCCACGGCGTGGGTCAGGGCGTCCATACCGGTCGCGGCGGTCAGCGGGGCGGGTTTGCCGAGCATCAGCAGCGGATCGTTAATGGAGACCGACGGCAGGTTGCGCCAACTGACAATCACAAACTTCACTTTAGTCTTGGTATTGGTCAGCACGCAGTGGCGGGTGACTTCGCTGGCGGTACCGGCAGTGGTATTCACCGCAACGATCGGCGGCAGCGGGTTGGTCAGGGTTTCAATCCCGGCATAGCTGTAGAGATCGCCTTCGTGAGTTGCCGCGATACCGATGCCTTTACCGCAGTCATGCGGGCTACCGCCACCGACGGTAACGATGATATCGCAATGCTCTTTGCGAAAGACTTCGAGACCGTCACGCACGTTGGTGTCTTTGGGGTTAGGTTCAACGCCATCAAAAACCACCACGTCAATGCCCGCTTCACGTAAATGGGCGAGGGTTTTATCTACCGCGCCGTCTTTAATGGCCCGCAGACCTTTATCAGTAACCAGCAGCGCTTTTTTACCGCCTAACAGTTTGCAGCGTTCGCCGACAACGGAAATAGCATTGGGGCCAAAGAAGTTCACATTTGGCACCAGGTAATCAAACATACGATAGCTCATAATATACCTTCTTAGATTTAAATTATAATTCAGAGAAACAATTCAGTGCGGTTTCTGCTAATAATCTGTCTTGTTCCACGGTGCCGCCACTAACGCCAACGGCACCAATTAATTTACCGTTTAATATGACAGGTAAACCGCCGCCGAAAATAACAATGCGCTGTTGGTTGGTAAGCTGCAAACCATATAGCGAAGCACCAGGTTGTACCGCATCGGTAATTTCATGGGTACCCTGGCGCAGGCAGCAGGCGGTATACGCTTTATTAAGAGAGATATCACAGCTGGTGACAAACGCATCGTCCATGCGTTGCATTAGCAGCGTATTCCCACCGCGATCCACCACGGAAAAGACCACCGGAACGCTGATCTCAAGCGCTTTAGCCTCAACGGCCTGCGCCATTTTTTTTGCAGACGCCAGCGTAATGGTGGCAATTTGTTGGCTCTTATTCACAGTTTCTCCTGAAAATGTTGTAGGGCTGAGGTCACGAAACATATCGCGCAACAGCTATTTTTATCATTGGCTTTACCTTATTTTCTCGCCGCACGTTATTAAGTCAATAGGGCGAAAATTTCAAAGATATTAAATTCACCTTCCCGGTTTTGCGTTTATTGATAATGATCATTTAACCTCGTCACAATTCACGATGGATATTCCTGAATTGCGTTTCAATATGAAACGATGCGTTTTTATTAGGTACCAAATTGGAACGAAATTAATTTTATTTTTTTATTGTTCTGCTCATTTAGAGTTCGACCATTGCTGATGAAAGGCGAATGACGGGTGTTGTGTCCCCGGCAATGCGGCCCGGCGTCCCTATTTTTTATCTTTTGAGTCAATAAATCATGAGAAGATCAAAACGATTCGAAGTACTTGCGAAGCGGCCTGTAAATCAGGATGGGCTGATTGGCGAATGGCCTGAAGAGGGGCTGATCGCCATGGAAAGCCCCTACGATCCAGCGTCGTCGGTGAAGGTGGAAAATGGTCGTATTGTTGAGCTGGACGGTAAGAGCCGCGCCGAGTTCGACATGATCGACCGTTTCATTGCCGACTACGCCATTAACGTGGCTGAGGCCGAGCACGCCATGCAGCTCGACGCGCTGGAGATCGCCAGAATGCTGGTGGATATCCACGTCAGTCGGGAAGATATTATTGCCATTACCACTGCCATCACCCCGGCGAAAGCGGTGGAAGTGATGGCGCAAATGAACGTGGTGGAGATGATGATGGCGCTGCAAAAAATGCGTGCCAGACGCACGCCCTCCAACCAGTGCCACGTGACCAACCTGAAAGATAACCCGGTACAGATTGCCGCCGACGCTGCTGAAGCGGGGATCCGTGGCTTTTCCGAGCAGGAAACGACGGTTGGCATCGCCCGCTACGCGCCGTTTAACGCCCTGGCGCTGCTGGTGGGTTCCCAGTGCGGTCGTCCTGGTGTGCTGACGCAATGTTCTGTTGAAGAGGCCACGGAGCTGGAGCTGGGCATGCGTGGGCTAACCAGTTATGCCGAAACGGTGTCGGTGTATGGTACAGAATCGGTGTTTACCGACGGTGATGACACGCCGTGGTCCAAAGCGTTTCTCGCCTCGGCTTATGCATCGCGTGGCTTGAAGATGCGCTACACCTCCGGCACTGGCTCGGAAGCGCTGATGGGCTATTCCGAAAGTAAATCGATGCTATATCTGGAGTCGCGCTGCATTTTTATCACTAAAGGCGCGGGCGTACAGGGGCTGCAAAACGGTGCGGTCAGCTGCATCGGCATGACCGGCGCTGTGCCTTCGGGGATCCGCGCGGTGCTGGCGGAAAACCTGATTGCCTCAATGCTCGACCTTGAAGTGGCCTCCGCCAATGACCAGACCTTTTCTCATTCCGATATTCGCCGTACTGCCCGCACCCTGATGCAGATGCTGCCGGGTACCGACTTTATCTTCTCCGGTTACAGCGCGGTACCCAACTACGACAACATGTTTGCCGGGTCGAACTTCGACGCTGAAGACTTCGATGATTACAACATCCTGCAACGCGATCTGATGGTTGACGGCGGTCTGCGTCCGGTGACTGAAGAAGAAACCATCGCTATACGCAATAAGGCTGCACGCGCCATTCAGGCGGTGTTCCGCGAACTGGGCCTGCCGCTGATTAGCGATGAAGAAGTGGAAGCCGCTACTTATGCTCACGGCAGCAAAGATATGCCTGCGCGCAATGTAGTGGAGGATCTGGCGGCCGTGGAAGAGATGATGAAGCGTAATATCACCGGGCTGGATATCGTCGGCGCGTTGAGTTGCAGCGGTTTTGAAGATATCGCCAGCAATATCCTCAATATGCTGAGACAGCGTGTTACTGGTGATTACCTGCAAACGTCGGCCATTCTGGATCGCCAGTTCGACGTCGTCAGCGCCGTCAACGACATCAATGATTATCAGGGACCTGGTACCGGCTATCGCATCAGTGCCGAACGCTGGGCGGAAATTAAAAATATTGCGGGCGTGGTTCAGCCCGGCTCGATCGAATAAGGCGGAACACTGTGGAATGCACAACTGAACGTAAGCCGGTTTTCACCTTACAAGTGAGCGAAGGCGAGGCGGCTAACGCGGATGAACGCGTGGATGAAGTGGTGATTGGCGTCGGCCCGGCCTTTGGCAAGCACCAGCATAAAACCCTGATTGATATGCCTCACAACGCGATTCTGAAAGAGCTGGTTGCTGGCATCGAAGAAGAGGGATTACATGCGCGGGTAGTGAGGATCCTGCGCACCTCGGATGTTTCTTTTATGGCATGGGATGCGGCAAACCTCAGCGGCTCAGGCATCGGGATTGGCATCCAGTCGAAAGGAACCACGGTGATTCATCAGCGCGATCTGCTGCCGTTAAGCAACCTCGAGCTGTTCTCTCAGGCTCCGCTGCTGACGCTGGAAACCTATCGTCAGATTGGTAAAAACGCCGCGCGATATGCACGCAAAGAGTCGCCTTCGCCGGTGCCAGTGGTCAATGACCAGATGGTGCGCCCTAAATTTATGGCCAAGGCCGCGCTGTTTCATATCAAAGAAACCAAACACGTGGTGCAGGATGCTGCGCCTGTCACGTTGCATATTGCACTGGTAAGGGAATGACCATGAACGACAACATCATGACTGCGCAGGATTACCCATTAGCGACCCGCTGCCCGGAGAAAATCCAGACGCCTACCGGCAAGCCGCTAACCGACATTACTCTTGAGAATGTGCTGGCGGGCCGCGTAGGACCGCAGGATGTGCGTATTTCTCAGCAAACGCTGGAGTACCAGGCGCAGATTGCCGAGCAGATGCAGCGTCATGCCGTGGCGCGCAATTTTCGTCGTGCGGCAGAACTGATTGCGATTCCGGATGCCCGCATTCTGGAGATCTACAACGCGCTGCGGCCGTTTCGTTCTTCGTTCGCCGAGTTGCAGGCCATTGCCGATGAACTGGAACACACATGGCATGCCACGGTGAACGCCGGGTTTGTCCGCGAATCGGCAGAGATATACCAGCAGAGAAATAAGCTGCGTAAAGGCAGCCAGTGACGGAGGCAGCATGCCGTTAATTGCAGGGATCGATATCGGCAACGCCACCACCGAGGTGGCGTTGGCGCAGGATGGCCGGTTTATCGGCAGCGGGATTGTCGCCACGACCGGTATGAAAGGCACGCGGGATAATATCGCCGGGGTAGTCGCGTCCCTGCAGCAGGCGCTGAATAACACGCCGTGGTCGCTGCAGGACGTAGCAAAAATTTGCATCAACGAGGCCGCACCGGTGATTGGCGATGTGGCGATGGAAACCATCACTGAAACCATCATTACCGAATCGACGATGATTGGTCATAACCCGCAAACGCCCGGTGGCGTTGGCGTGGGCATGGGAACCACCATCGCCGTGGAGAAGTTGGCGGCGTTGAGCGAGGATCGATTTGCCCAGGGCTGGATCCCGTTGGTAGGTGAGGAGATGGATTTCCTTGAGGCGGTTTGGTTTATCAATGAAGCGCTGGATCGCGGCGTCAATGTGGTGGCGGCCATCCTGAAAAAAGATGATGGCGTGCTGGTGAATAATCGCCTGCATCGGCCAATGCCGGTGGTTGATGAAGTCACTCTGCTGGAGAAGGTGCCGGAAGGTGTTCTGGCGGCGGTGGAAGTGGCGGCCCCAGGACAGGTGGTGCGGGTGCTGTCGAACCCTTACGGCATTGCGACCTTCTTTGCCCTGACGCCCGAGGAAACGCAAACTATCGTCCCCATCGCCAGAGCGCTGATTGGCAACCGTTCCGCCGTGGTGCTGAAAACCCCGCAGGGCGATGTGCAATCAAGAGTGATCCCGGCGGGTAAGATCTTTATCCGTGGTGAAAAGCGTGGCGGTGAAGCCGACGTAGCGCAAGGCGCGCAGGCCATTATGCAGGCGATGAGCGCCTGCGCGCCCGTG
>NZ_JAOWES010000078.1:0-3472 GCF_030334095.1 Citrobacter sp. Cf118 | reverse complement strand
CCGGTTTTCTCATCTTCACGCCAGTCGCCGTCATCCGTTGCCACCAGAATATACTGGCCCCGGTCACGCGCCGCATACTCCCACTGCGCTTCCGTCGGCAGGGAAAACGGCAGCCCCGTCTCCTTTTTCAGCCAGCGGCAGTAATTCTCGGCCTCTGTCCATGACACCACCGCCGGACTGTTTTTAAAATGGGTCATGGCCGCCAGCGTTTTATTATCGAATTGATCTTTGTAACGTAACTCCGGTAATCCCGCCATTTTCAGGTAAAAGGCGTAATCCTCATGGGTCACCTTGAAACGACCGATGGAATAGCTGCTCAGCGTCACTTCATGCACGGGTTTGGTATCTTTTTCCGAAGAACAGCGCGCCCCCTCACCGTGCGTGCGGGAGCAAAAATCCCCCATCCAGAACGTGCCGCCCGGAATAAACACCAGATCGCCGGTGATGCGTTGCAGGTAGTGTGCTAATTCAGCGTTATCCTGCGCCGCAGGCTCCGGTTTATCGCAACCGCTCAGCAACAGCAACAACAACAACAACGATGCCAGGCTATATTTATAAATTCGTTTTTTTTCCATTAATCGTTACTCTCCCATTTTTGCTGATACTGAGGATCAACCGGCACAAAATGACACAGTGACCTATAAAATGGATTATCATCACAATGTAATTTGTATTGTTTGCTGCAATTTGGCGAAAAAGAATAACCGTAGGTTGGTTTTTCCTTTAAACGCGACACCAGTTCATCTAAATCTCGCAGTTCTAGTTTGTCGATGATATTATCCAGCTCGTCATCACTATCAATGCCCGTCTGCAGGAATATCCGGATATTCTTTTGCGCCATTTTAACAATCGCGTCCTCATTACCGGGGTACACCGTTCCCGTTGCGGTAATACGCGTCAACACCTTTTTCCACTCCCGTTTGGTCTGAATACTGGACAAAATAAACAATACCGCTTTTTTTCGTTCATGGTTGGTGTCCGGGATAATACCATCACCCTGGTTATTGATATCAATACGGTCGTAGGCGCCATCTAAAGTCAGGAGATACAAGGCAGTACCTTTTGCCTCAGGAGAATAAAGATATACATTGCCAGGGTCGCTATTAATCTCAGCCGCAAATTTATTGCGCTTTGCCGACTGGTCTCTTGCCGTCATAATTTCTGTAAACGTTGATTTAATAAACCCAGAGAAATCTTTGAGAACATCATAAAAATCAGCCTTCATCTTATCATAATACTCTTTGTATTTTTTCTCCTTATCCATCAATAAAATATACCACAAGGCATTAAACGCCTCCTCCTCAATAATCACCCAGTGCTTATAGTCCATGCCATAGAGTTGATAGATAACCCATACGGCGAATTCCATAAACAGCTCGGGAGTAATCTCACCCTCCACAAGTCCCTTCGCGCCGGGGCCCAAACACAAACTGCCATGCATATGGAACCTGAATCTTCCTTTAACAAAGCGAACCCTAAATTCACCGCTAGCTCCAGCGCCTAACTGAACCTCGCCACCGACTTTAAGCGAACCAAAATCCTGGAAATCACCTAAATGCTCTTCTTTCTTTTTATTCTTTTCTTTTTGATTTTGCAGTTGAATTAATTTATCCATTGCCGAGGCGTCAAGCATTAAGTCTGGTTCAAGACCTAATTTTTTTAACATGGCCGGGATTTCCGCCACCAGTGAAGTAAAGGGTTTCAGCCACTGTAATGTTCCACCTAAACTGGCGCCAACTTTAGCACCACCAAAGGCTTCCGCTTTTACTTCCAGTCCTTTTTTTGCTTTGCCTTTATTGCCCTTAACTTTTACGCCTTCTTTTCGTTCAACAAATGTCGAACTTTTGGTGCGATTTCCCATTAGCAACTGTTTTTGATTGTATGTCACAAACTGCAGATTGGCTTCTATCTTGGCTGATGCGCCAACATACCCGGTCAATTGCCCTTCTATTTTTGCCCTCAGGACACCAATATTGGCTTCTTCCTTATCATTAATCATAAATTTAAGCGGCCAGCCGGTCCGGTCGGGAACAAAAAGTGTGGAGTTTACTTTTCCAGAGAAAACGGTTAATTCAGCTTGAGCCTCACCTTTTATTTTCACTTGTCCGGTATCAGGGTCCCAGCTATTAAGCGTGGAGGCATTCGCTGTCAAACGCATAAATTGAGCACCCGCAGAAACATCAATATATTCACCCGTGTGCTTATACTTTTTATCGTTCCATACCTCGGCCCATTCTGTTAATGTCTTCTCAAATTTGATGTTTGCACCGACAGTCATTGTGCGATCCATCATTTGTTTAATCTTCTCCTTGGCTGTTTTCAACTTCTCTGATAAAGATTTTATATCGATACCAATAATATTATTATCTTCATCTTTGGTGAAAATATTATCACCACTAAAATCATCCACGGAAATCACTGTGAATTTTGTTTCAAACTTCTTATAGTCTTCTTCTTTAACATATGAATAAAATCGACCAAAAGCTCGCTTCTTAATATCTTCAATGGGTATTAGCTCAACTATAGGTTTATACCCACTTTGTTCATTGAAATCCCCCAACTCCTGCTGTAGATTTTTAGTTGCCGTTTGTAGCTCACCTTCAGCCTTTGATATTTCATTTTCCAGTTCGGGCAACCTGTCCTTATTGGCAGTATCCTTTAACTGCACACCATATTTTTCAATAGCCTGAGAGTATTTATTTCTTGCAATATGTTGTTTATTTACCAGGTCGCTCAGTTTACTCATAGCAACTTCAAACACGCTGGCATCCGCTTCATCAATAAAAATCAATTGTAATTTGTCAATCCTGAAATAGCATTGACAAGATTTGACAATCACAATTTTTACATTTGACTCAACCTTACTCGTTTGATGATCTGCTGCTGGCGTGTTTGAACCGCTCATAATCTTTTCCCTGATTATTCAGATGCATAAATTAATAAATTATCACTTCACCGGACTCGGGTGGTTCACTGCACAGCGCACGGTTTTGTCGGTTGGTGGATAACCTTTATTTCCTGGGTCGGTTTTATAGCGCACCATGGTCAGCCCGAGCCCCGGCCCTGAATAGTTCTGGCTGCGCAGCACCCGCGTGTAGTACCCGTCCGGGTCTTTAAATACCGGCTGCTCCGGGCCCTGCGGGTCTTTTACCGGAGAATGGCTGTAGTATTCCGGGTCATACCAGTCCTTCATCCATTCCCAGCCGTTTCCAGCCATGTCGTAAATCCCCAGCGGATTGGGGGGACGGAAATCACGTGGAAGCGGGGATAGCCACTTGAGGGTTGAGCCTGTCTTTTTGGCATACTCTTCAGTATCCAGCTCAGTGGCAATGTTGATGCCCTTGCGGTTTTCTATACGTATCGTGCCGTCATCGGTGGGCGCCACCACATATTTACCCCGGCTACGCGCCGCGTATTCCCACTGCGCCTCCGTCGGCAGCGAGAACGGCAGGCCCGTTACCCCTCCCAGCCA
>NZ_JAOWES010000077.1:0-2904 GCF_030334095.1 Citrobacter sp. Cf118 | reverse complement strand
CGAAGCCGAAGCTGGGGTACCCGCCCGTGAACTCTGCCGCAAGCATGCCATTTCCGATGCCACGTTTTACACCTGGCGTAAGAAGTATGGCGGTATGGAGGTGCCTGAAGTTAAGCGCCTGAAGTCGCTTGAGGAAGAGAACACCAGACTCAAGAAGCTGCTTGCCGAAGCCATGCTGGATAAAGAGGCGCTTCAGGTGGCTCTTGGGCGAAAGTACTGACGACAGACCAGAAGCGGGAAGCCGTGATGTTGATGTGTGATGCGACCGGTCTGTCGCAACGTCGTGCCTGCAGGCTTACAGGTTTATCCCTGTCGACCTGCCGCTATGAGGCTCACCGTCCGGCTGCTGATGCGCATTTATCAGGGCGCATCACTGAGCTGGCACTGGAGCGCAGGCGTTTTGGCTACCGTCGTATTTGGCAGTTGCTGCGCCGTGAAGGGCTTCATGTTAATCATAAGCGCGTGTACCGGCTTTATCACCTCAGTGGCCTGGGCGTAAAACGCAGAAGACGTCGTAAAGGGCTGGCAACAGAACGTCTGCCGCTGCTCCGTCCGGCGGCGCCCAATCTGACCTGGTCGATGGATTTCGTCATGGACGCACTTTCCACCGGTCGCAGGATCAAGTGTCTTACCTGCGTCGATGATTTCACAAAGGAATGCCTGACGGTCACTGTTGCCTTTGGGATTTCAGGCGTTCAGGTCACGCGTATTCTGGACAGCATTGCACTGTTTCGAGGCTATCCGGCGACGATAAGAACTGACCAGGGGCCGGAGTTCACTTGCCGTGCACTGGATCAATGGGCCTTTGAGCATGGTGTTGAGTTGCGCTTAATCCAGCCGGGCAAGCCAACGCAGAACGGATTTATTGAGAGCTTTAACGGACGATTTCGCGATGAATGTTTGAATGAGCACTGGTTCAGCGATATCGTTCATGCCAGGAAAATTATTAATGACTGGCGGCAGGATTATAACGAATGCCGCCCGCACTCCACGCTGAATTATCAGACACCGTCTGAATTTGCAGCGGGCTGGAGAAAGGGTCATTCTGAGAATGAAGATTCCGACGTTACTAACTGAGTGTTGTATCTAATCGTGGGGGCAGGTCAATCTCACACCAGTAATGACCGAACCCGCCATACATAGTGAATAACCCGCCGTCAGATTTCCCATCGCCACCTCTAATCACAGCTGATAACCCTTTGCTATGTGCCAGACGAGCTAATAGCAGACTGGCAAATAGGCATGTGCCCGTTGTGTCATCGGTATCACAGTCAGCGAGGATACCGTTCAGTAATGCCCGTGCTTCAGTCGCAACATCATTAATGAGGTTTTTCATCAGGGTTACTTATCGCAAATCGGTTTCAGGGGATTCTGCCAGACAGGCCGTAGCGTGACAATTTTTTATGACCCCAATAGGGGGCGAAATTAACGGGTCTTAGAATTTCGTCACCGATGAATGTTGCGTTAATCTTTTTTTATATAAAGAGGAGCTAACCATGAATAAAATGAAGTACAGTGCAGTATTGAATGAATGGAATTTTAAGTATGATTCTGCTGAAAGATTCGGTGACTCACACTTTCTTTATATCCATAATTTCATGAACGATCAGAGCCAGTTACTTGGTATTATCATAGCTGATTTTTTGAAGGTTCCTCAGATAGAACTTCTTCCTATTCAGACCGCCATAGATAACCTTGTAAGGTTATTAAAGGTTCAGACATCCAGGTCGTTAACGTCTGATGAGGGTGTTGATCTTGCTCAATTCCTCACTCAGTACCTCAGACAGACACAATCTTATGCTGCGGTTTCAAGTATGTGTCCGGTTGGTCAAAAGTTGAATTTTTTCCTGAACATCTACCCAAGAAAAGGTAATAAAGAGTTTTCTTTTCGATTATTCGCAATCACCACACTCAATGAAATTACAAGCGTGTCTGAATTTGTTGAAATGGCACATAGTACTCAACAAAGTGATCTGATTAATAATCCTGGTTATTTTGTTTGATTACTAAATAATTCCATATTGAAATCATTAACCATCACTTAACAGTGATGGTTTTTTGTTTTATTTCAATTATCTTTTTGTTCGATATGACTATCTGCTTTTTATAATCTGATTTCACTTACTATCATGCTGATACTACTAGGTAAAATGGTCGTGATGACTTTAATTCATGCTATTCCATTGAGATTTGTGTTTACAATCAATAAAAATATTGTTAATAAAATGTAATCCTTAACATAAATCAACATGGATATGGAACCTACACTACAATGGCAAAGAAAAACATACATCAGGAAGAGATTGTATTCGCGAAGAAACAGCTTGTTCTCCTTGCAACATTAAAAGGGAAGGTAAGTGAATTGATTCTAAAGTGGGAAGGGAACATTGGAGCTGAGACTCCTGACTTGAATCGCCACGGGTTTAACAGACACCTCAGAGTCATTTAAGATGGCTTAAAGAGAGGTGCCCATGAGCAGTAAGCGTTATCCCGAAGAGTTTAAAATTGAAGCAGTCAAACAGGTTGTTGATCGCGGTTATTCTGTTGCCAGCGTTGCAACACGTCTCGATATCACCACCCACAGCCTTTACGCCTGGATAAAGAAGTACGGTCCGGATTCTTCCACTAATAAAGAACAGTCAGATGTTCAGGCCGAGATCCGCCGTCTCCAGAAAGAGCTGAAACGGGTTACCGACGAACGGGACATATTAAAAAAAGCCGCGGCGTACTTCGCAAAGCTGTCCGACTGAGGTACGCCTTTATCCGTGACAACACCTGTTGCTGGCCTGTTCGCCTGCTCTGTCGGGTGCTGGATGTTCATCCCAGTGGTTTTTACGCCTGGCTTCAGCAGCCGCATTCACAACGCCATCAGGCAGACCTGAGACTGACAGGACAGATTAAACA
>NZ_JAOWES010000076.1:0-5222 GCF_030334095.1 Citrobacter sp. Cf118 | reverse complement strand
GGGTGGATCAGGGTAACAACCATTTTGATGTTGTCGCCCGGCATTACCATCTCTACGCCTTCCGGCAGTTCGATGGTACCAGTCACGTCAGTAGTACGGAAGTAGAACTGCGGACGGTAGCCTTTGAAGAACGGAGTATGACGGCCGCCTTCGTCTTTGGACAGAATGTACACTTCAGATTCGAACTTGGTGTGCGGCTTGATAGAGCCCGGCTTAGCCAGTACCTGACCACGTTCGATTTCTTCACGTTTGATACCACGCAGCAGAACACCAACGTTCTCACCAGCACGGCCTTCGTCCAGCAGTTTGCGGAACATTTCAACGCCAGTACAGGTAGACTTAGCAGTCTCTTTGATACCAACGATTTCAACTTCTTCACCAACTTTGATGATACCGCGCTCTACACGACCGGTAACAACGGTACCACGACCGGAGATGGAGAATACGTCTTCGATAGGCAGCAGGAACGGCTTGTCAATCGCACGCTCTGGTTCTGGGATGTAAGAATCCAGGAAGCCAGCCAGTTCGATGATTTTCGCTTCCCACTCTGCTTCGCCTTCCAGCGCTTTCAGAGCAGAACCACGAACGATCGGAGTGTCGTCGCCCGGGAAATCGTACTGAGACAGAAGTTCACGAACTTCCATTTCTACCAGTTCCAGCAGCTCTTCGTCATCAACCATGTCGCATTTGTTCAGGAACACGATGATGTACGGAACGCCTACCTGACGACCCAGCAGGATGTGCTCACGAGTCTGCGGCATCGGGCCGTCAGTCGCAGCAACAACCAGGATCGCGCCGTCCATCTGCGCAGCACCGGTGATCATGTTTTTAACATAGTCGGCGTGGCCCGGGCAGTCTACGTGTGCGTAGTGGCGAGTCGGGGTGTCATATTCAACGTGAGAAGTGTTGATGGTGATACCACGTGCTTTTTCTTCCGGCGCGTTATCGATCTGATCGAATGCGCGAGCAGCACCGCCGTAGGTTTTAGCCAGAACGGTAGTGATTGCAGCGGTCAGCGTTGTTTTACCATGGTCAACGTGGCCGATAGTACCGACGTTAACGTGCGGTTTAGTACGTTCAAATTTTTCTTTAGACATCGATTGTCCCTCTAAGACACGGATAAATCGGTGATATCACCACATCAACCAGGCAATATACCTGAGCTGTTGAATGCTTTTAAAAGTAAACAGAGAGAAACGGGAAGGAGAAGTGAAGTGGTGCTGATACCCAGAGTCGAACTGGGGACCTCACCCTTACCAAGGGTGCGCTCTACCAACTGAGCCATATCAGCACGTCTGGAGCGGGCAGCGGGAATCGAACCCGCATCATCAGCTTGGAAGGCTGAGGTAATAGCCATTATACGATGCCCGCATCCTGAAACTCGGCTACCCAGTTCTTTCTGTAACAAAAAAGAGATTTCTCTCTTTTCTGTTCGAGCTGATTAATTTTTTAATCAACTCAGGCGGCGATAACGCTGCCAGAAAGTGGTGGTGGGGGAAGGATTCGAACCTTCGAAGTCTGTGACGGCAGATTTACAGTCTGCTCCCTTTGGCCGCTCGGGAACCCCACCGGACTTGATGGTGCCGACTACCGGAATCGAACTGGTGACCTACTGATTACAAGTCAGTTGCTCTACCTACTGAGCTAAGTCGGCATCAAGTAGCGCGCATTTTATGGAGACATGCGCACTCATGCAACTAAAAAATTGCATAAAATGTTCTATCGCTCACATTTTGCACTATGCGACCGATAAATAATCTATTTCTTCTTTGGATTGGACAAATTTCCAACGCCAGCTGCCACCTCAGGGAGGAATTTTGCTCCAGCATGCACGCGTCGATAGAGAGAAAGCACATCTTTATACATCTGGAATACCCGTCACATTGCATTTCAGAGGATGATTTTTTCTTATTATTCCCCTCCATCTGGTGTTACCCTCCTGCCCATTGTCCAAATTAACTGAAATGTGCGTGCCATTGCGTACCGGGGATGATTTCGTTTTTTACCGCAGACCTGATATAGCAATGACAGCCAGACCATGCGTATGAGTATAAAAGAGCAAGCGTTAACGTCGCCTTACCTACAGTTTGATCGCAACCAGTGGGCTGCGCTTCGTGATTCCGTGCCGATGACCCTGACCGAGGAAGAGATTGCTCGTCTTAAAGGCATTAACGAAGACTTATCGCTGGAAGAAGTTGCCGAGATTTATTTGCCTCTCTCGCGTTTGCTAAACTTTTACATCAGTTCAAACCTGCGACGTCAGGCAGTACTGGAGCAATTTTTAGGCACGAATGGCGAGCGTATTCCTTATATTATTAGTATTGCTGGCAGCGTTGCCGTCGGTAAAAGTACGACAGCGCGTGTTTTGCAGGCCTTACTCAGTCGCTGGCCAGAGCATCGTAAGGTTGAATTGATTACTACCGATGGCTTTCTCCACCCTAACCAGGTATTGAAAGATCGTGGACTAATGAAGAAGAAAGGCTTCCCCCAGTCCTATGATATGCATCGCTTGGTTAAATTCGTTTCCGATCTGAAATCAGGCGTACCTAACGTCACGGCGCCGGTCTATTCCCATCTCATCTATGATGTGATCCCTGATGGCGACAAAACCGTTGCCCAGCCCGACATATTAATACTCGAAGGGTTAAATGTATTACAAAGCGGGATGGACTATCCTCACGATCCACATCATGTATTTGTTTCTGACTTTGTCGACTTTTCTATTTATGTTGATGCGCCAGAAGAGTTACTCCAGACGTGGTATATCAACCGCTTTCTGAAATTCCGTGAAGGGGCGTTTACCAACCCGGACTCTTATTTCCATAACTATGCAAAATTATCAGAAGATGAGGCTATCAATACTGCCACATCGCTATGGAAAGAAATTAACTGGCTGAATTTAAAGCAAAACATTTTACCAACACGTGAAAGAGCCAGCTTGATTATGACTAAAAGCGCCAATCATGCCGTTGAGCAAGTCAGGCTACGTAAATAAATAAAAAGGGGAGCCTCAGCTCCCCTTTTTATTATTCAGCACTTCTCAGCGATATTTCTCCACCCATCCAGGGTTTGATCTCGCCATTTTGTTCAAGCAATAATGCACCTTGCGCGTCTATTCCACGAGAGATACCAAATATTTCTTTATCACCAATAATAAGTTTTACCGGGCGGTCGATAAAGTTATCCAGTTTCTTCCAGCGAGGCAGATACGGTGCTAAACCTTCGTGCTCAAAGAGCACCAACGCAGCGCGCAACTCACGTATCAGTCGGGCAGCAAGGGTATTGCGGTCAATGTTAATGCCCGCTTCCTGCAGGTTAATCCAGCCTTGATTAACCACATTTTCTTCAACCCGGCGCATGGACATATTAATACCCGCGCCGATAACAATTTGCGCGGCATCACCTGTCTTACCTGTCAGTTCAACCAGGATCCCTGCCAGTTTACGGTCGAGTAAATAGAGGTCGTTGGGCCATTTTACACGGACTTTATCCGCACCCAGATCACGCAAAACCTCAGCCATGACGATACCAATAACCAGACTCAGGCCAATCGCGGCGGCCGGTCCTTGTTCCAGCCGCCAGAACATTGAGAGGTAAAGGTTGGCACCAAACGGTGAAAACCATTTCCGACCACGGCGCCCGCGCCCGGCCTGTTGATATTCAGCGACGCAGGCATCCCCTGACTCCAGCTGACCTATTCGGTCCATCAGGTACTGATTGGTTGAGTCGATAACCGGCAGGACAGTGATATTTCCACCATCCAGTTGAGAATGAATAAGTGAGGCATCTAATAGTTGGATAGGCTCCGGTAAGCTGTATCCTTTACCTGGAACAGTAAAGACATCAACCCCCCAGTCGCGCAACGTCTGGACATGCTTATTGATTGCGGCACGGCTCATTCCCAACGTTTCACCGAGCTGCTCACCGGAATGAAATTCTCCATCGGCCAATAATGAAATAAGCGTCAGAGGGACGGTATTATCCTTCATGCAATGATCTCCACAGCATTCATTTCACCCTGCGGACCAATAAACCGGACCTCTGGTTCGAGCCAGACATTAAATTTCTCACCGACTTTTTGGCGCACATGGTGTGCAAGTTGCACTACATCCTGACTCGTCGCATTATCTGCATTGATCAGCACCAGTGCCTGCTGCTGATGTACCGCTGCGCCACCAATGCGCATACCTTTTAGCTGGCACTGATCGATAAGCCAGCCTGCTGCCAGTTTCACAGAACCATCAGCCTGCGGGTAATGAGGTGCTGTTGGGAATTTAGCCAGGAGCTCCTGCGCAATATTCCCAGTGACAACAGGATTTTTAAAGAAGCTACCCGCATTACCGTTTACTTTCGGATCGGGCAGTTTTGTCGTGCGCATATGGCAGACAGAATCAAAAACCTGCTGAGGTGTAACTGTTGTAGGATCCAGACGTGTCAAGTCACCGTAAGTCAAAACGGGCTGCCACTGTTTAGGTAAGCGCAGACCAACGGCTACAATTGCGAAACGATCCTGGTATTCATGCTTGAAGATGCTGTCACGGTAACCAAAACGGCATTCTGCTGCGTTAACGCGCAGATGTTTGCCAGTCGAAAGCTCAACGCAGTCTACGTATTCGCAGACGCGCTGCAGCTCTACGCCATAGGCACCAATATTCTGGATTGGCGATGAACCCACGCAGCCGGGAATGAGTGCCAGATTTTCCAGGCCAGGCATGTTGCGCTCCAGCGCATAGCACACCAACTGATGCCAGTTTTCACCCGCGCCTACGTGCAAATGCCACGCATCAGGTTGCTCTGTAATCTCAATACCCTTAATACGATTGACGATCACCGTACCCTGGAAGGTATCAAGAAACAGGACGTTACTCCCTTCGCCCAGAATCAGTACTGGATGATGCGATGCATTGGCTGATTGCCAGGCATTCAGTAATTGTTGTTCATTTTCGGCGCAGACAAGTTCATTCGTTTGCTGATCGATACCGAAGGTGTTCCAGGCTTTAAGGGAGTGATTCATAGACGCTTTCCTGATGCAAAATCGCGCCTAGTTTACCGCATATACTGCAGAATGGCTTGTGTTATGGAGGCTCAGGATATTGCTTTGCACCCGGTGGTGCGGTGTCGTGATGTGCCTGATGCGCTGCGCTTATCAGGCCTGCACAATACGTTCAGCCCGGCGGTTTTACCCCGCACACACACAAAAAAGCCCATCCGTCAGGATGGGC
>NZ_JAOWES010000075.1:0-48374 GCF_030334095.1 Citrobacter sp. Cf118 | reverse complement strand
TCCCCACTGCTGCCTCCCGTAGGAGTCTGGACCGTGTCTCAGTTCCAGTGTGGCTGGTCATCCTCTCAGACCAGCTAGGGATCGTCGCCTAGGTGAGCCGTTACCCCACCTACTAGCTAATCCCATCTGGGCACATCCGATGGCAAGAGGCCCGAAGGTCCCCCTCTTTGGTCTTGCGACGTTATGCGGTATTAGCTACCGTTTCCAGTAGTTATCCCCCTCCATCGGGCAGTTTCCCAGACATTACTCACCCGTCCGCCACTCGTCACCCAAGGAGCAAGCTCCTCTGTGCTACCGTTCGACTTGCATGTGTTAGGCCTGCCGCCAGCGTTCAATCTGAGCCATGATCAAACTCTTCAATTTAAGTTTGATGCTCGTGAATTAAACTTCGTAATGAATTACGTATGTTCACTCAGAGACTTGGTATTCATTTTTCGTCTTGCGACGTTAAGAATCCGTATCTTCGAGTGCCCACACAGATTGTCTGATAAATTGTTAAAGAGCAGTTGCGACGCGCTTTAGCGCTCTGTCGCGAGGTGGCGTATATTACGCTTTCCTCTTTCAGAGTCAACCCTCATTTTCAGGTTTTTCTCTTCAACCGAACCGGCTGTTTGTGTGAAGTGATTCACATCCGCCGTGTCGATGGAGGCGCATTATAGGGAGTTTCCTGTGACCCGCAACCCTTAAATGACAGAAAAATGACTGACTGCTGCATTCCACAGCAAAACCCTGCCTTATACCCATTTACGCACAGAGTTATCCACAATCGTAAGCAAATTATCTGTCAGCGTCCCTGAAAAAGGAGAGAACCGGTATGAAAACTTCTATATAGAAAGAAATTCACTCTACGCTATATAAAGAAGAAGGGCTGACAACTTAAGCTCCATAATCCCTACCACCTTTGAATTACGCCCCCCATCAGGCGATAATACCCGCACAAACCGTGATTCCAGGACCGTGATGAGACACTCACTGCAACGTACTGCTATACGCAAACGCCCGATGAAGCTTGGCACCACCGTGATCCTCATGGTTAGTGCAGTTCTCTTCTCCGTGCTGCTTGTCGTTCATCTGATTTATTTCTCGCAAATTAGCAATATGACGCGCGATGCGTTAGCGAGTAAAGCGCTTGCCGTCGCGCGAACGTTGGCCAACTCTCCGGAGATCCGCCAGGGACTAATGAAAAAGCCCGAGGAAAGCGGTATTCAGGCGATTGCCCAGGCGGTGAATAAGAGCAACGATTTTTTGTTCATCGTCGTCACCGATATGCAAAGCATTCGTTACTCCCATCCCGAAGCACAGCGAATCGGCCAGCCATTTAAAGGCGATGACATTTTGCTGGCCCTGCAAGGTAAAGAGAATGTCGCCATTAATCGCGGGTTTCTGGCTAAAGCCCTGCGGGTATTCACCCCTATATATGACGAACATCACCAGCAAATTGGCGTGGTAGCGATCGGTCTTGAGCTAAGCAGAGTTGCTGAACAGATCAATAACAGCCGCGGCAGCATCATCTGGTCAATCTTATTTGGCGTGCTGGTTGGGCTGCTCGGCACATGGATATTCGTTAAGGTCCTCAAACGCATTCTGTTTGGTCTGGAACCTTATGAAATCTCCAATCTGTTCGAACAACGCCAGGCAATGCTGCACTCTATAAAGGAAGGTGTCATTGCCGTTGACGAGTGCGGTGAAGTGACGCTGATTAACCAGGCGGCGCAGGAGCTGCTGGATTATCACAAATCACAAGATGATGCCCAGCTCTCCACGCTCAGCCATGCGTGGTCACAGGTGGTCGATTTTTCACAGGTACTACATGACGGAACGCCGCGCCGCGATGAAGAGATCATGGTGAAGGATCGGCTACTCTTAATTAACACAGTCCCGGTACTCAGCAACGGTAAAATCATCGGCGCCATTTCAACCTTCAGAGATAAGACTGAAGTCCGAAAGTTAATGCAACGCCTGGACGGTATGGTCAACTATGCCGATGCACTTCGTGAACGATCCCACGAATTCATGAATAAATTGCACGTGATTCTGGGATTATTGCATCTGAAAAGTTATAAGCAGCTTGAAAATTACATCCTAAAGACCGCGAACAATTATCAGGAAGAAATTGGCTCACTGTTAGGAAAAATAAAATCTCCGGTGATCGCAGGATTTTTACTCAGTAAGATTAATCGCACATCTGATTTAGGCCATAGCCTGGTCATCAGCAATGAAAGCCAGCTACCGGAAAATAACAACGAAGATCAGGTGGCGGTGCTGATTACCGTTCTGGGGAATCTGATTGAAAACGCCCTGGAGGCGCTAGGTCAAGAACCTGGTGGTGAGATCAGCGTATCCTTGCATTATCGACACGGCTGGTTGCATTGCGAAGTGAATGACGATGGTCCGGGGATCGCCCCCGAAAACATTGAGCACATCTTTGAGAAGGGCGTTTCGTCAAAAGGAACCGAACGGGGCGTAGGTTTAGCGCTTGTTAAACAACAGGTTGAAAACGTTGGCGGTAATATATCCGTCGAGTCTGAACCTGGGATCTTCACCCAATTTTTTGTACAGTTACCGTGGAATGGTGAGAGGGCCAGCAGATGATCAATGTCTTAATTGTCGATGACGATGCAATGGTAGCGGAATTAAACCGCCGTTATGTCGCGCAACTCTCCGGTTTTCACTGCTGCGGCACAGCCTCCACGCTGGAGAAAGCAAAAGAGATAATCTTTCATAGCGGTCATCATATAGATCTGATTTTGCTAGATATTTATATGCAAAAAGAAAACGGTCTGGACCTGCTACCGGTTCTGCACAGTGAAGGTTGCAAGTGCGATGTCATCGTCATCTCTTCTGCAGCCGATGCCACCACCATTAAAGATTCACTTCACTACGGCGTCGTTGACTACTTGATCAAACCTTTCCAGGCGTCCCGGTTTGAAGAGGCGCTCACCGGCTGGCTACAGAAAAAAACTGAGATGGAAAAGCATCAGTACTATGAACAGTCTGAGCTTGACCAGTTGATTCACGGCAGCTCCTCCAATGAACAAGAAACGCGGCGCTTACCCAAAGGATTAACGCCACAAACGTTGCGCACGTTGTGCCAGTGGATTGATGAGCACCAGGATCAGGAGTTCTCCACGGATGAGCTGGCTAACGAGGTCAATATCTCGCGCGTCTCTTGCCGTAAATACCTTATCTGGCTCGTCAATTGTCACATCTTATTTACCAGCATCCATTATGGCGTGACCGGCAGACCTGTTTATCGTTATCGCGTGCAGGCTGAACACTACTCATTGCTTAAACAATATTGCCAATAAATACACTTGGGATTATTTGTTATTTGAAAGTAACAATTATTAAAATAATGAAAAATCCCTATTTCACCAACTGACACTGCAAAATTATAAATTTGCGTTAGATCAAATATATTTGTATCCGGCATGTTAAATGTATTATTTTAATATTGACAAATATCACACTGTTTTTAATTTCAAAATCGCTAACAAAAGTTAATTAAGTATTATCTAACTCGCAGAGTGTGTATTTTTACCCATAAAGGATTAGTCTGAAATTAACCAGACATACAAAATCTAGACTGGTAGCAATGGAGACCATGCTACGTACCATGGACACCGTACATTTTTGTGAGCAAATAAAAGTATCCGCACGCCGACTTCATCACATCATGAAATGGCGTGACCGTGATCACATAAATAACCCACTCACTCATTCTGTCGGTGGTTCATGTAATAGCGGAAAACGCAAAATAGATAAATTACAGCGTCAACCGCGGCTCTCCATGTTCAGCTCTGCTTCCCATCGCCTGAGGATTCTCTCCTCTGATCAAAGCCACAGAAAAAACCAAATATCGCCATAACTTTAAAAAAAATTCTAGCAAGACATTTGAACATTAATCGCAAATACGGACATATCGAATACTGACCATTTTTTGATGCTTATTCTGGCAAAAAAGAATGTGGCACAGATCCATTTTTCAAAAAATTGACTGGGTTTTTCGCGAGGGTAAATAAAATGTTATTTAGTATACAACTTCTCATAATATTAATATGTTTGTTTTATGGTGCCAGAAAGGGCGGTATCGCGCTGGGTTTATTAGGCGGTATCGGCCTGGTCATTCTGGTTTTCGTTTTCCATCTCCAGCCGGGTAAACCACCTGTAGATGTCATGCTGGTTATTATTGCCGTGGTGGCCGCATCGGCAACCTTACAAGCCTCCGGCGGTCTTGACGTTATGCTGCAAATCGCTGAAAAGCTGCTGCGCCGTAACCCAAAATATGTTTCCATCGTCGCACCTTTCGTTACCTGCACCCTGACGATTCTCTGCGGTACAGGGCACGTGGTATACACCATCCTGCCAATCATTTATGACGTTGCCATTAAGAACAATATTCGCCCGGAACGTCCGATGGCGGCGAGTTCTATCGGTGCGCAGATGGGGATTATCGCCAGCCCGGTTTCTGTAGCCGTTGTGTCACTGGTAGCAATGCTGGGTAACGTAACGTTTGAAGGCAAGCATCTCGAATTCCTCGACCTGCTCAGCATCACCATCCCGTCTACCTTGTTGGGTATCCTGGCGATCGGTATCTTCAGCTGGTTCCGTGGTAAAGATCTGGATAAAGATGAAGAGTTCCAGAAGTTCATTTCTGTACCTGAAAACCACAACTATGTGTATGGCGATACCGCCACGCTGTTAGACAAAAAGCTGCCGAAAAGCAACTGGCTGGCCATGTGGATCTTCCTTGCCGCTATCGCCGTTGTTGCCGTACTCGGCGCGTTCTCTGAGCTGCGCCCTACCTTTAGCGGCAAACCACTGTCAATGGTGCTGGTTATCCAGATGTTCATGCTGCTGACCGGTGCGCTGATTATTATCCTGACGAAGACCAATCCCGCTTCAATATCTAAAAACGAAGTCTTCCGTTCCGGTATGATCGCGATTGTGGCGGTGTACGGTATTGCCTGGATGGCCGAAACAATGTTCGGCGCACACATGACAGAAATCGAAGGTGTGCTGGGCAATATGGTGAAAGAGTATCCGTGGGCCTATGCAATTGTTCTGCTGCTGGTATCCAAATTTGTAAACTCCCAGGCAGCAGCGCTGGCAGCGATTGTTCCGGTCGCACTGGCAATCGGGGTTGATCCAGCGTACATCGTGGCTTCCGCTCCGGCATGTTACGGTTACTACATTCTGCCGACCTACCCGAGCGACCTGGCGGCTATTCAGTTTGACCGCTCTGGCACCACCCACATCGGCCGCTTCGTTATCAACCACAGCTTCATTCTGCCTGGTTTGATCGGCGTAAGCGTATCCTGTGTCTTTGGTTGGATCTTCGCCGCAATGTACGGTTTCCTGTAATCACAGTTCGCGTGCCGTCCGCGTTGGTACGGCACGCCACCATTAAGACACAGAGAATTTTAAAATTCCTGAGAAAAATGAAAAGGCTGGAAGCAAATGTCAAAAGTTGAATTCACTTACCAGGCGGCTTTCCCACTGGGGGAAGACAAAACTGAGTACTACCTGCTGACATCCGATCACGTCAGTGTCGGCGAGTTTGAAGGCGAAACAATCCTGAAAGTAGCTCCTGAAGCACTTACGCTACTGGCCCAACAAGCCTTCCACGATGCCTCCTTCATGCTCCGCCCAGAACACCAACAGCAAGTCGCCTCAATTCTCCATGATCCCGAAGCCAGCGAGAACGATAAGTACGTAGCGCTGCAGTTCCTGAGAAACTCCGAAATCGCCGCCAAAGGCGTGTTGCCAACCTGCCAGGACACCGGTACGGCAATTATCATGGGTAAAAAAGGTCAGCGCGTTTGGACCGGCGGCGGCGATGAAGCGGCCCTCTCCAAAGGCGTATTTAATACCTATATTGAAGATAACCTGCGCTACTCGCAAAACGCGGCGCTGGATATGTACAAAGAAGTGAATACCGGCACCAACCTGCCCGCACAAATCGATCTGTACAGCGTGGACGGTGACGAATACAAATTCCTGTGCGTGGCCAAAGGCGGCGGCTCAGCCAACAAAACCTATCTGTATCAGGAAACCAAAGCGCTGCTGACTCCCGGCAAACTGAAAAACTTCCTGGTTGAGAAAATGCGCACGCTGGGTACTGCAGCTTGCCCGCCGTATCACATCGCATTCGTCATTGGCGGGACGTCAGCGGAAAGTACCCTTAAAACGGTGAAATTGGCCAGCACACACTACTATGACGCGCTGCCGACTGAAGGTAATGCTCACGGCCAGGCGTTCCGCGATCTGCAACTGGAACAGGAACTGCTGATCGAGGCACAGAAACTCGGCCTTGGCGCTCAATTTGGCGGGAAATACTTCGCACATGATATCCGCGTGATCCGCCTGCCTCGCCACGGCGCATCCTGCCCGGTTGGTATGGGCGTTTCTTGCTCCGCAGACCGTAATATTAAAGCCAAGATTAACCGCGAAGGGATCTGGATTGAAAAACTGGAACATAACCCAGGTCAGTACATTCCGGAATCTCTGCGCCAGGCGGGTGAAGGTGAAGTGGTTAAAGTTGACCTTAACCGCCCGATGAAAGAGATCCTCGCTCAGCTCTCTCAGTACCCGGTTTCTACTCGTCTGTCACTGAGCGGTACTATCATTGTCGGTCGTGACATTGCCCACGCGAAGTTAAAAGAACGTATTGAGTCCGGCGAAGGTTTACCGCAGTACGTGAAAGATCATCCGATCTACTACGCGGGTCCGGCCAAAACGCCTGCAGGCTATCCGTCGGGTTCATTAGGCCCAACCACCGCGGGTCGTATGGACTCCTACGTTGACCTGTTGCAGTCTCACGGCGGCAGCATGATCATGTTGGCGAAAGGTAACCGTAGCCAGCAGGTGACTGACGCCTGCCACAAACACGGCGGCTTCTACTTAGGCAGCATCGGTGGTCCGGCAGCAGTACTGGCGCAGCAGAGCATTAAGCATCTGGAATGCGTGGAATACCCGGAGCTGGGAATGGAAGCTATCTGGAAAATCGAAGTAGAAGATTTCCCTGCTTTCATCCTGGTCGATGACAAAGGCAACGATTTCTTCCAGCAAATCGTCAGCAAACAATGCGCTAACTGCGCGAAGTAACCCATTCGGCCCGGCACTGGACTGGCACTAAATTTTTGGCGTCAGTCCAGCGATCCCCCCGGGCCAACTTTATCCCCTCATTTACTGGTATTGAATTTTTGCCGTTCACAGGGAATAGTGACCTTTTCCATTACGTGTGAATTCGCAATGCTCCGCACTCTGAACCCCACAATCTTGCACACTGGCGCAGTGTTCCTGGCGCTGATCCTTATCTACACCGGTATCTCTGCCTCGGAGAAAATCACCTGGCTGATGGAAGTCACGCCGGTCATTATTGTCGTCCCGCTGTTGCTGGCTACCATGAAGCAGTACCCATTGACGCCGCTGCTTTATACGTTGATTTTCTTGCACGCCATCATTCTGATGGTAGGCGGGATGTATACCTACGCCAAAGTTCCCGTCGGTTTTCAGGTTCAGGAATGGCTGGATCTCAGTCGTAACCCCTATGACAAGTTGGGTCACTTCTTCCAGGGGCTGGTACCAGCCCTGACGGCAAGAGAGATTTTAGTGCGTGGCAATTTTGTCCGTGGTCGTAAGATGCTGGCATTTTTGGTCTGCTGCGTAGCACTGGCGATTAGCGCAATGTATGAACTGATCGAGTGGTGGGCAGCGCTGGCAATGGGACAAGGTGCGGAAGACTTCCTTGGCACGCAGGGTGACCCGTGGGATACCCAGTCGGACATGTTCTGCGCCCTGCTCGGTGCGTTAACAACGATCCTCGCGTTGGCGGGCTGGCACAATCGGCAGTTGAAAACGGCCGGAGAGCGCTAACGCTTCTCCGGCAATCTGCGCTACCTACTGCGATACTTGATAACCAGAATCGGCAAGGCGAACAACAGTGTCAGAAAGTTCGCCATGCTGACAGCGGTATCTTCAATCAATAACCCATAAGCCAGCCACAACACCAGCCCGCACACAAACATCACATACATCAAACCGGAGATGCCTTGCGTGTTGCGGGTGGTAATAACCTTAATCGCCTGCGGCAAAAAAGAGAGCGTCGTCAGCGTTGCCGCCAGATAGCCAATCCAGGAATGCCACTCCATAGCTAGGCCTTCACATCGCTGGCTACTACCACCGGAATCTCCGGAGTATTCGACTGTTTGACGGGCGACGGCACTTTTCGGTACTTATCCAGCAGGTGGATCTGAATCTTACGCAGCATATCGCCATTCAACCGGTAGTAACGGAAATAGAGCACCAGTGTCACAACGAAAAAAAGCGTGGGCAGCGCGATCATGATGAACTGCATGCCGAGGATGGTCTCAGCAGATTGCGTCGCATTCGGAACATAACCAATCAATCCCAGCACCACCGCAATAAAGAAAGCGGAAAACGCCGAGCCACCTTTGACCACCATTGTCTGCACGGCATAGGCAATACTCTCGCAGCGGACGTTAAACTTGTATTCACCGTAATCTACGGTGTCCGCCACCATAATCACCTGCAGTACCCAGAACAGCGCCGTACCAATGTTCAGAAGGATCCCTGCGGTAACAATCAGGAAAGTATTGTGGAATGCCCCCAGAGCCATAATCAGCAATACGCCTGCGCTGAGAACTGGCATAACCGAAGCGCCAGCCCACAGTACCCGGCGAGAAAGCGCCTTTGACAGACGGGGAAAGAGAATCAATGTCAGCAAGTTAGCTGCTCCGGCATAGGAGAGGTAGTATGGGAAAAGGTCAGCATCACCCACCACGTAGGTGAAGTAGTAAATCGCAAAACCTGTAATGATATTGGACGCCACGTTGTAAGCCAGCGCCATCCCCAGCAGGCAGGAAAGCTGATCGTTTTTGTAGATAAGCGCAAGGATTGATTTCAGCGTCAGCCGGGTGCTGTCTGCGGTAGCTTCGCTGTCAGAGGAATACACTTCATGCACATTGCGCAAGGTTACGAGGGTAGAAACAATAAAAAATGCGATCAGCACCAGCGTAAACATCTGAAAACCGAACCCGCGATCCGCGCCGCCAACATAGTTTACAAAGGGTAGCGTCACGCCCGCGGTGACAAACCCTGCAAGGCTGGCGAAAAAACGAGGGAACGGCACCAGTTGTTCACGTTCGCGTTTATCCAGCGTAATCGTGGGGACCAGCGACCAGAATGGAATATCCATAATGGTGTAGGTCATCCCCCATAAAATATACGTCACGCAAACAAATACGACCTGCGCAGTACCCTCAAACAGATGTGCGCTAAAAAGCAAAAACAGCACCAACGAGTTCGCCAGCGTACCGAGTAAGATCCAGGGTTTAAATTTTCCCCAACGCGACCGGGTGGCATTCACTATCCACCCCATCACCGGATCGTTAAACGCGTTCCATATTTTTGCCACCAGGAACAAGGTTCCGACGATGCCCACCGATAATCCCACCACGTCGGTGTAGTAATACATCAGGTACATGTACACAATACCGATGGCGAAATCCTTGCCGAACGCTCCAAATCCGTAACTGAGTTTTGTTGTCAGAGAGATGCTCATAGGGTATCGGGTCGCTGTTACCAGCGCCCGCCTTCTGTAAGAGGAAACGTCAGAGGTTAAACGCCGGATGCTCTGCCCGGCGTGATTGTGTATTAACGGTGCAGCCAGGCCGGCAGCCAGTCGCCGTGAGACGCGATCAGGTCGTCCACCAGCGCATAAATCTCTTCAATCCCCAGTACCGCGGCGGTATGCGGATCCATCATCGCCGCGTGATAAACACGATCGCGGTTCTCCGTCAGGATGGCTTCCGTTAGCAGAGTCTGAACATTGATATTGGTTTGCATCATCGCCGCCAAATGTGACGGGAGAGTACCGACTTTCGTTGGCTGAATACCATTCGCATCAACCAGACAAGCGACTTCAACACAGCAACCTTGCGGCAGGTTATCGATCAGATTGTCATTGCGAACGTTGCCATACACGACGCTCGGTTCACCGGTCCAGATAGCGTTCATGATAGTGCTGGCATATTCGCGCGACGGTTTAATGTCGATCCGCTCAGCCGTTTTGTACTCTTCCAGCTCTTTTTTCCAGTTCGCCAACTGTTCCACACAACGTTTCGGATATTCATCCAATGGCACCTCATAGCGCTCAATCAGATCTTCACGCCCCGGTTTGATAAACCACGGCGTATATTCGGCGAAGTGTTCCGACGATTCGGTGACGAAATACCCCAGTTTTTTGAACATTTCATAGCGCACAATGTTCTGGCAACGGGTATTTCCGTGAATATTCGGTTTCGGCGCCTGACCGGATTCATAGGCCGCCAGCAGCTCCGGGTAGAGATTCACATAGGCGCCGTCCGCCGTTTTGCGCTCCAGCTCCAGATAAAATGCCATATGGTTGATCCCGGCACTGCGATAGCGCAAAGAGGCAGGGTCAATGTTCAGATCGCGGGCCAACTCCTCCGCCGTCCCCTGCACCGAATGACACAGCCCAACCTGCTTAATATGCGGATAGCGCGCATACATTGCCCAGGTGTTCATCGCCATCGGGTTAACGTAGTTAAGCATGGTGGCCTGCGGACAGACTTCGGTCATATCCTCACAAATCTGCCATAAATGCGGAATGGTGCGCAGCGCGCGCATAATGCCGCCCGGCCCCAGCGTGTCGGCAATCGTCTGCTCCAGACCATGGCGTTTACACACCGTAAAATCGGTGACGGTACAGGGTTCATAGCCGCCGATCTGGAAAGCGACCACCACAAAATCAGCATCCTGTAATGCTGCTTTTTGATCGGTATAGCAGGTGATTCGTCCAGACGCGCCCGCAGAATCCATCAACTTGCGCACAACAACGTGTGACTCTTCCAGACGCGTAGGATCGAGATCCATCAAGGCGATATGCGCAGATTTAAGCGCATCGCGGTGAAAGACGTCCCCAAGAATATTTTTGACGAAAATCGTGGAACCGGCGCCGATAAAGGTAATTTTGGGTGCAGACATCATGACTCTCCAGAACATTAGTGAACACAGTCATGGTGGCACAGCGTATAGCTGAAAACTTCCGACTTCTCTGCTGAGCATTCCCATAAACTCAGATCATCACTCTGCACCCTATTGGATCTGAGTTTATGGGACAAAATTACCCAAAAAGCAGAGTATGTGGCCGCAAAATGTCGCTATGCTCAATGGTAACGGTCCAATTTGTGTCCTGATTCTCAGCCTTGATACGTGTTAAATGACATGATTCTGATAATTCAGGAAATGGAGCAACCATGAGTACATTACCGACATCGCCTCTTCCTCCCGATCCGCACATGTGCAGTAGCGATGAAGAACAAACCCGCAGCCCGCTATCGCTGTACTCAGAATATCAACGGATGGATATCGAGTTGCGCTCACCGCATGCTATGCCAGCCAGCCACTGGCATGGGCAGGTGGAGATCAATGTGCCGTTTGATGGTGACGTCGAGTACCTGATCAACAACGAAGTCGTACAGATAAAACAGGGACACATCACGCTATTCTGGGCCTGCACACCGCATCAACTCACGCGTCCGGGCAGTTGCCAAAGTATGGCTATCTTCAATTTACCGATGCACCTTTTCCTCTCCTGGCCGCTGGATCGCGAGTTGATCAACCATGTTACCCATGGAATGGTCATCAAATCGCTGGCGTCGCAGCAGTTGAGCACCTTTGAAGTTCAGCGCTGGCAACAGGAACTGAACAACCCGAACGAACAAATTCGCCAGCTCGCCATTGATGAAATTGGTCTGATGCTCAAGCGGTTTAGCCTTTCCGGCTGGCAGCCTATACTCGTCAATAAAACCTCGCGGACCCACAAAAACAGCGTGTCGCGGCACGCCCAGTTTTACGTCAGCCAAATGCTGAGCTTTATTGCCGATAACTACGATCAGGCGCTCACCATCAACGACGTCGCGGAACACGTGAAGCTCAACGCCAACTACGCGATGGGGATTTTCCAACGCGTGATGCAACTCACCCTGAAGCAGTACATCACGGCAATGCGGATCAATCACGTCCGCGCATTGCTTAGCGATACCGATAAAACCATTCTCGACGTTGCGTTGACCGCCGGATTCCGTTCCAGCAGCCGTTTTTATGACACCTTCAGCAAGTTTGTCGGCATGTCGCCGCAGCAGTACCGCAAACTAAGCCAGCAGCATCGGCAAACAATGGCTGGTTGATATCATTCGGCCATATCAGTATCAGCCAAAAAAATATTCCCCCTGTCGATAAACGGTGGTGAAAAAACGCCAACAAGCAAACGTAACCATATGTTTAAAAACAAATTAAATATAAATCAGACTATTTTTCACCCGCTTTACAGCCCGTTTTGACAGGATAATACTTGCCTGCGTCACATTCATACAGTGTGTCTGCAATTCATAGATTGCAACCTTTCCACAACCGGGTAAAAGATGATGAAAGTATTAATTGTTGAAAGTGAGTTTCTGCATCAGGACACCTGGGTCGGTAGCGCTGTCGAACGTCTGGCTGACGCATTAAGCCGCCAAAATGTTACCGTCATTAAGTCCACCTCATTCGACGATGGCTACGCAATCCTCGCCGCCAATGAAGCCATTGATTGCCTGATGTTCAGCTATCAAATGGAACAACAAGATGAACACCTGAACGTCAGGCAATTGATCGGCAAGCTCCACGAGCGCCAGCAAAACGTTCCCGTATTCCTGCTGGGCGATCGCGAAAAAGCCACCGCATCGCTGGATCGCGACCTGCTGGAGCTTGTCGATGAATTCGCCTGGATTCTGGAGGACAGCGCTGACTTTATCGCTGGCCGTGCCATCGCAGCGATGACTCGCTATCGTCAGCAGTTGTTACCACCGCTGTTCAACGCCCTGATGAAATACAGCAATGTCCATGAGTATTCCTGGGCTGCACCGGGTCACCAGGGCGGTGTCGGTTTCACCAAAACACCTGCCGGTCGACTGTACCATGACTACTACGGTGAGAATCTCTTCCGTACCGACATGGGGATTGAACGTACCAATCTCGGTTCTTTACTCGACCATACAGGCGCATTTGGGGAAAGTGAAAAAAATGCTGCCCGCGTGTTCGGTGCCGACCGTTCCTGGTCCGTAGTGGTCGGGACTTCCGGCTCTAACCGCACCATCATGCAGGCTTGTATGACCGACAACGACGTCGTGGTGCTGGATCGTAACTGCCATAAATCCATCGAACAGGGGCTGATCCTCACAGGGGCAAAACCGGTGTACATGGTGCCAAGCCGCAACCGGTACGGCATTATCGGGCCTATCTACCCGCAGGAAATGCAGCCTGAAACTTTACAGAAAAAAATCAGCGAAAGCCCGCTGACCAAAGGCAAAGCTGGGCAAAAACCGTCTTACAGCGTTGTGACCAACTGTACTTACGACGGTGTTTGCTACAACGCCAAAGAGGCGCAGGATCTGCTCGCACAAACCAGCGATCGCATCCACTTCGATGAAGCCTGGTACGGCTATGCTCGCTTCAACCCAATTTATGCCGATCACTACGCCATGCGTGGCGCGCCGGGCGATCATAACGGTCCTACCGTTTTTGCCACCCACTCGACCCACAAACTGCTGAATGCGCTCTCTCAGGCATCTTACATTCACGTTCGTGAAGGGCGTGGGGCCGTGAACTTCTCCCGCTTTAACCAGGCGTACATGATGCACGCCACCACCTCTCCGCTGTATGCTATCTGCGCCTCAAACGACGTGGCGGTCTCCATGATGGACGGTAACAGCGGCCTGTCGCTCACTCAGGAAGTGATCGACGAAGCAGTCGATTTCCGTCAGGCCATGGCACGGTTGTACAAAGAGTTTACCGCCGAAGGCGACTGGTTCTTCAAACCGTGGAACAAAGAAGTGGTAACCGATCCGCAGACCGGTAAAACCTATGACTTTGCCGACGCGCCAGCCACATTGCTGGCAACCGATCAGAACTGCTGGGTGATGCGTCCGGGTGAATCCTGGCACGGCTTTAAAGACCTGCCGGATAACTGGAGCATGCTGGATCCGATCAAAGTCAGCATTCTGGCGCCGGGGATGGGCGACGATGGCGAACTGGAAGAGAACGGCGTACCGGCCGCACTGGTTACCGCCTGGCTTGGCCGCCACGGCATCGTGCCGACCCGAACCACCGATTTCCAGATTATGTTCCTGTTCTCCATGGGGATTACCCGCGGGAAATGGGGCACACTGATCAACACGCTGTGCTCTTTCAAACACCACTACGATGCCAATACCCCGCTGGCACAGGTGATGCCAGAACTGGTTGAGGAACATCCTGACACTTATGCCAACATGGGTATTCACGATCTGGGCGACACCATGTTCGCCTGGCTGAAAGAGAACAACCCAGGCAGCCGTCTCAATGCAGCCTACTCCGGTCTGCCGGATGCGGATATTACTCCGCGTGACGCTTACAACGCGATAGTCAGTGACAACGTTGAGATGGTGGCGATTGAAAATCTGGCGGGACGTATTGCGGCAAACTCCGTGATCCCTTACCCACCGGGAATTCCGATGCTGCTGTCCGGTGAAAACTTTGGCGATGCCAACAGCCCGCAAATTGGGTACCTGCGTTCGTTGCAGTCCTGGGACCACCACTTCCCTGGATTTGAACATGAAACCGAAGGAACGGAAATTATTGACGGTGTTTATCACGTTATGTGCGTGAAAGCATAAGGTCTCTTTTTAGATAGTCCGATGTTTAAGGTAGACATGTCATTCTTGAGTAATTCCTGAGTATTGCTGCAAAACAATAACACTGTCATACCTTTTTGCGCGGGACCACCCCGCGCTTTTTTTATACGCAAATAGCATCTTTCCACTTGCGTAAAAAAATGTGTACATAAGAAAAATCCCACCAAACATTGTAATTAATTTCAGACACGTTATTTTATTGCGGTCCTGGTTTCATCATACAATTTCAATTTAGCCGATTTGGCTCATCTGATGTTGAGCTACGGTGTTTTTTCATATTCCTGGAGTTGGGTATGAAGCTTTGCAGCAAAGAAGCTTGTGTTGTTGTATTAACGGAGAAGGATGTTTGGTTAAGGATTAACGGTAAAGAAGCCATCAGTTTAAAAGCTAATCATATGGCACTGGTGGCATGCGATAATAATATTATCGATTTTTCATCACTTAATAACGCATTGGTCGTACATATTAGCCGCGATATCATTAAAGACTATCTGCGCTTTTTAAATAAAGACCTTTCACAGATCCCACTCTGGCAACGCAGTGCCAGCCCAGTAATGACCTCAGCGTGTCTGACGCCGGATGTCTTCAGGGTGGCTGCCCAACATAGCGTAATGGACACAGTGAACGAAGCTGAAAGAGAGCGTACGCGCTCGCTACTGTTCACGGTGTTATCACGCTTTCTCGACAGCAAAAAGTTTATCTCTTTGCTCATGTATATGCTGCGCAACTGTATCAGCGACAGCGTTTATCACATTATTGAGAGCGATATACATAAAGACTGGAATTTAAGCATGGTTGCCAGTTGCTTATGCCTGAGTCCCAGTTTGTTAAAGAAAAAGCTCAAAAGTGAAAATACAAGTTACAGCCAAATAATTACCACCTGCCGCATGCGATATGCCGTCAATCAATTACTGATGGACGGCAAAAACATTTCCCAGGTCTCTCAACTATGTGGATATAACAGTACCTCATACTTTATCTCCGTATTCAAAGAGTTCTATGGGATGACGCCTCTGCATTATGTTAGTCAACATAGGGAGCCATCCGCCGCCTGATTTTTAATCAGTTAGCGATAAGCCATAATAATATCAGCATTAGCGATACCCCAGCTCCGTCATCATTAAACAGACTTTTGACGAGGTATGATAAGGCGTCATTTATCCTTATCAGGAGTTAGAAAATATGTCGACGGATGCTGATGCTCACAAAGTGGGCTTAATCCCCGTCACCCTTATGGTGTCGGGGAATATTATGGGTTCCGGTGTATTCCTGCTACCCGCAAACCTTGCGTCAACTGGCGGGATTGCAATCTACGGATGGTTGGTCACGATTATCGGTGCTCTGGCACTGTCGATGGTGTACGCCAAAATGTCGTCCTTAGACTCCAGTCCCGGTGGTTCTTATGCTTACGCCCGCCGCTGCTTCGGTCCTTTTTTGGGCTACCAGACCAACGTGCTGTACTGGCTGGCCTGCTGGATTGGTAACATCGCCATGGTGGTCATTGGCGTCGGTTACCTAAGCTACTTCTTCCCCATCTTAAAAGATCCGCTGGTCCTGACGCTGACCTGTGTCGTAGTGCTGTGGATCTTCGTATTACTGAACATTGTCGGACCGAAAATGATCACCCGCGTGCAGGCCGTCGCAACGGTACTGGCACTGGTACCAATTGTCGGGATTGCCGTCTTCGGCTGGTTCTGGTTCCGCGGTGAAACCTATATGGCGGCCTGGAACGTCAGCGGCATGAACACCTTCGGCGCGATTCAAAGCACTCTGAATGTTACCTTGTGGTCATTTATCGGGGTAGAAAGCGCCTCCGTCGCGGCTGGCGTGGTTAAAAACCCCAAACGTAACGTACCTATCGCCACCATGGGCGGCGTGCTGATTGCCGCTGTTTGCTACGTGCTCTCCACCACCGCGATCATGGGTATGATCCCTAACGCGGCGCTACGTGTTTCAGCCTCTCCGTTCGGTGATGCCGCACGCATGGCGCTGGGTGACACCGCAGGGGCAATTGTCTCCTTCTGTGCTGCGGCCGGGTGTCTTGGTTCTCTGGGCGGCTGGACGCTGCTTGCCGGGCAAACCGCCAAAGCCGCAGCCGATGACGGCCTGTTCCCACCGATTTTTGCCCGCGTGAACAAAGCCGGTACGCCAGTGGCAGGGTTAATTATCGTCGGCATTCTGATGACCATCTTCCAGTTCAGCAGCATGTCGCCGAACGCAGCGAAAGAGTTTGGTCTGGTCTCTTCGGTCTCCGTTATCTTCACCCTGGTGCCGTATCTGTATACCTGTGCCGCGCTGCTGCTGCTCGGCCATGGTCACTTTGGTAAAGCACGCCCGATGTACTTACTGGTGACCTTTATCGCCTTTGTCTACTGCATCTGGGCGGTTGTCGGTTCCGGAGCCAAAGAAGTGATGTGGTCGTTCGTCACGTTGATGATCATCACCGCTCTGTACGCACTGAACTACAACCGGATCCATAAAAACCCGTATCCACTGGATGCCCCGGTAAACAATAACTAACACCAACAATCGTCGTGGCCCGATGGCGTAAGTTCATCGGGCCAACGTTCTCCCACCGCTCTTCGAAACATCAACATTAAGAACTTAAGGTTGGCTTAATTTTACTTTGAGAGGATTTGCGCCACATAGTCGATGGAACCCCCTTAATGTTAAAGCTCTTGTTTAAAAGGCCCACTCTCGGGCTAATCAGCTGGCTTCTGCTGATCTCATTTTATCTTGCGACCTTCCTGAACATTGCGTTCTATAAACAAGTGCTGCAAGACCTGCCTCTGGACTCTGTGCGTAACGTGCTGGTGTTTTTATCAATGCCGGTGGTCGCGTTCAGCGTCATGAACATTGTGCTGACACTGGCCTCATTCCTGTGGCTTAATCGCCTGGTGGCGTGCATTTTCATTCTGGTTGGCGCATCGGCCCAATATTTCATCATGACCTACGGCATCATCATCGACCGCTCAATGATCGCCAATATGATGGACACCACCCCCGCCGAAACCTTTGCTTTGCTGACACCACAACTGCTCATCACGCTCGGGGTGAGCGGCATTCTGGCCGCACTTATTGCTTGCTGGGTAAAAATCAAACCGATCACGTCTGTCATGCGCAGCATACTGTTTCGTGGCGCGAACATTCTGATCTCCGCACTGCTGATCGTGCTGGTCGCTGCGTTCTTCTATAAAGATTACGCTTCACTGTTTCGCAACAACAAAGAACTGGTGAAATCCCTCAGTCCATCCAACAGCATTGTGGCGACGTCATCCTGGTATTCACACCAGAGGCTGGCCCACCTGCCGCTGGTACGCATTGGCGAAGACGCACACCGCAATCCGTTGATGGTGAAAGAAAAGCGTAAGAACCTGACGATTGTGGTTCTCGGCGAGACTTCACGTGGCGATAACTTCTCGCTGTCAGGCTATTCGCGCCAGACCAACCCGCTGCTGGAAAAAGATAATGTGGTCTATTTCCCCCGCACCACGTCCTGCGGAACGGCAACGGCAGTATCAGTACCCTGCATGTTCTCGGATATGCCACGCGCGCACTACGACGAAGAACTGGCGCAGCATCAGGAAGGCGTGCTCGACATTATTCAACGGGCGGGAATTAACGTTCTGTGGAACGATAACGACGGCGGCTGCAAAGGGGCTTGTGACCGGGTTCCACACCAGAATATGACTAAGCTGAACCTGCCGGGACAGTGTATTGATGGTGAATGCTACGATGAAGTCCTGTTCCACGGGCTGGAAGAGTACATTAATAACCTGAAAGGCGACGGCGTGATTGTGTTGCATACCATCGGCAGCCACGGTCCGACCTATTACAACCGCTATCCTGCGCAGTTTAAGAAATTTACGCCAACCTGCGATACCAACGAAATCCAGACCTGTTCACAACAACAGTTGGTCAATACTTACGACAACACTATTCTTTACGTTGACTATATTGTTGATAAAGCAATCAATATACTGAAAGAGCACCAGGATAATTTCACCACCAGCCTGGTCTATCTTTCCGATCACGGCGAATCCTTAGGGGAAAATGGCGTCTATTTGCACGGCCTGCCGTATTCGATTGCACCTGATACGCAAAAACATGTGCCGATGCTGCTGTGGCTCTCCGAGGATTATCAGCAACGCTATCAGGTCTCTCAGACATGTTTGCAAAAACGGGCAAGCTCAGAAGATTTCTCACAGGATAATCTCTTCTCGACCTTGCTGGGATTAACGGGCGTACAAACACAGAAATATCAGGCGGCGGATGATATTCTGCAACCCTGCCGGGGAGGCTAAACGAATGAAAATCCTGATTGTTGAAGATGATACGTTGTTATTACAGGGACTGATACTCGCCGCGCAAACAGAAGGCTACGCCTGCGACGGCGTATCCACGGCCCGTGCAGCGGAGCAGTGTCTGGAGAGCGGACATTACAGTCTGGTGGTCCTCGACCTGGGCTTACCGGATGAAGACGGCCTGCACTTTCTGAACAGAATCAGACAGAAAAAATACACCGTGCCGGTACTTATCCTCACCGCCCGCGATACGGTGAAAGACCGTGTCAGCGGACTGGACGTGGGTGCTGATGACTATCTGGTCAAACCGTTCGCACTGGAAGAACTGCACGCCCGCATCCGGGCACTGCTGCGTCGTCACAACAATCAGGGTGAAAGTGAACTCATTGTCAGCAATCTGACGCTGAATATCGGTCGTCGCCAGGTGTGGATGGACGGGCAAGAGGTTATCTTAACGCCGAAAGAATACGCACTCCTGTCGCGCCTGATGCTCAAAGCGGGCAGCCCGGTACACCGGGAAATTTTGTATAACGACATCTACAGCTGGGATAACGAACCGTCGACCAATACGCTGGAAGTGCACATTCACAACCTGCGCGACAAAGTCGGAAAATCTCGCATCCGCACGGTCAGGGGATTTGGCTATATGCTGGTTGCCACTGAGGAAAGCTAAGTGAAGCTGCTGCAATATCTAAAACAACCGCTCCCGCTTCGTCATCGCCTGATGCTGACGATTGGTCTTATTCTGCTGGTCTTTCAGCTGATTAGCACCTTCTGGTTGTGGCATGAAAGTACCGAGCAAATACAGTTATTCGAACAGGCATTGCGCGAAAATCGCAACAACGATCGCCACATCATGCATGAGATCCGCGAGGCCATCGCCAGTCTGATCGTCCCCGGCATCTTTATGGTCAGCCTGGCACTGCTGATTTGCTACCAGGCAGTGCGACGTATTACTCGCCCGCTGGCAGATCTGCAAAAAGAGCTGGAGGCGCGGGCAGCCGATAACCTGACCCCGATTGAAATTCACAGCTCAACCATTGAGATCCAGGCGGTTGTCTCCGCGCTCAACGACCTGGTAACGCGGCTAACCAGCACGATTGAAAACGAACGCTTATTTACCGCCGATGTCGCTCACGAACTGCGCACACCGCTGTCAGGCGTGCGCCTGCATCTGGAATTATTATCCAAAACCCATAAGGTCGACGTTTCGCCGCTAATTGCCCGCCTGGATCAAATGATGGACAGCGTATCGCAACTGCTGCAACTCGCCCGCGTCGGACAGTCGTTTTCGGCCGGGAGCTACCAGCATGTCAAGCTGCTGGAGGATGTTATTCTGCCCTCCTACGATGAACTCAGCACCATGCTGGACCAACGTAAACAGACGCTGCTCCTGCCACAAAGCGCGGCGGACGTTGTCGTGCCTGGTGATGTTACGCTGTTGCGGATGCTACTACGAAATCTGGTGGAAAACGCACATCGTTACAGCCCGGAAGGCACCCATATTACGATTAGCCTGAACACAGAGCAGGATGCCGTCCTTGCCGTTGAAGATGAAGGGCCGGGCATTGATGAAAGTAAATGCGGGGAGTTGAGTAAAGCGTTTGTGCGTATGGACAGCCGCTTTGGCGGAATTGGACTGGGGCTGAGCATTGTCAGTCGCATCACCCAGTTACATCAAGGGCATTTCTATTTGCAAAATCGCCAGGGAGCCAACGGCACTCGCGCATGGGTGGAATTGGCGAAAATTCAGTAAGAGCTCACCCATACATACAAAAAGCTGCTGACGATCAGCAAACTGCACACGGTGGTCAAACTTTCATAAATACGGGTTTTCATGACACTCTCCTCCGAAACTATGGAGGAGAGTTTGCCTGAAGGATATTAAGCCAACCTTAAGGCCACGCGCCGGATGGCGGCTGACGCCTTATCCGGCCTACAAAGTACAATGCTACCCCTAGGCCTAAAAGCTGCGTGCCATCAGGCAATGACACGATTACTCATCAATACGCGGATGCTGCTGCACCAGACGCGTGCGCTTAACCTGTAGCTCAGCAATTTCCTGATCGATATCTTCGATTTTCTGTTCAATGTTATCGTAGTGTTCGCCGAGGATCTCTTTCGCTTCCTGAATATCCGAAGCGGCAGGCGTGGCCCCTTTCAGCGGCTGATTGGCGGTCTCTTTCATGGTCACGCCGGTAATTAAACCAACCACCGCAATCACCATCAGATAATAAGCAGGCATCATCAGATTCTGCGAGCTTTCCACCAGCCATGCGGCCAATGTCGGAGTCAGACCAGCAATCAATACCGAGATATTAAACGCGGCGGCCAGTGCACTGTAGCGAATATGCGTCGGGAACATTGCCGGTAACGTGGACGCCATCACCCCGGTAAAGCAGTTGAGGATCACCGCCAACATCAGCAACCCGGCGAAAATCAGACCGATAACATTACTGTTAATCAGGATAAATGCCGGAATCGCCAGCACAAACAGCGCAATACTGCCCATGATCACAAACGGACGACGCCCGAAGCGGTCGCTGAGCAACCCCATAATCGGCTGCACAAACAGCATACCAATCATGATGGCGATAATAATCAACACACCGTGGTCTTCGGAGTAATGCAGGTTATGCGACAGGTAGCTCGGCATATAGGTGAGCAGCATGTAGTAGGTGACGTTGGTAGCAATCACCAAACCAACACATGCCAACAAGCTGCGCCAGTGCTTAGTCGCAATCTCTTTAAACGAAACCTTCGGACCTTCCTGTAGACCCTGACGATCGCCCTGCTCCAGTTTATCCACGTGCTGCTGGAACGCCGGCGTCTCTTCCAGCGCATGACGCAGGTACAGACCAATCAACCCTAACGGTAGCGCCAGGAAGAACGGAATACGCCAGCCCCAGTCAAGGAAATTTTCCTCGCCGACGACGGTTGAAATCAGAACCACCACGCCCGCACCCAGCACAAACCCGGCAATCGAGCCGAAGTCCAGCCAACTGCCCATAAATCCACGCTTACGGTCCGGCGAATATTCCGCGACAAAAATCGACGCCCCGGTGTACTCTCCGCCGACCGAGAATCCCTGTGCCATCTTACACAGCAGCAGCAGAATCGGCGCCCAGATACCAATCGAGGCATACGAGGGAATAAGACCGATACAGAAGGTACTTATCGACATAATCACAATGGTGATAGCCAGTATCTTCTGACGACCGTATTTATCGCCGAGCATACCGAAGAACAATCCGCCAAGCGGTCGAATCAGAAAGGGAACAGAGAAGGTGGCGAGTGCAGCAACCATCTGCACGCTGGGGTCAGCCCCCGGGAAGAACACTTTACCTAATGCGTAAGCAACAAATCCATAAACACCAAAATCGAACCATTCCATCGCATTACCTAACGACGCTGCGGTAATGGCTTTTCGCAATTTACCGTCATCAATGATGGTAACGTCGCGCAGCGTTATCGGTTTTATTTTTTTCCTTTTTAGCATACTCGTCCTCATAGACTTAGCCCTGTCACGCTCCAGTTCGAGTCCCCCAACGCCCATGCGTCAAGGTCATCACTGAGCGGGGAACGCACAGGCGCATTCCCTGTAACAAGCGTAGCAGGTTTACTTACACTGACGAGAAACGCACAGTACAACCGAACCTGTTGACGCCTGATTGGGCGGTTAATGACCTCTTTACCCTAACAGCGTTTAAATTTGTGATCAACTTCACATATAGTTTTTCATTTCGTCAACATGCGTAAATTAGGTCATTCTTAGTCATCTTTTTTACATGTAACGCTTGCGATTTACTGACAATTAAATACAAGAATAAATCGCTTTATTGAACCAACAATCACAGCGGTCATTATTATTCTGCTAGCAAAAAAAACACCTAATCCCTTCACAAAAAGATCACAGCTTTTTTAATAATCAGAGCGACCGGGAACTTTTGCTCGGAATATGTGATGAAGATAACTAAAACATCGTTTTATTTTGATTGAATCAATGTTCCCATGAATGCAAACTAATTCCAGACGCAATATCCCTGGGAGCAGCAACACGCTCAACGTATGCCGCGTTAGATTTTATAAAACAAAGAGATAGCGATTTCCTTTGTTAATAGAAACCAGTAAGCATTTGAATTTATTAATTTTTACCCTCTTGCGCTAGTATTAGCGGCGACAAGACATGAGGACGTTTATGAAAATTAAAGCCACGATTGAACGCATCCCCGGTGGAATGATGTTGATTCCTCTGTTATTAGGCGCAGTGTTAAATACGTTAGCTCCGGATACCGGTGCGTATTTCGGTTCGTTTACCAAAGGAATGATCAGCGGAACGGTACCGATTCTGGCAGTGTGGTTTTTTTGTATCGGCGCATCTATTGATTTACGGGCAACCGGCACGGTATTACGCAAGTCCGGTACGCTGGTAATAACCAAAATAGCCGTGGCGTGGGTAGTGGCAATGATTGCGGCTTCATTCATTCCTGATACCGGTATTCAAACCGGGTTCTTTGCAGGCCTCTCAGTTTTGGCAATTGTCTCCGCAATGGACATGACCAACGGTGGTTTGTACGCCAGCCTGATGAACCAGTACGGCACCAAAGAAGAGTCCGGCGCATTTGTGTTGATGTCTCTGGAATCCGGCCCGTTAATGACCATGGTGATCCTCGGCTCCGCGGGTCTGGCCTCCTTCGAGCCACACCATTTCATCGGCGCGGTATTACCGTTCCTGATTGGCTTTACATTAGGCAACCTGGATCATGACCTGCGTTCTTTCTTCAGCAAAGCCACTCCGGTGCTGATCCCGTTCTTCGGCTTCGCGTTGGGTAACACCATTAACCTGAGCGTAATCGTTGATACCGGTCTGCTGGGTATCCTGCTGGGTGTCGCGGTTATCGTCATCACCGGTATCCCGCTGATTATTGCAGACCGTGTTATTGGTGGCGGGAACGGTACGGCAGGCGTGGCAGCCTCTTCAGCAGCAGGCGCTGCGGTGGCAAACCCGGTGATTATCGCCCAGATTAACCCGGCGTTCGAACCGGTTGCCGCATCCGCTACGGCGCTGGTTGCCGCCAGCGTAATTGTCACCGCCATTCTGGTGCCGATTATCACCGCGCTGTACGCCAAACGTTTTAATAAAAACCTGGTCGCCAACGAGACGGTGTCCACCCCGGCAGACTCTCTGCACCACTAACTCTGTCTTAGCCCCACTGACCGTCCCTGCTCAATTGATGAGTGGGGACGATGCAAAAATCTCCTCAACCATCGCATCAGCCAGTCGTTTCGCCGAACACAATCGCGGCATTCCTAACGCCACATTTTGCCACCGCTGCGTCACCGACCAGCTCACCGGATGACGCTGCGCATCGCACCAGTCGCCTAACCAGCTCAGCATATCGTTATGCTCGCCCGATCCGCCGACAACTGGCGTGCTGAGCCAATGATGATAGTAATGACGCGTAGCAGGCGCTGCATTCACGCTGTCCGCCAACGCCTGAGCGGCCATGGTTCGCAGGTTGTCTTTTAGCATTAACACCACATCGGCATTCGCTAACCGGCAGGCGTCACCGAAGGCTCCCCAGCGCAACTCCTCCAGCGCAACAAAACAGCGTCCAGGTAACGACCAACCGTCATATGCGCCAGCCCGCCAGCGGGTAAAAATTTGTTCGCTGTGTTCGCCCGCCTGAACCGTCAGGCCACGCTGGGTCAGCGCCTTCTCTTTATACGCAGCGCGTTGGGTAAACCAGTCAGTCAGTGAATTTATTTGTTGTAAAAGACCGGGGGTTGAAAGCCCACGCGGGTGTTCGGTTTGTTGTAAAAACCTCAGCCCTTCGGCAATACGCACCAGCGCCAGATGACCTGGGTCGATCATGCCCGCCAACTTCTCTACCAGCTTAAGACGCATCACCAGATGCTCGCTGGACACTCCCGCCATCACCCACGCCCGCAGTTGTGTCTGGGATAACACCTCCTGCGTCAGACGCGCGCGCAGCCGCTGCTGCTGTTGCAGAAAACCGCCGGAACGTTTGGTTTCATCTCCCTGAACCAGATCGACCATAAACTTCGGGTAGACACACTCCAGCGTCCTCCCGGGGCCTTCCAGTAAAACGTTAGTCATGTGTGCTCGGTTGCAAAAAGGGTATTGATATCGTCACGCAGCAAACGGGAATCTTCATAAAGCCATGCCGCAATCGTAATGCGCTGCTGCAATTGCTCATTCATTGCATTCACCGCGGATTCATTTTGTTGGCGTAGCGTCAGACTCTCACTCAGACTCGCCTGCAATTGCGCCAGACACAGTGAAAAATCTGCAAAAAACGTGGCCATGCCTGCCGTAACGGAAATATCGACCTGAGCAACTAAAGCTTTACGAATTTGTTGGCAAAACTGGGAGACATACTGCACAAGGTTCTTATGCAAAGCGCCCATATCAATGAGATAACGCGTTTTTGTTTCGACGTAATCATTCCATCCCCAGTTGGGTTGATTTAGCCAACGAGAGAAAGTGTCACGCACCGCACCACCAGTAGACGGTGGATTTTCCACCGGGATATCCTGTTCAATGGCTTCGTTAAACAATTGGCGGGTATTGAAATTAAACATCGCTGTATGGAACGCTGGAAAACGGATCCGCGCACGAAAACCGGCGTGGTTTAGCTCCTCTTTCACCCTTTGCTCAATTGGCCGCATCGCGTCATTTAGCGCCCGGGAGAGCGTCGACTCAAGCTGTTCAAAACGCAGGGCTAAGTCACGGCTGATGCTTTCCTGCGCCGCCAGCAATACCCCCTCACAGGACGAGCGAATTTTATCTAACACAATTTTCGCCTGGCCTTCATCGTGCAGCACCAGCATTTCTCCGGCCATTTCTGCCGAGGAGACGCCAGCTCCCAGGCTATGTTGTGACATCATCAGGACGTTTTCTTTGATAAAGAAGGTGTTGATACCGCAAAGAATCTCGGTTTGTTGCTCTCTGAGATAGGCTGCAGCAGCCTCCAGCGCCAGTTCTACTTCATGGCTGACTTCATCGCTCACTCTCCCCTGGCTCACTTCTAACTGCTGCATATCCTCTTCAATATGCGTGATGTTCAGCCGCAGTTTGTCATAGGCGACCGTTAACCCGTGAGCACGAAACTCCAGATATTCGTGCACGCTTTGCGCATAGTTCAATAACTTATGTGACGCTGAGCGTAGCGCATACAGCGATGCATTGGCGTAAGCGGCGTGAATCACTTTCTGGATAGGCTGTTCAAACAGCGAGTCTTCCCACAACAGGTCGGCGGCATGACGGATATGCTCCGTATCTTCAAGATCGGTGGTTCGCCAGCGTCTGCCAAGCGCCGCTTCGGCAAAATCCTGCACCCAACGTTGCACCTGATGATCCGGCAATCGCCCACGGGCCGTCAGCTCATGACGCGCCCTGTTTGCCAGATAGCCCCACATTGAGGAAACCGGATAGATTCTCTCAGGGGCAATACCACCTTGCATCAACGTGCCAGAAATCAACGCCCGCACCTGCTCTTCATCGTCACTGTTGCGGTCTTTCTGATCGAACTTGTTCACCAGCGCATACAGCGGTACTGACTTGCCAACCGCCATAATCGCCTGACGCACTTCCTCATCAGAAATCGATTTCAATTGGGTGTAATCCAACACCGCCAGCACCGCAGAGGCCCGTACCAGCTGTTCATTAAGCATTTTTTGTAAGTGCGGTTGTCCCGCCTCGTTCGGCCCCGGCGTATCCAGCAACGTTAATTGCCCTGGGTAGCTTGCTTGTCCGGCCAAATGGACAAACTCAACCTCAATAACCGGAATATGCTCAATCGCGGCATAGGCAGCAAAAGGAAAATCAACATCCAATGCTTTTGACAGGCGCACCAGGTCGTTCAGGCTTTTAAGGCAATGGAAAATAGGCTGTGCGCCAAGATAATACCGTTCAAATGCCACGCCGTTTTCAATATGCTGCAGCAGGACATTCATATCCTTGTCAATTTCCAGGGTCTGCGTAAGACGCAGGCGATCGCACTCGCGCACACGCTGCTGTAAAACCTTCATTAAGGCATCAATCGGCGCGACATGTGAAAAATGCAGGACCGGCTCTTTCTGCCCCGGCGTATGACGAATTAGCGTTGGTAACGCCGTCATGGGGCGATTACGATTAGGTAAAACTTCTGTCCCTACAATCGCGTTAATCGTCGTCGATTTTCCCGCTTTCATCGTGCCAACAATCGCCAGCACCATTTCCAGACGCGTAATCTTGCGCAACTCATTATTGAGCGTTGCTTGCTGGACATCCATGCCACGCGCGCTGAAATGCAGGGGCTGAACAACCTGACTGCTATGCTCTCCTTGTTTTAGCGCGACATCATCCAACGACGTCATGGGCAATTTTTGCAATTGCCTGAGATGTTCAAGCGAGAGCATCAGCAAGCGTTCCGCTTCCTGACTTAATTCATATATTGTCTGTGTGTGCATGGAAAATCTTTCCTTAACGCAAATAGCATTGCTTTTATTTAGCCCAATCGTTTTATTTATAGATTTTTTGGCTTTTATAATTACGTGTGGAAATAATTAAAATCAAAACAACCAATTGATATTATTAAAATAAGTTTGGCGTACAACCGCTGGCCTGAAACCTCTCACTTATGTAATAAGTAAGAAAGATAAACAGCGTAGTTCAGTTTTAAAAAATGCCAGCTTAATCCCCCTACTAAAATTAAGGGGGCTTGAGATATTCAATCACAATGACTTAGACATCCCCAGGCGATGTTACCTATGAATATCAGATATTTCGCCTCACCTTATCTTAAATAACCTGACGTAGCAATTTCCCTTAAAAAATATTACCCCATACTTTCATTGAGGTAAAAGCAAAGGGTCTTTACAGCAGATCATTTGCGTAATCACGCAGTAGTCCCGACAAAAGCAGGGATTTTATGTATAATTGCGGCCTTTTTCGGCAATCTGCCATTTTTTGGGCGCATTTGCCCCTGCTGACTTTTGAGGAAATCCACATGTCATTACCACACTGCCCACAATGCAACTCCGAATACACTTACGAAGATAACGGCATGTTCATCTGCCCGGAATGCGCGCACGAATGGAACGATGCTGAACCGGCACAGGACAGCGACGAACTGATCGTTAAAGATGCCAACGGCAACCTGCTGGCCGACGGCGACAGCGTTACCGTCGTGAAAGACCTGAAGGTAAAAGGTAGCTCTTCCATGCTGAAGATCGGTACCAAAGTGAAAAACATTCGCCTGGTTGAAGGTGACCACAACATCGATTGCAAAATCGATGGCTTTGGCCCAATGAAGCTGAAATCTGAGTTTGTGAAAAAGAACTGATGCAAATTGCTTGATGGCACTACGCTCATCAGGTCTACACCAGCTCATCTGCCAGGCGGGAAGCTCATACTTCCCGCCTGGTTTATTTATGCAGACGATAACTACACTTAACTGGTTTCTTTTACCTGAGGTAAAGATTATGCCGTTAAGTCCCTATATCTCCTTTGCAGGCAACTGCGCTGACGCTATCGCCTACTATCAAAAAACGTTAGGCGCTGAACTGCTCTACAAAATCAACTTCGGTGAAATGCCCAAATCGGCGCAGGATAGTGAAGATGGTTGCCCTTCAGGCATGAAATTCCCCGACACCGCCATCGCCCACGCCAACCTGCGCGTTGCGGGCAGCGACATCATGATGAGCGATAGCGCCCCGGACGGAAATGCTCACTACTCTGGCTTTACGCTGGTGCTCGACACGCAAAACGTCGATGAAGGCAAACGCTGGTTTGATAACCTGGCAGCAAACGGAAAAATCGAAATGGACTGGCAGGAAACCTTCTGGGCCCGCGGTTTCGGTAAAGTGAGCGACCAGTATGGCGTGCCGTGGATGATCAACGTCGTCAAACAACAGCAACCCCCTACAGAGTAATCCAACGGGAGGCCAGCCCTCCCGTACTGTCATCAAATAGCGCTCAACTCTTCATCATCGAGTAACTATCCCTTAACGAAAACGTCACATTAATCCGCCACGATGGGGCCACTTTTTTAGGGAGGCCGCAGCATGCAAACGATTATTCGCGTCGAAAAACTCTCCAAGTCCTTCAATCAACATCAGGCGCTCAATGCGGTTGATCTGAACATCTGTTCCGGTGAGATGGTGGCTCTGCTTGGGCCGTCCGGCTCCGGCAAATCCACCCTTTTACGTCATTTAAGCGGCTTGATCGTCGGTGATAAATCACCCGGTAGCCGCGTCGAGCTGCTGGGCCGCACCGTTCAACATGAAGGCCGCCTGGCGCGCGATATCCGCAAAAGCCGCGCCCACACCGGCTACATCTTCCAGCAGTTCAATCTGGTGAACCGCCTGACAGTGCTGGAGAACGTCCTGATTGGCGCACTCGGCAGCACGCCGTTCTGGCGCACCTGTTTTAGCTGGTTTACCGCTGAGCAGAAACAGCGCGCATTACAAGCGTTAACCCGCGTGGGCATGGCGCATTTTGCATACCAGCGTGTTTCCACGCTTTCGGGCGGACAACAGCAGCGCGTCGCAATCGCCCGCGCGCTGATGCAGCAGGCCAAAGTGATCCTTGCCGATGAGCCGATTGCCTCACTGGACCCGGAATCCGCACGCATCGTGATGGACACCCTACGCGACATCAACCAGACCGACGGCATCACCGTGGTCGTCACGCTGCATCAGGTGGATTACGCCCTGCGCTACTGCGAACGCATCGTCGCGCTGCGCCAGGGCAACGTCTTCTTTGATGGCAGCAGCCAGCATTTTGATAACGATCGTTTTGACCATCTTTACCGCAGCATGAACCGCGTCGAACAGAACGCGCAGGCTGCATAGTTCTAAAAAACCAGGCGTTATTGGCGCAGCCAGGCTGGAGACGGCCAGCGCGGAAAAACCGGAGCGTACACGCAGTACGTGAGGATTTTGAGCACTGCCCGGATTCAGGCTGGCAAGTGAAATAGCCTGGAACAATGACTAATTAAGGAAACGACATGAGCTATAAGACAGTTGCCGCGCTGGCCTTCACCAGCATGTTTAGCGTCAGTACCTTGTTAAGCCCGGCGCATGCCGAAGAGCAAGAAAAAGCGCTGAACTTTGGCATTATTTCGACCGAGTCACAGCAAAACCTGAAGCCGCAGTGGGAACCGTTCCTGAAGGACATGGAAAAATCGCTGGGCGTGAAAGTGAACGCCTTCTTCGCCCCGGACTACGCCGGGATCATCCAGGGCATGCGCTTTAACAAAGTGGATATCGCCTGGTACGGCAACCTCTCGGCAATGGAAGCAGTGGATCGCGCTAACGGACAAGTGTTTGCCCAAACCGTTGCCGCCGACGGATCCCCGGGTTACTGGAGCGTGTTGATCGTTAACAAAGACAGTCCGATCAATAACCTGAACGATCTGATCGCCAAACGTAAGGATCTGACCTTCGGCAACGGAGATCCCAACTCAACGTCAGGCTTCCTTGTTCCCGGCTACTACGTCTTTGCCAAAAACAACATCTCCGCGAGCGATTTCAAACGCACCGTTAACGCCGGACACGAAACCAACGCCCTGGCCGTCGCCAACAAGCAAGTCGATGTCGCCACCAACAACACCGAAAACCTCGACAAGCTGAAAACTTCCGCGCCGGAAAAGCTGAAAGAGCTGAAGGTGATCTGGAAGTCACCGCTGATCCCGGGCGATCCGATCGTCTGGCGTAAAAACCTCTCCGAAACCACCAAGGACAAGGTGTACGACTTCTTTATGAATTACGGCAAAACGCCGGAACAGAAAACCGTACTGGAACGCCTTGGATGGGCACCGTTCCGCGCCTCCAGCGATCTGCAACTGGTGCCGATTCGCCAGCTGGCACTGTTTAAAGAGATGCAGGGTGTGAAGGACAACAAAGGGCTGAACGAGGAAGAGAAAACCAGCAAAACCTCGGCGTTGAAAGCGCAGCTCGATGACCTTGACCGTCTGACCGCCGCACTGGGCGCTATGACCAGCGTCACCAAAGCGGTGCAGTAACCCTGGTGCCCGGTGGCGCTTCGCTTACCGGGTCTACGATGTTTTGTAGGCCGGATAAGGCCCCTGCGCCGCCATCCGGCAATAACCTATGCACGGAGCTAAACATGCAAACCATCACCGTCGCCCCGCCCAAACGTAGCTGGTTCTCGCTGCTGAGCTGGGCCATTCTGCTCGCCGTACTGGTGGTCTCGTGGAAAGGTGCCGAAATGGCTCCGCTCACGCTGATCGAAGATTCCGGCAATATGGCAACCTTCGCCGCCGACTTCTTCCCACCGGACTTCAGCCAGTGGCAGGACTATCTCGGTGAAATGGCCGTCACCCTGCAAATTGCCGTCTGGGGAACTGCCCTCGCCGTGGTGCTATCGATTCCCTTCGGCCTGATGTGCGCCGATAACCTGGTGCCGTGGTGGATTTACCAGCCGATGCGCCGCCTGATGGACGCCTGCCGCGCCATCAATGAAATGGTCTTCGCGATGCTGTTCGTGGTCGCCGTCGGGTTAGGGCCATTCGCCGGGGTGATGGCGCTGTTTATCCACACTACCGGGGTACTCTCCAAGCTGCTTTCCGAAGCGGTAGAAGCCATTGAGCCGGGTCCGGTAGAAGGTATTCGCGCCACCGGAGCCAACAAAATTGAAGAGATTCTGTACGGCGTTCTGCCACAGGTCATGCCGCTGCTTATCTCCTACTCGCTGTATCGCTTTGAATCCAATGTTCGCTCAGCCACGGTAGTCGGCATGGTGGGCGCAGGTGGTATTGGCGTGACCTTATGGGAAGCGATTCGCGGCTTTCAGTTCCAGCAAACCTGCGCCCTGATGGTGTTAATCATCGTCACCGTCAGCCTGCTGGATTTCCTTTCCCAGCGTTTGCGTAAGCACTTTATCTGATTAGCGAGGCATTGATTGCTATGCACTTGTCTACACATCCGACCAGTTATCCAACGCGTTATCAGGAAATTGCCGCGAGACTTGAGCAGGAGTTACGTCAACATTATCGCTGCGGTGACTATCTGCCCGCCGAGCATCAGCTTGCCGCGCGCTTCGAGGTAAACCGCCACACCCTGCGCCGCGCCATTGACCAGTTGGTTGAACGCGGTTGGGTTCAGCGTCGCCAGGGAGTCGGCGTACTGGTGCTGATGCGCCCGTTCGATTACCCGCTTAATGCCCAGGCACGCTTTAGTCAGAACCTGCTGGACCAGGGCAGCCACCCCACCAGCGAAAAACTGCTGGCGGTGCTGCGTCCGGCCTCCAGCCACATTGCCGATGCGCTCAGCATAAACGAGGGCGATAACGTGATTCACCTGCGCACCCTGCGTCGGGTTAACGGGATCGCACTGTGCCAGATCGACCACTATTTTTCCGATCTCACGCTGTGGCCGCTGCTGCAAGGCTTTAACAGCGGCTCACTGCACGACTATCTGCGCCAACAATCAGGTCTGACGCTGCTGCGCACGCAAACGCGCATCAGCGCCCGCCGCGCGCAGGCCAAAGAGAGCAAGGTGCTGGAAATCCCCAATATGGCGCCGCTGCTGTGCGTGCGCACCCTGAACCACCGTGAAGGCGAAGAACACGCGGCGGAATACTCCGTCAGCCTGACCCGCGCCGACATGATCGAATTCACTATGGAGCACTGAATGCATTTCGATACCGCCACCCGCCAGCGCTGGATGCGCGCGCTGGCTTACAGCAATGCCGATGCCCTGAACGCCCGCATCAACGCGCTCAAACTGACGCCGGACTATGAACTTATCCGCGCACCGGAAAGCGGACTGATGCAGATCCAGGCCCGTATGGGCGGTACCGGTAACCGCTTCTTTGCCGGTGACACCACGCTTACCCGCGCAGTGGTACGCCTGAAGAGCGGCACGCTGGGTTACAGCTACCTGCTGGGACGCAATAAACAACATGCCGAGCAGTGCGCGGTAATTGACGCGCTACTGCAGGAACAAACGCATTTCCAGAACCTAATGGAAACCTTAATTGCCCCGCTGGAAGCAGAACGCGATGCGTTGATTAACGCACGCTGTGCCGAAGTCAACGCCAGCCGGGTCGACTTCTTCACGCTGGTACGCGGAGATAACGCATGACCTTACAGACCGCATTTAATTTACCCGTTCAGGATGCTCAGCAGAGCTTTCGTCGCCTGCTGAAAGCCATGAGCGAACCGGGCGTAATCGTCGCCCTGCATCAGCTGAAACACGGCTGGCAGCCGCTGGGTCTGGCGACCACCAGCGTGCTGCTGACCCTGGTCGATGGCGACACGCCGGTCTGGCTGGCACCGTCGATGGATAACGATATCGCCCGGCAGAACCTGCGTTTTCACACCAACGCGCCGCTGGTGGATCAGCCACAGCTGGCGGCCTTTGCCGTCGCCGACGAACGTATCAGCAGCGAACAGCTTAACGCCCTCTCCGCCGGTTCCGCCGTCGCGCCAGAAACCAGCGCCACGCTGATTGTGCAGGTCTCTGGCTTAAGCGGCGGACGCATGCTGCGTCTGACCGGCGCGGGCATCGCCGAAGAGCGCATGATCGCGCCACAGCTGCCGGAATGCCTGATTCACGAACTCACCGAACGCCCGCATCCGTTCCCACTGGGGGTCGATCTGATCCTCACCTGTGGCGAACGCCTGCTGGCTATTCCGCGAACCACCCATGTGGAGGTGTGCTGATGTACGTCGCCGTCAAAGGGGGCGAAAAGGCGATAGCCAACGCCCACGCCCTGCAGGAAAACCGACGCCGGGGCGATGAGACCATTGCTGAACTGAGCGTGGCGCAAATCGAACAGCAGATGAACCTGGCCGTTGATCGGGTGATGACCGAAGGTGGCATCGCTGACCGCGAACTGGCTGCACTGGCGCTCAAACAGGCCAGCGGCGATAACGTCGAGGCCATCTTTTTGCTCCGCGCCTACCGCACTACGCTGGCAAAGGTAGCTGTCAGCGAAGCGGTTAACAGCGCAGAAATGCGTCTTGAGCGCAGAATCTCCGCGGTCTACAAGGATATTCCCGGCGGGCAGCTGTTGGGTCCAACCTATGACTATACCCATCGCCTGCTGGATTTTACCTTACTGGCCAATGGCGAAACCCCGCCTTTGCGCAGCGCAGACGGCGCGCAGGATGCCTCCCCGCACGTCTTTTCCCTGCTGGCGAACCAGGGCCTGGCTAAACGTGAAGAGGATGATGGCGCGACACCTGACGACATCACCCGCACGCCGCCGGTGTACCCCTGCTCACGCGCTTCACGTCTGCAACAGCTGATGCGTGGTGACGAGGGATATTTGCTGGCGCTGGCCTACTCCACCCAGCGCGGCTACGGGCGCAACCACCCGTTTGCCGCCGAAATCCGTAGCGGCTATGTGGCACTGGAAACCGTACCGGAAGAGCTGGGATTTGCGGTGAACGTCGGCGAACTGCTGATGACGGAATGTGAAATGGTCAACGGTTTTGTCGCGCCAGAAAATGAATCCCCCCATTTTACCCGCGGCTACGGGCTGGTATTCGGTATGAGCGAACGTAAAGCGATGGCGATGGCGCTGGTGGACCGCGCCCTACAGGCAGCCGAATACGATGAAACGGTCACAGGACCGGCGCAGGACGAAGAGTTCGTGCTGGCGCATGCGGATAACGTCGAGGCGGCGGGTTTTGTTTCGCACCTCAAACTTCCCCATTACGTCGATTTCCAGGCCGAACTGGAACTGCTCAAACGCCTGCAACAGGAGGCCACCCGTGACCACTAACCTCTCCGGCTACAACTTTGCCTATCTTGATGAGCAGACCAAACGCATGATCCGCCGCGCAATTCTGAAAGCGGTAGCGATCCCCGGTTACCAGGTACCGTTTGGCGGCCGTGAAATGCCGATGCCATACGGATGGGGAACCGGCGGCATTCAACTTACCGCCAGCGTGATTGGCGAGTCGGACGTGCTGAAAGTGATTGACCAGGGCGCGGACGACACCACTAACGCCGTATCGATTCGTAATTTCTTCAAGCGTGTGACCGGAGTGAATACCACTGAGCGTACGGAAGATGCGACGCTGATCCAGACCCGCCACCGCATCCCGGAGACGCCGCTGGTGGAAGATCAAATAATCATCTTCCAGGTACCGATCCCCGAGCCGCTGCGCTTTATCGAACCGCGTGAAACGGAAACTCGCACCATGCACGCGCTGGAAGAGTACGGCATCATGCAGGTGAAACTGTATGAAGATATCGCCCACTTCGGTCATATCGCCACCACTTACGCCTATCCGGTAAAGGTCAACGACCGCTACGTCATGGACCCGTCGCCCATCCCGAAATTCGATAATCCGAAGATGGACATGATGCCAGCCCTGCAACTGTTTGGCGCAGGCCGCGAAAAACGCATCTATGCCGTTCCACCTTACACCCGCGTGGAAAGTCTCGATTTCGACGATCACCCGTTTACCGTGCAGAGCTGGGATGAACCTTGTGCCATCTGCGGCTCAACCCACAGCTATCTCGATGAAGTGGTGCTCGATGACAGCGGCAAACGCATGTTTGTCTGCTCCGACACCGATTACTGCCGCCAACAGAGCGAGGCCCTCAGCAAATGACGCAACCGCTGCTTTCAGTCAACAACCTGACCCATCTCTACGCGCCGGGCAAGGGCTTCAGCGATGTCTCATTTGACCTGTGGCCAGGCGAAGTGCTGGGTATCGTCGGCGAGTCCGGTTCTGGCAAAACCACGCTGCTGAAATCGATCTCTTCACGGCTGACGCCGCAGAGCGGTGAGATTTTGTATCAGAACCGTTCGCTGTACGGCATGAACGAGGCCGACCGTCGCCGTCTGCTGCGCACCGAATGGGGCGTGGTGCATCAGCATCCGCTGGATGGCCTGCGCCGTCAGGTCTCCGCAGGCGGCAATATCGGCGAACGTCTGATGGCCACTGGCGCGCGTCACTACGGCGACATCCGCGCCACCGCGCAGCGCTGGCTGGAGGAGGTGGAAATCCCTGCCTCGCGTATTGACGACCTGCCAACCACCTTTTCCGGCGGTATGCAGCAGCGCCTGCAGATCGCCCGCAACCTCGTCACCCATCCCAAACTGGTGTTTATGGACGAACCCACCGGCGGGCTGGACGTTTCGGTACAGGCCAAACTGCTGGACCTGCTGCGCGGCCTGGTGGTGGAACTGGATCTTGCAGTGGTCATTGTCACCCACGATTTGGGTGTGGCGCGTCTGCTGGCAGACCGTTTGCTGGTGATGAAGCAGGGTCAGGTGGTGGAAAGTGGGTTAACCGACCGCGTGCTCGACGACCCGCACCATCCGTACACCCAGTTGTTGGTGTCGTCCGTTTTGCAAAATTAAACATCGGATGCCGGATGGCAGCTTACGGGGCGCTGTTTGTAGGCCGGATAAGCGCAGCGCCATCCGGCAATAAGAACCATGAGGCTCAAATGATTCGCGTTGAAAACGTCAGTAAAACTTTTGTCCTGCATCAGCAAAACGGCGTGCGTCTGCCGGTGCTGCAAAACGCCACGCTGGAAGTGAAAAATGGCGAATGCGTGGTGCTGCACGGTCACTCGGGTAGCGGCAAATCCACGCTGCTGCGATCGCTGTACGCCAACTATCTGCCGGATGAAGGACACATCCACATTCGCCACAGCGATGAGTGGGTCGATCTGGTGCAGGCCCCGGCGCGCAAAGTGTTGGAAGTTCGCCGTTCAACCATCGGCTGGGTGAGCCAGTTCCTGCGCGTAATCCCGAGGATTTCCGCGCTGGATGTGGTGATGCAACCGCTGCTGGATCTGGGTGTCTCCCGTGAGGAGTGTGCAGCCAAAGCGGCTAACCTACTTACCCGCCTGAACGTGCCGGAGCGGCTGTGGCACCTGGCACCGTCGACCTTCTCCGGTGGCGAACAGCAGCGCGTCAACATCGCCCGCGGGTTTATCGTCGATTACCCGATTCTGCTGCTCGATGAACCCACCGCCTCGCTGGACGCCAAAAATAGCGCCGCCGTCGTCGCATTGATTGAAGAAGCAAAAGCCCGCGGCGCAGCAATTGTCGGTATTTTTCACGATCAAACCGTGCGCGACCGCGTAGCGGATCGTCTGCATCTGATGGGAACAACAGCATGATTATCAATAATGTAAAGCTGGTACTGGAAGATGACGTGGTGCAAGGATCGCTGGAAATCGAGGGCGGGGTCATTCGCGCCTTTGCTGAAAGTCCGAGCAGCCTACCTGAGGCGCTGGACGGCGAAGGCGGCTGGCTGCTGCCAGGGCTTATCGAGCTGCATACCGATAATCTCGACAAATTTTTTACCCCGCGCCCGAAGGTAGACTGGCCTGCCCACTCGGCAATGAGCAGCCACGACGCGCTAATGGTCGCCAGCGGCATTACCACCGTGCTGGACGCAGTGGCGATTGGCGATGTGCGCGACGGTGGTGACCGTCTGGAAAATCTGGAGAAGATGATCAACGCGGTGGAAGAGACGCAAAAGCGTGGGGTCAATCGCGCCGAGCACCGCTTGCACCTGCGCTGCGAGCTGCCGCATCACACTACCCTGCCGCTGTTTGAAAAACTGGTCGGTCGTGAGCCGGTGACGCTGGTGTCGCTGATGGATCATTCCCCCGGCCAGCGTCAGTTCGCCAATCGTGAGAAGTACCGCGAGTATTATCAGGGCAAGTATTCGCTCACCGACGAGCAGATGGCCCGTTATGAAGAAGAACAGTTAGCGCTGGCTGCGCGTTGGTCACAGCCCAACCGCACGGCGATTGCCCAGATGTGCCGTGAGCGCCAGATTGCGCTGGCGAGCCATGACGATGCCACCTGCGATCATGTGCTGGAATCGCATCAACTTGGCAGCGTGATCGCCGAATTTCCCACAACTTTCGAAGCCGCCGATGCCTCACGCCAGCATGGCATGAACGTGCTGATGGGCGCACCTAACATCGTGCGCGGCGGTTCTCACTCCGGCAACGTGGCGGCACATAGGCTGGCTGAGCTGGGGCTGCTGGATATTCTCTCCTCCGACTACTACCCCGCCAGCCTGCTCGATGCGGCATTTCGCGTAGCGGATGACGACGCTAACCGCTTTACGCTGTCGCAGGCTATTCGTCTGGTGACCCGTAATCCAGCGCGGGCCTTAAATCTCGACGATCGCGGCGTTATTGCCGAAGGTAAACGCGCGGATCTGGTGCTGGCGCATCGCAAAGGCGGCAACATCCATATCGACCACGTCTGGCGTCAGGGCAAAAGGGTATTCTGACTATGGGTAAACTGATCTGGCTGATGGGGCCGTCCGGCTCCGGTAAGGACAGTCTGCTGGCAGAATTGCGCCAGCAGGAACCGGCGCAACTGCTGGTGGCGCATCGCTACATCACCCGCGCCGCCAACGCCGGGAATGAAAATCATATTGCGCTAAGTGAACCAGAGTTTTTTACCCGCGCCGGGCAGAATCTGCTGGCGCTGAGCTGGCACGCCAACGGTTTCTACTACGGCGTCGGCGTGGAGATAGACCTCTGGCTGCACGCTGGTTTTGATGTGGTGGTCAACGGCTCGCGTGCGCATCTGCCCCAGGCGCAGGCCCGTTATGGCGCTTCTTTGCTTCCCATTTGCTTACAGGTTTCTCCGGCAGTTCTCCGCCAGCGCCTGCAGGCTCGTGGGCGGGAGAGCGAAACGGAAATCGCCGCCCGTCTTGAACGCGCAGCCCGCTACGCCCCGTATGACTGCCACGTCCTGAATAACGATGGTAGTTTGCTACAGTCTGTCGATACACTGCTCGCACTGATGGGACGCAAGGAGAAGAAACATGTCTGTCTGTGAATTACGCCGCGCCACGCTCTACGATACCGATGCGGTTTACGCGCTCATCTGCGAGTTGAAACAGGGTCAATTTGACCTGCAGGCTTTTAGCGCTGGTTACGCCGCTAATCTGCAAGATGCCAATATGCACTACCAACTGGCACTGATCGACGGACAGGTCGTCGGCTTGATCGGTCTACACCTGCAGTTTCATCTGCACCACGCCAACTGGATTGGCGAAATCCAGGAGCTGGTGGTGATGCCGCAGGCGCGAGGGTTAAGGGTTGGCAGCCAGCTACTGGCCTGGGCCGAAGCCGCCGCACGCGAAGCGGGCGCAGAAGTCACCGAGCTTTCCACCAGCACCCAACGCCTTGACGCACACCGTTTTTACCAGCGCGAAGGCTATACCATGAGCCATTTTCGCTTCACCAAACCGCTGTAGGGGGAGCCATGAGTCTGACCATTACGCTAACGGGAACGGGCGGCGCACAGCTGGTGCCGACATTTGGCTGCGACTGTGCGGCCTGCCAACGAGCACGCTTACAGGCGCAATATCGTCGACGCCCTTGTAGCGGGGTGGTCAAATTCAACAATGCGGTGACGCTGCTGGACGCGGGGATCCCGCATCTGATGGACGACTGGCCAGCGGGCAGCTTCCAGCAGTTTCTGTTGACCCACTATCATATGGATCACGTGCAGGGGCTGTTTCCGCTGCGCTGGGGCGTGGCGGCGACTATCCCGGTGTACGGACCGCCGGATGAACAGGGTTGCGACGATCTGTTTAAGCATCCCGGCATCCTCGATTTTAGCCATACCGTCGCGCCATTCGTAGTGTTTGACCTGCAAGGATTGCAGGTAACGCCGCTACCGCTCAACCATTCAAAGCTGACGTTTGGTTATCTGCTGGAGACCGCACATAGCCGCGTGGCGTGGCTCTCCGATACCGCCGGACTGCCCGACAAAACGCTGAAATTTCTTCACAATAACCAGCCTCAGGTGATTATCATCGACTGTAGCCATGCTCCGCGCGCCGAGCCACCGCGCAATCACTGTGATTTAAATACCGTTATCGCGTTGAACGACGTTATCCGCTGTCCACGGGTGATCCTGACGCATATCAGCCATCAGTTCGACCTGTGGATGATGGAAAACCAGCTTCCCGCAGGGTTTGAGGCAGGATATGACGGAATGGAGATTATGCTGGAGTAAGGAAATTTGCCGGATCCGATGAAAACATCTTATCCGGCCGACAAGACGACAGTCAGGCGACTTTTCCATAAGCATAGAGAGATTGCAATGCATACATGCACTGTGCTCAAGTGCATGCATTGACATAAAATGGCGAGATGTTGAGCTGACAGCGAAATCCCTTACAGGGGATAAAATATTCTTACATTTAGATAGTTACAGTTAACGATCGTAATCTTCTTCCATTCTGCGTTCTTCGTCTTCTAACTGACGCCGTTCTTGATCAAGCTGGCGCTGACGGTCATCCAGTTGGCGACGTCGATCTTCAAACTGGCGGCGGCGATTGTCATATTGCCTGCGCCGGTCGTCACTCACCTGGCGCTGCCAGCTTTCATCACGGGAATCATCATAATCCCGCCCGTTGTCCGGTTTGTATGCGTCGTTTATCGCCTGCTGAATATTACCAATGGCGTCATCGATAATATCCGCCTGCGCCGATACGGTGGTCAGCATCAGCAAACTAAAAAGAAGGAATGTCGCGGAGCGTTGCATAAAACCAGCCTCATCAAGAAACTCGCCCCACGGTAACCAAAGCGTATTTGCGCGGGTAGCGGAGGAATCTCAATTACGCGAATGCCGCAGCGCCTGCGCCAGTTCTCCCCGGGTAAAAGGCTTACGCAATAGTGCCACATCCGGCAGCGCCGGGTTATGCGCCGGGCGTAAATCCTGACCGCTCATCAGCAGGATGGATAACTGCGGATAATGTGCCTGGGCATGGTTAACCACATCCACGCCGCTTAAACCACCTGGCAGCATTAAGTCGCTGATAAAAATATCAATCTCGGATGAAGCCGCCAGCATATGCATCGCCTGTTCGCCGTTGGCGGCCTCTAACGTCAGGTAGCCCAGCAGGTGTAATTGCTCGCACAACGTCTGGCGTACATCGTCCTCATCCTCGAGCACCAACACCAGTTTTTCATCGTTGGTCGTTGTGTGTTGCGCTACCGCTTCCACTTGAGCCTGCACCGGAACAACGGCGCGAGGCAGTTGCAGCCGGACTGTCGTTCCCTGCCCGGGGGCGCTTTCAATCTCCACCCGGCCACCGGACTGGCGCACAAAACCGTAAACCATCGACAGCCCCAGCCCACTGCCGCTGCCGGTCTGTTTGGTGGTGAAAAAGGGCTCGAAGACCTGCGCTTTCACTGCCTGCGACATCCCACTTCCCTGGTCGGCTACCTCCAGCATCACCATGTCCTGCTTACGCCCATCGCTGCGCGTAACCCGTTGATTCCAGGTACGGATTTTTATCGTACCCGCCTGCCCGTCCATGGCGTCACGGGCGTTCATCACCAGATTGATAATGGCGTTTTCCAGTTGGCTGACGTCAATCCACGCGGGCCTGGCCGGAGACTGGGCCTCAATTTCCAGCGTCAACGTGGCCGGAAGAGAGTGGCGCATCAGTTCGCCCAGGTTTTCCAGCAGCGTTTTCAGCTCCACCGCATGAGGGTGCAATGACTGTTTGCGCGAAAAGGCCAGCAGCCGTTGGGTAAGCAGCGCCCCGCGCTCGGCGGCTTTTAGCGCCCGATTGACCCGTGGCGCATCGGGCGACTCCGGATTCACCAAATCCAGACTGCCAATAATCACTGCCAGCAGGTTATTGAAATCATGGGCTAATCCACCCGTCAGTTGCCCCACCGCCTTCAGCTTTTGGCTGTGCAACAGCGCTTCTTCCAGCCCCTGACGCTCGGTGCGATCGATTTCCATCTGGCTGGTTTTTTCTTTTAGCAGTCGGGTGGTGTGCTCCAGCGATGCCGTATTGCGGGCAAAGACGCTAAAGGCGCGGGCCAGCTCGCCCAGCTCATCGCGCCGCTGCAGGGCCGGGACACTGACGTCTGATTCACCGTGCGCCAGCCGGGTCATCGCCCGCGAAATGGCCGTTAGGTTGGAGCCGAGATTACGGTAGATATACCACCCGGCAAAACCGGTGATCACCACCGCCAGCAGCGCAAACACTAAAATAAACAACGCGCCGGATTGCAGTTCCTGATGGCTTTGCGCCACCCGTTGCTCTGAGATCAGCGCCACCTGCGAGGCATACTGGTTGATATCGCTGTTGAGGATCGCCACCAACGCTTTGATGTGGAACATATACCAATTGATGGCCAAATCGCTTTGCTCCAGCGCGGAAGAGAGCGGCTCCAGCTTATGCAGTTCCTGGTTGAAGTCGTTGAGGATACCGCTAATCAGCGGATTGGCATGCTGCAAGGGAAGAGCGGGCATCACCGCATCCAGTTGTTTCACCACCGAACGCGGCGTGGGCGTGTCGATGGCGGCAACAATTAAGCGGTCCATCTGCCCCAGCAGCACATCGTCCTGCGCGCCGGTGAGCTTTTGCAGATGACGTAAATAGCTTTGATTCTGATACAGCGAACTGAGCAGCGCGTTACGTTCCAGGTGCCGCCGCTGACCGCGCTGCAACATACCTTCCACGCTGCTTTGTAGCTCCTGGCTGCGCTGGATAATTCGCTCGACCAGCACCGGCTCCTGCTGCGCCAGCGGTGCGGTAGCCAGTTGTTCCAGCGACTGCTTCAGCGCCCTTTGCGTCTCCTGCAACCGCTCCGCTTCGCCTTTGTATTCCAGCGCCCCGACTACCTGCGACAACCGCACCGCCGCTGTCGCCACGTTCGCCGTATCCCGTGCCAGGTTCATGCTGCCGGTCATGTCGTCAACGGTTTGCTGCTGCACCTGCTCCTGGATCTGGCTTGCATGCTGAAACCCCAGCACCGCCACGCCGCTCACCATCAGCGTGACCGCCACCACCAGCAGATTAAAGAACAGTAATCGTCCGCGCGCACTGGCGAAAAAGTGACGTCCCGGTTGCGGCATATCACGCTCCGTGAAGAAAAATCGCAATATGACAAATATGAACGGCTTCTGACATTTTGCATTTACATTCCTGTGATGGACTGCTGATATCGGCCACCCCACAGGAGATCCGCCATGAGCAGGACACCGGTTCTGGAGATGCGCAACATTGCTAAAGCGTTTGGCAAATTTTACGCGCTGAAAGGGGTCGATTTAACGGTCTGGCCGGGCGAGATTCATGCCCTGATGGGCGAGAACGGTGCGGGGAAAAGCACCCTGATGAAGATCCTCGCGGGTGCCTATACCGCCACCAGCGGTGAAATCCTGATTGACGGTCAGCCGTTTCACATTCGCGGTCCCAAAGATGCGCTGAGCGCAGGCATCACGCTGATTTACCAGGAGATGCAGCTCGCGCCGAACCTGACGGTGGCAGAAAATATCTTTCTTGGCAGCGAGCTGTCGCGCGGCGGTCTGGTCCAGCGTAAAGAGATGATCATGCAGTCACAGAAAGTCATCGACCGACTCGGTGCCCAGTTTAAGGCCAGCGACCGTGTGATGACGTTGACCATCGCCGAACAGCAGCAGGTTGAAATTGCCCGTGCCCTGCACCGTAACAGCCGCATTCTGGTGATGGATGAACCCACCGCCGCCCTCTCCTCACGTGAAACCCACCGCCTGTTTGAACTGATCATGCGCCTGCGCGATGAGGGGATGGCGATTATCTACATCAGCCACCGCATGGCGGAAGTTTACGAACTCTCCGATCGCGTCAGCGTCCTGCGCGACGGGCAATATGTTGGCAGCCTGACCCGCGACAAGCTCAACGCCTCGGAGCTGGTGCGCATGATGGTGGGCCGTCCGTTGAGCGATCTGTTCAACAAAGAGCGCGATATTCCCTTAGGTAAAGCACGCCTCAACGTCCATCACCTTACCGACGGCCATAAAGTCCAGCCGTGCAGCTTGCTGGTGCGCTCCGGGGAGATCGTAGGCCTGGCCGGGTTAGTCGGCGCAGGGCGTTCTGAACTGGCGCAGCTGATTTTTGGCGTGCGCAAAGCCATCGGCGGCATGATTGAAGTGGACGGTGAACCGGTGGTGATCCACTCCCCGCGCGAAGCAATTGACCACGGCATTGGTTTTCTGACAGAGAACCGCAAAGAGCAGGGATTATTTTTAGAGCTGGCAGCGGCAGAAAACATCACCATGGCAACGCTGGAACGTGACGCGAACTGGGGCATGCTCGATCGCAAAAAGGCGCAGGCGATTTCCGATGACGCCATCAAATTGCTCAATATTCGCGTCCCGCATGCCCAGGTCCGCGCAGGCGGCTTGTCCGGCGGCAACCAGCAAAAGCTGCTGATTTCGCGCTGGGTGGCGATCGGGCCACGCATTTTGATCCTCGATGAACCCACGCGCGGCGTGGACGTCGGCGCCAAAAGTGAGATCTACCGGATCATGAACGATATGGCGCGCAAAGGCGTGGCGATCCTGATGATCTCCAGCGAACTACCGGAAGTGGTCGGGATGAGCGACCGCGTGTACGTCATGCGCGAAGGCAGTATTGCCGGCGAGCTGAACGGACAAAGTATTACCCAGGAAAATATTATGACGCTGGCAACCGGCGTGAACGACTCCCATCATCAGGCGGTGTCCCATGAATAATCCAACCACTCCCCAGCAGGTAGCGAAATCCGCCTCCGCAAAAAAAATGCTGATGAGCGATCTGATGCAAACGGTCGGTATCTTACCGATTCTCATCCTGATAGTGGCGGTGTTTGGCTTTATCGCGCCTAACTTTTTTACCGAAAGCAACCTGCTGAATATTACCCGCCAGGCGTCGATCAACATCGTGCTGGCCGCTGGCATGACCTTCATTATTTTAACCGGCGGCATCGATCTTTCGGTTGGTTCGATTCTCGGCACCACCGCCGTCGCAGCCATGGTGGTTTCTCTCATTCCTGAGTTTGCCATGCTGTCAGTCCCTGCTGCACTGTTGCTCGGCATGGTGCTGGGGTTGTTTAACGGCGCGCTGGTCGCTTTTGCCGGCCTGCCGCCGTTTATCGTCACGCTTGGAACCTATACGGCGCTGCGCGGCGCGGCCTATCTGCTGGCGGATGGCACGACGGTGATTAACTCCAACATCAGCTTTGAGTGGATCGGCAACAACTATCTCGGTCCGGTTCCGTGGCTGGTGGTCATTGCGCTGGCGGTGGTGGTGGTGTGCTGGTTCATTCTTAGGCGCACAACGCTCGGCGTTCATATCTATGCGGTTGGCGGCAATATGCAGGCCGCACGCTTAACCGGGATCAAAGTGTGGCTGGTACTGCTGTTCGTCTACGGCATGAGCGGTTTGCTCTCAGGTCTTGGCGGGGTGATGAGCGCCTCGCGGCTATACAGCGCCAACGGCAACTTAGGTATGGGTTACGAACTGGACGCCATCGCGGCGGTGATCCTCGGCGGCACCAGCTTTGTTGGCGGGATCGGCACCATCACCGGCACGCTGGTGGGGGCGTTGATCATCGCCACGCTCAATAACGGCATGACGCTGATGGGCGTCTCCTATTTCTGGCAATTGGTGATCAAAGGGGCGGTGATCATCATAGCGGTGCTGATCGACAAATACCGTACCCGACACCATCAAAGTGCATAACAACAACATCTTACTTCGAGGAATACAGCATGAGATTGAAGCCCTTAGTCACCGCGCTCTGTGCTGGCGCCCTGCTTGCTGCAGCTCCATTTGTGCAGGCAAAAGAACTGAAATCCATCGGTGTTACGGTGGGCGATCTGGCCAACCCGTTCTTCGTGCAGATCACCAAAGGCGCGGAGCTGGAAGCACGCAAACTGGCCGGTGATAACGTTAAAGTGACGCTGGTTTCCAGCGGCTACGATCTGGGCCAGCAGGTGTCGCAAATCGACAACTTTATTGCCGCCAAAGTCGACATGATTATCCTTAACGCCGCCGACTCCAAAGGCATCGGCCCGGCGGTAAAACGCGCGAAAGACGCCGGGATTGTGGTGGTCGCCGTTGACGTGGCGGCGGAAGGCGCAGACGCCACCATCACCTCCGATAACACCCAGGCGGGAGAAATGGCCTGTAAATATATTACCGACCGTCTGAAAGGCAAAGGCAACGTGGTCATTATCAACGGGCCACCGGTATCTGCCGTCCAGAACCGTGTGGAAGGCTGCCAGACCGAGTTTAAACGCCACCCTGACATCAAGGTGCTGTCATATAACCAAAATGCCAAAGGCAGTCGCGAAGGCGGGCTGGAGATCATGACCGCGTTGCTGGCGGCGAATCTGAAGATCGACGGCGTATTCGCCATTAACGATCCCACGGCGATCGGTGCCGATCTGGCGGCAAAGCAGGCGCAACGTAGCGAATTCTTTATTGTCGGCGTAGACGGCAGCCCGGACGGCGAAGAAGCCCTGAAGCGCGAAAACTCACTATTTGTGGCGACGCCAGCACAAGATCCGCAGGTGATGGCTGCCAAAGCGGTCGAAATCGGTTATGACATATTACAGGGGAAACCCGCCCCGAAAGAACCCGTGCTGATCCCAGTGACGATGATCGATAAAAACAACGTCGGCAGTTATAAGGGTTGGACGGTGAAATAAGTGCTGGGCCGCCTGATACCTCTCCCTACGGTAAAGACAGTAAAAGAAATTGAAGAATAAGCGCCCGTCAGGGCGCTTTCCTCATAAAAATGGAACATAGTAAATACCCATTTCCTGCTCAATTTTATCACTCACGAATATAGAAAAAAACAATACCGCTATAAAAATAACCAATATACCAACCACAAAAGGAACAATAGAATACCAGGGATGAATGTTGAAGGTTTCCTCTGACACTAAACAGAGATACCCAGTACACCATAAAATAATTGAGCATGCGGATATAATTTTCCAATAATTCGAGAAGTCTGCTATGTCAGGAGCAGGTTTACGCCCTGGATATTTAGCCGCGATTATCCCGGATTGAATAGTATCTGCAGATTTACTGGCGAATAATTGGTGTCCTTGCCCGTATTTTGCAGCATCCGCAGCCAACGCTAATACGACCCAGCGCTGAACCTCAGAGCCTTTCCCGGTGACGGTTTCCAGATCATATATGCTATCAGGGAGAATGCCCGTTTTTGCATTTTCTATTGCACCAGATATTACGAATTTTGACTGTTTATCCAGCGAGTTGAACCATAACCTTTTAATTTTATCAATTACCACTTGCTGAGCGGAGAGATATGTATTCACTATTTCATCGAGATAATACGGTGTACTGTCCATCATGCGTAATAAATATAATGGTGTATCTTTACTTTCAAGGAACCTGTCATCGGTGAAAACAAATGCGTTTGCACTTTCAAAAAAATCAGAGTCATTTTCGCTGTGCAATTCAACTGTAACAATTAGATTATTTTCAAACATATTAAAACCAATCCAGTCGTTGATTAAATAATAATCAGGGCATTCATGGAGGATTTTTATTTCCCCAATTTTATCTTTGGGGACGCTCAAGCTTTCAAGCACCGTTTTGAAGCTATTACCTATAGAGTCATCTGCTCCCTTAACATATAGCCAGGTCTTAAAGGGAGAATATTGTCTAACAAGAGAGTTTTTGAGTGGCTCGATCAACTGCCTTAGTACTTTATCAACTCTGATGTCATCCATAGAATCAACTTCAATAGCAATTCTTAACGGCGTTGCGGCGCCTGTAGGTGCCTCACCCTCTAGTTTTTGCATCTTTAGCGCCAGCTCTGATACTGGAAGAATTGATGAGTAATCTAAAAGAGGTAACGCCTGTCTGGCCCAATTTTGCCATCGATTCATACCATATTTTTCAAGGAAATCCGCATAACAAAATGGATAAGCTATAAAACAGTAAGCCATCCCTACAGCGCACCAGATCACTAATACTAGTATCAACGGGGTTGATAATGTAATCGATATCAATTCACCAGTAACTTTTTCTCCCTGCTGCCAATTTAATATACTGTATGTTGTAAAAACTAAAAATATACCAAAGCTAATGACCAGCATAGTAATCAGCGGAAATTTTCCTACATCCTGATACGGATTCTTGTTTGGTCTCTTCCATTTATTCATTTGCTTGTCCCCGCTGTTGGCAGTGTGGTTTTTATTGCACAACCGCATGCAGCCCTACACCCATCCACAACAACACCTCTACCGTCCATTGTCCAGGTTGGTTCAAAATCAAGTATGGGAAAGGTCCCTTTATGCGCAATACAAACAACAGTATCCCCCATTAAAGCGACAGGAATTCCCATAAACTTGCTACCAGAAGCTTTGTTCACATACCCACCGTTTTCCAGCGGGTCATTTAGTCTGATGACACCTTTCATATTATTTTCCCGCATTCATATCGCAGTGCATTCGGGTCCAGCCCTTATAGCCCACCACTTCTGGTTCTTTGTCCGGCAGGTTTTGATAGTTGGCCTTATA
>NZ_JAOWES010000074.1:0-10870 GCF_030334095.1 Citrobacter sp. Cf118 | reverse complement strand
TAAGCAGAGTTTTTGAAATGTAAGGCCTTTGAATAAGACAAAAGGCTGCCTCATCGCTAACTTTGCAACAGTGCCCTCTCGAGCACCTCTGCCATAAGACCGTTAGCTGCTCCGCGAACGGCAGCTATCTGCTGAAGAATGGAACGGCATTCAGCATCATTTTCCAGCGCTCTTTCCAGAGCATCAATCTGACCCCGAATGCGGCGAACACGGGTAAGGACCTTTTTTTTCTCTTCAGGAGTACTGGGCATTATTTACCTCACCATTTTTGATTTTATATACTATAGTGGAGTATACAACCAGCGTCAATGTATACTCCACTATAGTATAAAGAAGGATAAACGCAATTATTCATATTTACGGTATAAATCATATATTTATATTATTTTGGCTGTGGTGCTGTCGGAAGGAAAGTTACTACAAAAATGATATCTACCGATACGGGATTTGGGGCATAGGCGGTTCTGTTAAATTTCGGCAGATATTGGCTCATCATTGATAGTCAAAAAATGAGCCTAACGTACAATAATTTTCGATATCCAAACTGCCCCCTTATACATACCTACAGCGCACGTTACGCTGAGCTGAATCGAATTTCAGAGAACGTTCTTCGCTATTACCCTGCCCAGCCAGTTGAACACATTTTATCATCCGGCCCCGAGAGTGACATGTTCTCTGCCTGGTACAGCCTTCATCAGAGTCAAACTAGACGTTATTTACAGGCAAAAGAAGACAGCTACAGAGTTTAAGTCTGACATTATTCGTGGCTGTGTCTGCCTTCGGAGTTTTCAGCTTATCCCGATAACAGCGGTTTTGAAAAATTGACGTTTTTTACACCGGTACATTGCCCGAACGCAATCTCCCCCGTAGCGAAATACCGCCCCGCAGAAAATCGTCCATGCTCGGCATGCCCCTGGAACATCAGCATCTTTTCAATAAAGGTTTTACAGCCTATAGTCTGTATAACACAAAATACACCTTACCTGCTGTATTACAGGGCGGTACTCCCTACTCAGTCTGCGAGGCAGGTCACTTATGAATAATCAGTTCCCGATAAAAACGCTGAACCAGCTCAGACCTGTGCTAATCGGGTTTCGCAAAATCAAGGGCTTCACGCAAAAAGATGTGTCTGAGAGGCTTGGCGTAACGCAGCAAACCTATGCCCGCCTGGAAGCAAACCCTGCTAGCGCCAGTATTGATCGTCTGTACAAGGTATTCAGTATTCTGGGCGTAGAAATAACGCTGTCATCTATTTCCCCTTCACCCTTCATTTCCCACACAGAGATGAGGGGGGCATTTGACAGCACTCCCGCCAGACGGGAGAAATGGTGACTATTAGAAGTTTGCTAGTTTTGTCGAATGACGCCAACTACATGTCCGCATCCATCGAGTAGTGGCTTCAAGCCACGATTGTCACTGCCTCCGCTGCCTTTTTCCAGTAACTCTCTCCTTTTAATTCTAATATTTAGGGGTGTCAACGCAAAGCAGAAACGGCACCTTCTTTGCGAGACAGAAATGACCTGTGATTGCCTGGCCGATTTATGGCAGCTAAGTGCGAGAAGCGGATATAGCGAATTCGCCATTGTACGGGATTAGCAGGTTTACTGAAGCAACCTGCGATGGCGTTATGGCAATAGTCAGTCCCCTGTCCAGTCGGCATAGGTGGCCACCTCGTCACCGCCGGGGATAAACTGATTGAAGCCTCCGCGCAAAATCACTTATTCTTTTCCGTTAATAAAATGCAGGAGCAAAGTCATGACTGGCGAAATTCGTGGGCGAGGCAGGCCACGAAAAACAGAGAGTACCTATACAGATACCCGTAATGACCTGATCCGAAGCGGGCTTGAACTGCTCACGCAGAATGGTTTTCTTTCAACGGGAGTCGATGCCATTGTCAAAAATGCCAGTGTTCCTAAAGGCTCATTTTATTACTATTTCAAGAGCAAAGAAGAGTATGCCCAGACTGTTCTGAGCGCCTATGACAGTTTCTTTGTGCATAAACTCCAAAAACATCTGTATGAATCATCCTTCACACCAATGATGCGTCTGGAAAATTTCATCGACGATGCCTGCGACGGCATTAAAAAGTACAATTTCACCCGGGGCTGTCTGGTTGGCAATATGATGCAGGAGAGTCCGGGTCTTCCACTGTCCTTTATCAAACAGCTCCACGAAATACTTGAGCGCTGGCAGGCGCTTGTGGCGTGCTGTCTGTCCGACGCGTTATCTTCGGGCGAAATCCGTTCCGATATGAATAATACGCAACTGGCGGCCATTTTCTGGAGCAGTTGGGAGGGTGCCGTAATGCGTGCCAAACTTTATTGCTCAACCCAGCCTGTGTACGACTTCTGGAGCTATTTCAAAAAGTCAGTACGCTATCAGCCCTCTAAGGACACGGCTGTTGAAAAGTAAAAAAGGGGCCGCAGCCCCTGATAATAATTATCAAACCCAGGCTGAGCCTGGCTTCCACTTCATTAGCTACACTGAATTACTGCCCGGCCACGAATTCCGCCACTCAGAAGTTTTTCGGCCACATTGATGGCATCACTCAGCGGATAAACGGTGGTCAGGCTATCCAGTCTGGACTCCGGTAAATACTGTACCGCCTGCTGCCAGATCGCCGCTCTTTTTTCCTTCGCGAACATGACACTGTCAATCCCTTTCAGCGTGACGCCACGCAGGATAAACGGAGCCACATTCCCCATTAGTTCCATCCCCTGTGCCATGCCGCAGGCTGCAACAATACTGCCATAACGCACCCCGGCGCATACATTGCAGAGCGTATGGCTACCGACTGTATCAATGGCGGCAGCCCAGCGTTCTTTCTGTAACGGTTTTCCGGGACAGGAGAGCTCGGAACGGTTAATAATCTCGTCCACACCGACCGTTTTATAGAGCCAGGCAGCCTCTTCCGGGCGTCCAGTAGACGCCGTAACGCGGTACCCCATTGATGCAAGGATCATGGCCGCAATGCTCCCGACGCCGCCGCTGGCACCGGTAACAAGTACCGGACCATCTTCAGGCTTAATACCATGATTCAGAAGTGCGTCTACGCACAGCATCGCGGTAAACCCAGCTGTTCCGATTGCCATTACGTGTTTGCCGTTAGCGCCAGCCGGGAGCGGCGTCAGCCAGTCTCCATTTACCCGTGCTTTTTCGGATAGTCCGCCCCAGTGTTTTTCCCCAACACCCCAGCCGGTCAGGAGAACCTTATCTCCGGCCTGATATTCGGGATGTGAACTGGCGGACACTGTACCGGTAAAATCAATGCCGGGCACCATGGGAAAGCGTCGGACGATTGGGCCCCGGCCCGTAATGGCCAGTGCGTCTTTGTAGTTGATGGATGAATAGTCAACATTGACCTCCACATCCCCCTGCGGTAGTTCACTTTCAGCGATTTCAGCAAGTTGCGCACTATAGCGTCCATCTGTTTTGTTGATTAATAAAGATTTAAACACGTTCACCTCGTTTGTCCGGGCGTTTACCGTTCAGTCATTAAGTCGTCAATAAATAATATTGACCGATCGTCTAATAATCAACACTACTATCCCAGTGCTTTGCCAGCATTCAAGAAACATTATTCATTTCATGCACTTAAAGCTGTCTTTTTTGACCGACATCAAACTGTATTCTGGTTTATCTGGTGCAGAGGGAAAATCAGCATCCCTGAAGATACATAGCTAATGCTTCAGAACACGGCTGATGATGCGATAAAACAACCAGGCTTTAATGAGTTAGTCTGAGCGGACCTTCGGCTCAGTAAATAGGTCCGCTCCGTGCCAAGAGCAGACGCTGGTAATTCGGGTAATGGTGCCAACTTACTGATTTAGTGTATGATGGTGTTTTTGAGGTGCTCCAGTGGCTTCTGTTTCTATCAGCTGTCCCTCCTGTTCAGCTACTGAAGGCGTGGTGCGTAACGGTAAAAGTACTGCCGGACATCAGCGCTATCTCTGCTCTCACTGCCGTAAAACATGGCAGCTACAGTTCACTTACACCGTCTCTCAGCCCGGTACACACCAGAAAATTATTGATATGGCCATGAATGGCGTCGGATGTCGCGCCAGTGCACGCATTATGGGCGTTGGCCTCAACACGATTTTACGACACTTAAAAAACTCAGGCCGCAGTCGGTAAACTCACGCATACAACCGGGCAGTGACGTCATTGTTTGCGCGGAAATGGACGAACAGTGGGGTTACGTCGGCGCTAAATCACGCCAGCGCTGGTTGTTTTACGCGTATGACAGGATACGGAGGACGGTTGTGGCGCACGTATTCGGTGAACGCACGTTGGTCACGCTGGAGCGTCTTCTGGGCCTGCTGTCGGCCTTTGAGGTCGTGGTATGGATGACGGATGGCTGGCCGCTTTATGAATCACGCCTGAAGGGAGAACTGCACGTTATCAGCAAGCGATATACGCAGCGCATTGAGCGGCATAACCTGAATCTGAGGCAGCATCTGGCAAGGCTGGGCAGGAAGTCACTGTCGTTCTCAAAATCGGTGGAGCTGCATGACAAAGTCATCGGGCATTATCTGAACATAAAACACTATCAGTAAGTTGGAGTCATTACCGGTGCTCTGATATATTTATTATACTATAGTGGGGTATGTGTTGATCTTAATGTAATACTCCCCTATAGTATAAGAAATACAGAGCAGTGAGGTAAGCAATGCCCAGTACTCCTGAAGAGAAAAAAAAGGTCCTAACCCGGGTTCGCCGTATCCGGGGTCAGATTGATGCTCTGGAAAGAGCACTTGAAAGTGGCGCTGAATGCCGTTCCGTTCTCCAGCAAATCGCCGCCGTCCGGGGCGCCGCTAACGGACTGATGGCAGAGGTGCTGGAGAGCCACATACGGGAAACCTTTGACCAGAATGACAGCTACAGTCATGAAGTCAGTAAATCAGTTGACGATACGATTGAGCTGGTTCGTGCCTATCTTAAATAGGTGAGGCCATTATTACATTGAGGATATATTACGTATGAAATCACGTGCCGCTGTTGCATTTGCACCAGGGAAGCCCCTGGAGATTGTTGAAATTGATGTTGCTCCGCCTAAAAAAGGCGAGGTGCTGATTAAAAACACCCACACAGGTGTCTGCCATACCGATGCCTTTACCCTCTCAGGGAATGACCCTGAGGGCGTTTTCCCGGTGGTTCTCGGCCACGAGGGAGCCGGTATCGTCGTTGAAGTTGGTGAAGGCGTCACCAGTGTGAAGCCGGGTGACCATGTTATTCCGCTCTACACCGCTGAATGCGGGGAGTGTGAATTCTGCCAGTCCGGTAAAACGAACCTCTGTGTATCGGTTCGCGAGACTCAGGGCAAAGGACTGATGCCTGACGGGACCACTCGCTTTTCATACAACGGTCAGCCTCTTTACCACTACATGGGATGTTCCACATTCAGTGAATACACCGTTGTGGCCGAGGTTTCTCTGGCAAAAATTAACCCGGAGGCGAACCATGAACACGTCTGCCTGTTGGGTTGTGGCGTGACTACCGGTATTGGCGCCGTCCATAACACGGCTAAAGTGCAGCCGGGCGATTCAGTTGCCATTTTTGGTCTGGGGGCAATTGGTCTGGCTGCGGTACAGGGGGCCCGTCAGGCAAAAGCGGGACGTATTATCGCTATCGATACTAATCCGACAAAATTTGACCTGGCCCGTCAGTTCGGGGCCACTGACTGCATTAACCCGAATGATTATGACAAACCGATTAAAGATGTTCTGCTGGATATCAACAAGTGGGGTATTGACCATACCTTTGAATGTATCGGTAACGTTAACGTCATGCGTGCAGCGCTGGAAAGTGCTCACCGTGGGTGGGGGCAGTCCGTTGTCATTGGTGTCGCAGGGGCCGGACAGGAGATTTCCACCCGTCCTTTCCAGCTGGTCACCGGGCGCGTATGGAAAGGTTCCGCGTTTGGCGGAGTAAAAGGCCGCACTCAGCTCCCCGGTATGGTCGAGGATGCCATGAAGGGGGATATTGACCTTGAGCCATTTGTAACCCATACGATGACACTGGATGAAATCAATGACGCCTTCGAGCTTATGCATGAAGGCAAATCTATCCGGACAGTGATTCATTACTGATCCCATCAGAATTTTAATCAACTCAAACTGAAGGAAGTGGAAAATGACAACTCCGGTAATTTCTGGTGACGGCATCTTTTCTCATGTGTTCATTGGCGCAGCCGATGTCGAGAAATCCTCCGCATTTTACGATGTCGTCCTGGGCACGCTTGGTATCAATAACCTCGGCCCGTTTGGCAACGGCTGGGTACTCTATGGCCGCGAAAAGCCGGCATTTATCATTGCCCGTCCGGGCAACGGTGAAGCACCTTCCGCTAACGGGGTGACTGTCGGCTTCGCTGCTGCCACCCCGGAAGAGGTTGATGCTTTCCATGCTGCCGGCCTTGCCGCCGGTGGAGCTGATGAAGGTCAACCTGGCCCGCGTGGTCACCTTCCCGGGGCCTATGCTGCCTACCTGCGGGATCCGGCGGGTAACAAAATCACGGCGTATACGTTTATCTGACGTCCGGATTTAAAGATACTTCCCCTGGCTTCGGTCAGGGGAAATAACCATGAGATAACGGCTGATGGAACTCATTGAGCAGCATGCCAGCTCTGGCGGCTGGCAAAACGTGTACCGGCATTATTCACAATCCCTTAATTGTGAAATGAATTTCGGTGTGTATCTTCCTCCCAAAGCAGTAACAGAAAAACTGCCGGTACTATACTGGTTGTCGGGCCTGACCTGTACTGAGCAGAATTTCATCACCAAATCAGGTATGCAGCATTATGCAGCCCGGCATAACGTCATCGTTGTTGTCCCGGATACCAGTCCCCGGGGTAATAATGTCCCGGATGCCGACAGTTACGATCTTGGCCAGGGGGCCGGTTTTTATCTGAACGCGACGGAACAGCCGTGGAATGTTCATTACAGGATGTATGACTATATTCTCAGAGAGCTTCCGGATGTCGTCATGAATCATTTTCCTGCAACGGCAAGAAAATCTATATCCGGTCATTCTATGGGAGGGCTGGGTGCTCTGGTGCTGGCTCTGCGAAATCCTGGTGAATATGTGAGCGTATCAGCATTTTCCCCGATAGTATCGCCTTCTCAGGTGCCATGGGGGCAACAGGCATTTAGCGCTTACCTGGGTGAAAACAGAAAAACGTGGGAAGCCTACGATCCAGTCAGCCTCATTTTACAGGGTGAAAAATTACCAGAAATCTTCATTGATCAGGGGCTGAGTGACGCCTTTTATGAAGAGCAACTGCGCACCAAAATCCTTGAGAGAGTATGCAATGAGATGAACCTCAATGCGTCGTTCCGATATCATACTGGATACGACCACAGCTATTATTTCATTTCCAGCTTTATTGGTGAGCACATTGCTTACCATGCCAACAGGCTCAGGCTGTCAGCATGAGTTGATTTCCAGCCTCAGAAAATGTGCTTAATTTTCAGGCCTGAACAGGGCCTGAACCCTGCAGACCTGAGATGTACTGTAACTGGTGGCTTCAGCAGTTTCTCTTATGCTCAGTTTCTTGACCTGTCGGTAATACAGAACTTTCTTATGTCGTTCCTGATCGGCCTGTTTGCCCCGGTGAATAGCCACGGATAATCTAGACACTTCCGAGCCGTTGATAATACTGGTTTTCATATTCTGTCGGTCACATCTGATCGCTAGAACCATGCCGACGCTTACTGTTATAAAACATTTCGATGTAATCAAAAATATCGCTGCGGGCTTCCTCCCGCGTTCCGTAGATCTTTTTCTTTATCCGTTCGCGTTTCAACAACTGGAAACAGCTTTCTGCAACCGCATTATCGTGGCAGTTACCGCGACGGCTCATGCTGCCCTCCAGTCCGTGTGATTTCAGGAACGACTGCCACTCATGGCTTGTGTACTGACTGCACTGATCCGAATGAACCAGCACCTGTTTTTGGGGATTACGCCGCTATACAGCCATCAGCAGTGCGTTCAGGACAATGTCCTTTGTCATCCGGGATTGCATGGGCCAGCCGATAATTTTGCGTGAGAACAGATCAACAACCACAGCAAGATACAGCCAGCCTTCGTGGGTCCTGATATAGGTTATGTCGGTTACCCAACGCTCATCCGGAGCATCCGGATTGAACTGTCGCTGGAGCCTGTTGGGCGACACAATACTGGCCTCGCCTTTACGTGCCCGCGGGCTCCGGTATCCGACCTGAGCCTTTATCCCGACACGTTTCATCAGTCGCCAGACTCTGTTGACTCCGCACTGTTGCCCGCTGTCCCGCAGATCCAGATGGATCTTGCGATAACCATAGACGCATCCCGATTCCAGCCAGAACTGTTTAATCTGTCCTGTCAGTCTCAGGTCTGCCCGATGGCGTTGTGAATGCGGCTGCTGAAGCCATGCGTAAAAGCCACTGGGATGAACATCCAGCACCCGACAGAGCAGGCGAGCAGGCCAGCAACGGGCGTTGTCACGGATAAAGGCGTACCTCAGTCGGACAGTTTTGCGAAGTACGCCGCGGCTTTTTTTAATATGTCCCGTTCGTCAGTAACCCGCTTCAGCTCTTTCTGGAGACGGCGGATCTCGGCCTGAGCATCTGACTGTTCTTTATGAGTGGAGGAATCCGGACCGTACTTCTTTATCCAGGCGTAAAGGCTGTGGGTGGTGATATCGAGACGTGTTGCAACGCTGGAAACAGAATAACCACGATCAACAACCTGTTTGACTGCTTCAATTTTAAACTCTTCAGGATAACGCTTACCGCTCATGGGCACCTCTCTTTAAGTCATCTTAAATGACTCTGAGGTGTCTGTTAAACCTGTGGCGATTCACCTCGCGTCCTTCCGTTCAGTATAGCCTCAGTCCCTGACACCACCCGAGAACGGAATGACGTCCCCTTTCTCCCTCCCGGTGTTGCGTTCAAGCTCCCTGACATACTGCTGTAAAAGTATAAGGTTATGTAACAGCTCTACATTTTCAGCCATCATCTTTTTGATTTCTTCCCTCAGCTCATTTCTCTGACGGCGATACTTTTCTTTCAGCTTGATCTGCTGCTCAATGCCCTGCTCATCAACCGGCGCGGTGCCCTGGCACGTTTTTTTCAGACTGCGGATAGCCTCCCTGACCTGCCTGTACTCAGGACAGTTATAATTCAGGGTGCCGTTTGCCAGCCCCGCTCGTTTTTCCACAGCATACTGGCTGATACGCTCCCCTGATAACATCAGTTCCCTCAGGGCCTGCTCTGCTCTTGCCTGTGTTTTTTTAACCCCCGACTGTTCGTTCGTCATGCTCTATTCATCCTTTTCAAAAAAGCGGACAGCATCTGCATAAAAATCTCTCTCAAGCATCAGAAAATCCCTGTCAGCCTGAGGAGCATTATTTCGCACGGCAATCTCCAGAAGGTTGTCATAATGAGCCATCCTGCGTTTCCACACGGGAACAGAATCAGCTCCGGCCAGCATGTTCTCACATCCCGGATTGCAGGACGCTGACTGAACAACCGCCTTAAACTCGCAGTCATGGCCATTCATGCAATAAAAACCGTTTCCAAGAGATACCAGTTTTTGCCCGCCTCGTTTAGCCATGCTCATCGCTTTTTTCAGTGTAGGAAACGTCATCTGATGTAAGTGCCCACCTCTCTGGGACATCAGTAACTTCCCGCCTTCGCCATAAAGCAGGCCTTCATGCTGATAAGAAACAGCCCTGGAAGCTGAGAGTTCGGTATCAACCCTTTCAATCTCGGCAGCGAATGCCTGAGGGATCGCCCGGCTAAAATGCGAAGCGTTGAGTGCACCGGACATATACCACTCCGTCATGCCTCTGATTAAGTGCTTAAACTGCCGGATAAGATCATTAGTAGAAATCAGATCAAGACGCCTGAGGTGTACAGCAAGTGAACGGCGAAACTGATGGGTTCGCAATGGCCAGAAAGCCCCCTCCCGAATCTCCATCGCAACGCGTTCATCATCACGTATGTTTGGATTTAAAAGCCTGAACTCATCAATATGGTCACGTCGGATGAACAGATGGTGTCTTTTCACAAATTTCTTTGCCCACTCAGTCTGGCGCTGCGTCCCCATAAAAGAGAGTTTTTGCTCCGAGAACCACGACCTGATATTTAAAGACAATGGAACATTGTCCAGCGTCTTCCCGTCCAGGCCTGTCATGATTTGATTAATTCTGCGTAAATGCTGAAAAGGCTTTTCCACATAGCGACAAACAACCCAGTCTTCGTGACTTCCACCTTCCGGGGCGAACTTATGCAACACCGAACGAAGTCCCAGGATATCACCATCATAAATCAGTGAACCGTGCATCACGCCAAGCACTTCGCTGTGTCTCATCCCCGACATGGCCTGTATCACATTCATGACTTTTAACGTCAGCTCAAAATGCCAGGTGTTCAGCTTTATGTGATCAACGCCAATAAAATCAGATCTCCAGCGCTTATTTTTATGTACCGAGAACCAGCCCTGCATCCCGGGGCCAAGTGTCGCGAAAAGCGCCCGAATTTCCCCGGCAACAATATTGTAGTAATACGCGGCCCGGTAATCCGGTATGCTTTTTGCTGTCCCTCTTTTACGGGCTTCCAGCATCGACGTATAGTAAGGCGAATCATAAAAACCGTTTATGATAGCGCACAGCCGGGAAAACCCGTCAAAATCGAAATCACTGATTTCAGCATCCAGTTCAGTAATCAGCCCTTCCCAGACAGACATCATAAGACTGAAAGGCATACAATATGTCTGGTTTGAATCATCCACACTGTTGTAACTGTCGAAGCTAAGGAAGGTGCGAATAAGCGGGGAAATTCTTCTCGGCTGACTCAGTCATTTCATTTCTTCATGTTTGAGCCGATTTTT
>NZ_JAOWES010000073.1:0-27133 GCF_030334095.1 Citrobacter sp. Cf118 | reverse complement strand
AGGTGGCGTATATTACGCTTTCCTCTTTCAGAGTCAACCCTCATTTTCAGGTTTTTCTCTTCAACCGAACCGGCTGTTTGCGTGAAGTGATTCACATCCGCCGTGTCGATGGAGGCGCATTATAGGGATCCCATTTTTTAGCACAAGTATTTTTTGGATCTTTTTTTCTGAATGCTTGTTTTTCACTCCTTTCGCTACATTCCTGCGCAATTTGACTGATTTTTGATAGCTAAACCACTTGCACAGTCTCAATAATCCAACCAAAGTCTTCATTACTGCTCTATTTTCGTTGAGGTAAACATGTCTGATGTACTGCGTCCTTATAAGGATCTTTTCCCACAGATCGGAAATCGCGTGATGATCGACACCAGTAGTGTCGTCATTGGTGATGCTCGTTTAGCTGATGATGTCGGAATTTGGCCACTGGTTGCCATTCGTGGCGACGTTAACTATGTACAAATTGGTGCCCGTACAAACATCCAGGACGGCAGCGTTCTCCATGTCACGCATAAATCCACGTCTAATCCGCAGGGTAATCCACTGATCGTGGGTGAGGACGTTACGGTTGGTCATAAAGTCATGCTACACGGCTGTATCATTGGCAACCGTGTATTAGTCGGCATGGGATCGATTCTGCTGGATGGCGTAGTCGTAGAAGACGACGTTATGATTGGGGCTGGTAGCCTGGTTCCACAAAACAAGCGCCTGGAAAGCGGATATCTGTACCTGGGAAGCCCGGTTAAGCAAATCCGTCCATTAAGCGATGAAGAGAAAGCAGGCTTACAATATTCAGCTAACAACTATGTTAAGTGGAAAGACGAGTATTTAAGTCAGAGTAACCACACCCAACCTTGAGCATCTTCCTGCTGGGCCTGGATCAATGCTTCAGCTTCTTCTTCCAGATCCCAGCGATGCTGTTGAAATATTTCCAACCACTGCTCAGGCGTGTCGCCGCCAAAGCGGGACGCCATAATCTCTCCAGATATGGCACATGTTAACTGCATACCATGAACCATCACTGGAAACACAACGGCGTTAACATCCGTGCACCATTCTTCCCGATCGGGAAACTGGATCGCCTGATTCATGCCGACAATTCCTGTTGCATGCTTTTTATGACAGGCTCCACCTGTGGCAAAACGCCATGCCAAAGTAAAACTGCATGCGCAGCCTGCCCCACCAGCATCCCCAGGCCATCGGCATAATGTTTCGCCCCATGCGAAACACACCAGGAAAGAAACGGTGTGTTCCCTTTCTGATAAAACATGTCATAACAATAGACCGAAGGGTGGATAAGAGATGCTGGAATAGCTGGTATCTCACCGCTCATTCCGCTGGATGTGGCATTGATGATCAAATCAAAACTGCAATTATCAAGATCGTCCATTCCCACCGCCTGCACGCTGCCGGTGTGGGAGAATATTTGTGCCAGTTCTTCAGCGCGCGAAGCGGTACGGTTAACAATAGTCACCGCACAATCCATAGAAAGAAGAGGTAATAAAACTCCACGGGATGCACCACCCGCACCAATCAGCAGAACTCGCGATCCGGGATGAATGAAAGATAAACGCTCAAGATCGCTTAATAAGCCGATACCATCCGTGTTGTCTCCCAGTAAACGCCCATCCTCCAGCCGTTTAAGGGTGTTGACCGCTCCAGCAAGCGATGCCCGCTCCGTTAGTTCATCAGCACGTGCAAACGCCTCTTCTTTAAAAGGCACAGTGACATTTGCCCCCTTCCCGCCCTCAGCAAAAAAAGCGTTCAGTGTATTCACAAAATCATTGATGGGCGCCAGTACACGCCCATAGGAATGATCAATCTTCAACTGCTCTGCAAATTGCTGATGAATAAAGGGCGATTTACTGTGCGCTATCGGATTACCAAAAACAGCATAGGCTTCTTTCATATTACCCCTGTCGAAACTGTTCACCCGTCAGAGCATCACGGATCTCCGAAGGATTCAAACGGCCTCCGGTCTCCCCCTCAACCACAGGAAAGTCTGTACCAAACTGCGCACGGACTTCCTCAACCGTTCTGCAAGGCGGTAAGCCACTCAGATTAGCACTGGTAGAGACTAATGGTTTGCCATAAGCCTGGCACAATGCAACCACCAGCGGATGATCGGTGACACGCACGGCCAGCGAGTCAAAACGACCGGTCAACCAACGAGGCGTAGTCGCGGGCGCCGGGAAAACGAAAGTAACAGGCCCAGGCCAGCGGGCGAACACAGCCTCACGTTGGGCCTCGGTGAGCATGCTATCGTCGATATAGGGTTTAAGCTGGTCAAAGCTTGCCGCAATCAAAATTAAACCTTTATCGACTGGGCGTTGTTTTAACTCTAACAGACGGGTAACAGCCGTTTCGCTGTCGGGATCGCAACCGACACCGAAAACAGCTTCAGTTGGATAGGCGATGACTTTTTCTTGTTTCAGAACCGCTATCGCCGCAGCGATAGCGTCTGTGGGCAGGTTATTATTCACTTTTTTATTCCACCGAAATCGGCTTTCCACATTGTTTACTGGCACAGAAATGCTTCACACCCTGTGCGGTTTTCTTTTCGATGAGAAGCGGATAATGACACTCAGGACATTCTCCGGATAACGGTTTGAAGTTAATGACAAACTGGCACTCCGGATAGCGATCGCAGGAGTAGAAGGTTTTGCCATAACGGGAACGCCGCTGGACAAGATGACCAGTCTGGCATTGAGGACAGACTATTGCTGTTTCATCAGGCTTGTCGATGAGCTCGGTGTGCTCGCACGCAGGATAGTCACTGCATCCAATGAACATACCGAATCGTCCCTGTCTCAGCACCAGCTCAGCGCCACATGCAGGACAAAGCTTACCCTCCAGAACTTTGACAATATGTCCGTCCGCGGAAGATTTCAGCGGACGGATGTAATCGCATTCTGGATAGTGTGAACAACCGAGAAACGGACCGTGTTTCCCGGAACGAATAACCAATTCAGCCCCGCATTGTGGGCAGGGCTCATTTTTACGCACCGTGAACAGTGCTGATTTAGCCATAACAACTCATACTGAATGAAGATTGATTAATGCAGCATACCTTCATTCACTTCAAAGAGTAATTCTTCCATTTGCTGATAGGCATTTTCACAACCTGGAATGTTGAATAGCACCATCAGGATTACCCACTTCAGGTCTTCCAGATCGAACTCTGCCGTATCCAGCGCGAGTACACGCTCAATGACCATTTCTCGCGTTTCGAGGTTTAGCACCTGAATCTGCTCCAGGAATAGCAGGAATCCTCTACAGCTTGCATCCAGCCGATCGCACTCTTCCGCAGTATAAATACGTATAGAAAGAGGGTCAGATGCCAGTTGCATAGGTTCAGCAAGGCCATCCTGATAGTCAGCAAGCTTTTCCAGCCAAAGTAACGCGTTGTAAATGTCTTCACGATCAAAACCAGCGTCGGTAAGATCCCGTTCCAGTTTGTCCTGATCCACACGCAGCTCAGCTTCGTTATGGATATATGTCTCAAACAAATACATTAGTACGTCGAACATGGCATGCCCTCCTCAATCGGACATAGCCGCCGGGTACAGCTGCGATCCACCCTGCTAACTCCAGTTCGAGCAGTTGAGCCACTACCTCTGGCACAGGTTGGCCGGCACGTTCAGCGACGACGTCAACAGGTGTTACCTCATCTCCTACGTTAGCCAGGAGCTCCGGAAATGGCAATGCCACCTCTTCGTGATCTGGCGAATAAATTGATTTTTCAGGTTCATCTGGCAACCATTGCAGCCCATATTGCAAATTTTCAAGAATTTCCTCTGGTGTCGTCACAAGCATGGCTCCCTGCTGAATTAGCCAATGCGGGCCTTCACTTCCCGGGCTCCCAATCGGCCCTGGCAAAGCAAACACCTCCCGCCCTTGTTCCAGTGCACAGCGAGCAGTAACCAGTGACCCGCTACGCTGTGCAGCTTCGACGACCAGTACACCTTTACTTAGACCACTGATAATGCGATTTCGTCGGGGAAAATTGCGTGGCAAAGGGAGCGTATCTAATGGGAACTCAGACACCAGTGCACCACCTGCCTCAATCAGTCGCTGAGCAAGACGGATATGCTGTCGTGGGTGAATGGTCTCAAGTCCATTTCCCAGCACTGCAATACTTGTGCCTTGTCGGTTTATCGCAGCACTGTGTGCCACACCATCAATTCCCCGGGCCAGACCGCTGGTGATCGTCACACCACATGCAGCAAGCTTTTCACAAAACAATCGCCCCCAGCGTTCGCCATACCAGGAGTGCTGTCTGCTGCCGACAACGGCCACCTGGAATGAGCGAAGACATGCGAGATTTCCTGCGACAAAAAGCACCCCAGGATAATCCTCAATCGCACGGAGCTGTGGCGGGTAATGCTCGCTGTCGGCAACCACAAAATGGTGGTTAGGCTGTTCAAGCCAGCGCAACGTTTTTTCCAGCGTCAGATCCGAAAAGGTTAAAAAGCGCCTTGCCTGGCGGGGAGAGAATCCTGCCTGAAGGAGTACCGCGTTGCTAATCGACGGTTGAGTATTGAGCCAGTGGGCAATGCACACCATCTCATCACCATACAGTTCATTCACTTGCGCTAAACGTAGCCAAATTTCGATTTGGGTCATCCTTGTCCCCCTGCCACAAGCAGTCCTGGCAATCTTTGCGATTGGTCACTGATGCTGTCAATCAGAGGGGGTTTTGTCTAGAATAGAGGTAATAATCTTTTCAACTCCTGAACACAACTCTGGATAACTATGTCAGTTTTGCAAGTGTTACATATTCCGGACGAGCGCCTTCGCAAAGTCGCAAAACCGGTCGAAGAAGTGAATGCAGAAATTCAGCGCATCGTTGATGATATGTTCGAAACGATGTATGCCGAAGAAGGTATCGGTCTGGCAGCAACACAGGTCGATATTCATCAGCGCATCATCGTTATTGATGTCTCTGAAAACCGCAACGAGCAGTTGGTTCTCATTAACCCAGAGCTGCTGGAAAAAGACGGCGAAACCGGTATTGAAGAAGGCTGCCTGTCGATTCCTGAACAGCGTGCGTTAGTACCACGCGCAGAGAAAGTAAAAATTCGTGCGCTCGATCGCAACGGCAAATCTTTTGAACTGGAAGCCGATGGCCTGCTGGCTATCTGCATTCAACATGAAATGGATCACCTGGTCGGTAAACTGTTTATCGATTATCTGTCTCCGTTGAAGCAACAACGCATTCGTCAGAAAGTTGAAAAACTCGACCGCCTGAACGCCCGAGCTTAAGGACAAGAATCAACGTGTCAGACTCACTACGTATTATTTTTGCGGGTACACCTGACTTTGCAGCGCGTCATCTCGACGCGCTGTTGTCTTCTGGACACAACGTCGTTGGCGTGTTTACCCAACCGGACCGCCCGGCGGGACGCGGTAAAAAGCTGATGCCCAGCCCGGTCAAAGTGCTGGCGGAAGAAAAAGGGATACCGGTTTTCCAACCTGTCTCTCTTCGCCCTCAGGAAAACCAGCAGCTGGTTGCTGATTTACGCGCAGACGTGATGGTGGTGGTGGCATATGGCCTGATTCTGCCAAAAACCGTACTGGAAATGCCGCGTCTGGGTTGTATCAACGTTCACGGCTCCCTGCTTCCACGCTGGCGTGGTGCAGCACCGATCCAGCGCTCACTGTGGGCAGGTGACACCGAAACAGGTGTAACCATCATGCAGATGGATGTTGGCCTCGACACCGGAGATATGCTGCTTAAGCTGTCTTGCCCGATTACGGCGGAAGATACCAGCGGTTCGTTATACGATAAGCTGGCAGATTTGGGACCGCAGGGGCTGATTGAAACGCTAAAACAGCTGGCTGCCGGCACAATAAACCCGGTGGTACAAGATGAATCACTGGTTACGCATGCAGAAAAACTCAGCAAAGAAGAGGCCCGTATCGACTGGTCGCTTTCGGCTGCTCAATTGGAACGCTGCATCCGCGCCTTTAACCCATGGCCAATGAGCTGGCTTGAAATCGACGGTCAACCAGTGAAAGTCTGGCAAGCTTCGGTTATTGCGGAAAACACCCAGGCTGCGCCAGGCACCATTCTGGAGGCAACAAAGCAGGGTATTCAGGTCGCAACGGGCGACGGCATCCTGAATCTCGTCTCTTTGCAGCCTGCCGGTAAAAAAGCCATGAGCGCGCAGGATCTGCTTAATTCACGCCGGGAATGGTTTGTACCCGGTAACCGTCTGGTCTGACGGTTCTTCTCTTTAAGCCCGGTGTTTCCGGGCATTTTTATTTTTGCGCTTATGAAAAAACATCTTAATTTACGCAGTATGGCGGCCCAGGCCGTCGAACAGGTTGTCGAAAAAGGACAGTCATTAAGCAACGTGCTGCCCGCTATGCAGCAAAAAGTTGCTGATAAAGACAAAGCGCTGTTGCAGGAACTTTGCTTCGGCGTATTGCGCACTCTCTCCCAACTGGAGTGGATGATCCAGCAGTTGATGGAACGTCCAATGACGGGCAAACAGCGCACCGTACACTACCTGATCATGGTGGGCTTCTACCAACTTCTGCATACCCGTATTCCACCGCACGCTGCGCTGGCTGAGACAGTAGAAGGCGCGGTTGTCATAAAGCGTCCGCAACTGAAAGGGCTGATCAACGGCGTGTTGCGCCAGTTTCAACGCCGTCAGGATGAACTGCTGGCCGAGTTTGCGCAAAGCGATTTGCGCTTCTTACACCCCTCCTGGCTGGTGAAACGTATTAAAAGTGCGTATCCGCAGCAGTGGGAAGCTATTCTTGAAGCCAATAACCAGCGACCGCCGATGTGGCTACGCGTCAATCGTAATCACCATACGCGCGACGCCTGGCTGGACCTGCTTAGCGAAGCAGGATTAACCGGCTTCCCACATCCGGATTATCCGGATGCAGTGCGTCTGGAAACGCCGGCTCCTGTACACGCCCTCCCAGGCTTTGATGAAGGCTGGGTAACCGTCCAGGATGCTTCAGCTCAAGGATGTGTAACTTATCTGTTGCCGGAGAACGGTGAACAGATCCTCGACCTGTGCTGCGCGCCGGGCGGTAAAACGACGCACATTCTGGAAGTTGCTCCGCAAGCTAACGTCATGGCCGTCGATGTGGATGAAAAACGCTTATCGCGCGTTTACGACAATCTGAAACGTCTGGGCATGAAGGCAACCGTAAAACAGGGTGATGGTCGATATCCACAACAATGGTGTGGCGAACAACAGTTTGACCGTATTTTGCTAGATGCTCCGTGTTCTGCCACCGGGGTGATACGTCGCCATCCAGACATCAAATGGCTGCGTCGCGATCGGGATATTGCCGAACTTGCGCAGCTGCAGGCCGAGATCCTGAATGCAACCTGGTTACATCTCAAATCTGGCGGCACGCTGGTTTATGCCACGTGCTCTATCCTGCCAGAAGAAAACCAGCAGCAAATTACCGCCTTCCTGGCACGCACGCCGGATGCGGTATTAAGCGAAACCGGTACGCCGGAAAACCCCGGACGTCAGAATTTACCGGGTGCGGAAGATGGCGATGGCTTCTTTTACGCTAAGCTAATCAAAAAGTGATGAGATAACGGGTCGCGACTGATGAAAATTATCATTCTGGGCGCAGGGCAAGTTGGCGGTACGCTGGCTGAAAACCTGGTCGGAGAGAACAACGATATCACGGTAGTCGATACCAATGGTGAGCGCCTGCGCAGCCTGCAGGACAAGTTTGATCTCCGCGTCGTGCAAGGGCACGGTTCACATCCTCGCGTACTGCGTGAAGCTGGGGCCGACGATGCCGATATGCTGGTTGCCGTAACCAGCTCAGATGAAACAAATATGGTTGCCTGCCAGGTAGCTTATTCACTGTTTAATACGCCTAATCGCATCGCCCGTATTCGTTCACCGGATTATGTTCGTGATGCGGACAAGCTATTCCAATCCGATGCGGTACCTATCGATCACCTGATTGCGCCGGAGCAACTGGTTATCGATAGCATTTATCGACTGATTGAATATCCGGGTGCATTGCAGGTGGTGAATTTTGCCGAAGGTAAAGTCAGTCTGGCAGTAGTAAAAGCCTATTACGGCGGGCCGCTTATCGGTAATGCGCTGTCAACAATGCGTGAACATATGCCGCACATCGATACCCGTGTTGCGGCGATTTTCCGTCATGATCGACCAATCCGTCCACAAGGTTCTACGATCGTTGAAGCGGGTGATGAAGTCTTCTTTATTGCGGCATCACAGCATATTCGCGCCGTAATGAGTGAACTGCAACGTCTGGAAAAACCGTACAAACGCATTATGTTAGTAGGCGGCGGTAATATCGGAGCGGGTCTTGCACGTCGTCTGGAAAAAGATTACAGCGTCAAACTGATCGAACGTAATCAACAGCGAGCATCCGAACTTGCAGAGAAACTGCAAAATACGATCGTCTTTTTTGGTGATGCTTCGGATCAAGAGTTACTGGCCGAAGAACATATCGATCAAGTTGATCTGTTCATCGCAGTGACCAACGATGATGAAGCGAATATCATGTCGGCGATGCTTGCCAAACGGATGGGTGCCAAGAAAGTGATGGTGTTAATTCAACGCAGAGCATACGTCGATCTGGTGCAAGGTAGCGTGATCGATATTGCTATTTCACCGCAGCAGGCGACCATCTCCGCGCTGCTCAGTCACGTACGTAAAGCTGACATTGTCGGTGTTTCTTCACTACGCCGTGGCGTCGCGGAAGCCATTGAAGCCGTCGCACACGGGGATGAAACAACATCTCGGGTTGTGGGGCGTTCAATTGATGAAATTAAACTTCCCCCTGGAACCATTATTGGCGCCGTTGTGCGTGGTAACGATGTGATGATTGCCAACGATAACCTGCGCATTGAGCAGGGCGATCACGTAATTATGTTCCTGACAGATAAAAAGTTTATTACCGACGTCGAGAGACTATTCCAGCCAAGTCCTTTCTTCCTGTAATAATTTGGGCGCTAATACAGCGCCCTTTTTATTTCCCTTTATATTTCATGGTCTAATAAATTTTCCTTTCGGCAATACATAAATGGAAATTGCCTAAACATTTGTTAAACTTATAAACGTCAGCTGCATAGGGAGAATAAAATGAGCATTATTAAAGAGTTTCGCGAATTCGCGATGCGCGGGAATGTTGTCGATTTGGCAGTGGGTGTCATTATTGGTGCGGCATTCGGTAAGATTGTTTCATCACTGGTTGCCGATATCATCATGCCGCCACTGGGGTTGTTAATTGGTGGAATTGATTTTAAACAGTTTGCTTTAACGCTACGTGATGCACAGGGAGACATCCCTGCCGTGGTCATGCATTACGGTGTATTTATTCAGAATGTCTTCGATTTCATTATTGTTGCGTTTGCTATCTTTATGGCAATCAAACTGATCAACAAACTGAACCGTAAAAAAGCGGAGGAGCCGGCAGCACCGCCAGCCCCATCAAAAGAAGAAGTATTACTGAGCGAAATTCGTGACCTGCTGAAAGAACAGAATAACCGCTCTTAAGCACTCACGGAAACAAGAAGGCCAGTGGTAAAAAAGTTAATTACTTTCTTGCCACTGGCCTCCCAGTTACCCCGATTGCCATGTTTACCTTTACGTAGATAACTTCCTTTCCCTTTCTTATTTTTCTCAACGCGCTGTCTGAACAGTGGGTCATGCAGAAGCGCCTCAATGGCGTTGTCCTTTATCTGCCCTTTGGTGTGCTGATAACGACTCATAATATCTCCAGTTTGAGGTAATTTAAGCCGGGAGTGTAGACCCGGCAGTTCAAGAAATCAACAGCCTGATGTTGTTCCACTGGCGCCTTGCTCTAGAGCTTCAAGAATAGAGCAGTACACGCTGCTGTGTGCCTTGCCGCAGCATGCATCATTCAATCGCTGCAGAGACCGCTGCATCGTCTGAAGTTCGGCAATACGTGCTTCGACTTCTTGCAGTCTTTCCTGGACGATCCCTTTTGATTCCTGACAGGTATGGTGTTCGGGATCAACACGGATCGAAAGCAATTCGCGGATCGACTCCAGAGTGAAACCAAGCTGGCGGGCATAACGAATAAACTTCAGGCGCTGAAGATCGCTTTCTGTATAGAGGCGAAATCCGCCTTCAGTACGCACTTCATGCTCCATCATTTGCTGCTTTTCATAATAGCGGATAGTATCTGGCGTCACGTCAGCCAGTTTCGCTATTTCACCAATTCGGTACATGCTCTCTCCGCTATTCATCGTTGATCTTTTTTAGCAGCTTATCTGCGTAGTCACCGCGCAAAAACTCGGTGCTGAGTCCAGCCTGCCGAAGTTTAAGTTCCAGCAGCGACAGTCTTCGGCTCACCTCCGGATAGCTTGGATCATCTTTGCGGATCCCCGCGAGTATTTCAAGCAGCTGTATTGCTTCTCTGCGTTGCTCGAGCTCAGGAGGAAGGCAACCTGCATTTTTTAATAAACGGTATCCGGCTCGGAGTTCAGGAGGGACATGGGTGTCATCGTCAAGAGTCAGCGGTTCGCCCGTTCCCGGTAAATCATCAAACTCACCTTTAGATTGTGCATCAATAATATGGCGCTCTGCCCACTGGTCCAGTAACCACATACAACACTCCAGGGGATGAACAAAAAGAGTACAGATATTGTAGATAAGTGGGGATATGACGGATATAAAAAAACCCGCCGAGGCGGGTTTTTTTACGTTACTACAGATTACTCTGCAGCAGCTTCTGTTTTCTCTGAACGATCAACCAGCTCGATGTATGCCATCGGCGCGTTGTCGCCTGCACGGAAACCACACTTCAGAATGCGAGTGTAACCACCGGCGCGGCTCGCGAAACGCGGGCCCAGTTCGTTAAACAGTTTTGCCACGATCTCGTTATCACGAGTACGGGCGAATGCCAGACGACGATTAGCTACGCTATCAGTCTTGGCAAGAGTAATCAGCGGCTCAACTACGCGACGCAGCTCTTTCGCTTTCGGCAGAGTCGTCTTGATGATTTCATGACGAACCAGTGAACCTGCCATATTGCGGAACATAGCCTGGCGATGGCTGCTGTTGCGGTTCAGTTGACGACCACTCTTACGATGGCGCATGACCTTATCCTTCTCAGTAAAACCTTAACCTGTGATCCGGTTACTCGTCAGCGATGCTTGCCGGTGGCCAGTTTTCCAGGCGCATGCCCAGAGACAGTCCACGGGAAGCCAGCACGTCTTTAATCTCGGTAAGAGATTTTTTACCAAGGTTAGGCGTCTTAAGAAGCTCAACCTCAGTACGCTGTACCAGATCACCGATATAGTGGATAGCTTCTGCTTTGAGGCAGTTAGCAGAGCGGACAGTCAATTCCAGATCGTCAACAGGGCGCAGCAGGATCGGATCGAATTCTGGTTTCTCTTCTTTAACTTCCGGCTGACGTACATCACGTAAATCAACGAAAGCTTCCAGTTGTTCAGCCAGAATGGTAGCCGCACGACGAATCGCCTCTTCAGGATCGATTGTGCCGTTGGTTTCCATTTCGATGACCAGCTTGTCCAGGTCGGTACGCTGTTCTACACGCGCTGCTTCAACATTGTAGGCAATACGCTCTACAGGGCTGTAGCATGCGTCGACCAGCAGACGGCCGATTGGGCGCTCATCTTCTTCCGAATGAATTCGGGTAGAAGCCGGCACATAACCACGACCGCGCTGAACTTTGATACGCATGCTAATAGATGCATTCTCATCGGTCAGGTGGCAGATCACGTGCTGTGGCTTGACGATTTCGACATCACCATCATGGGTAATGTCGGCTGCAGTCACAGGGCCAATGCCAGATTTATTCAAGGTAAGAATAACATCATCTTTACCCTGAACTCTCACCGCCAGCCCTTTCAGGTTGAGCAGGATTTCCAGGATATCTTCCTGAACGCCTTCTTTGGTGCTGTACTCATGTAGTACACCATCAATCTCAACCTCGGTCACCGCGCAACCCGGCATCGATGAGAGCAGAATACGGCGCAGTGCGTTACCCAAAGTATGGCCAAAGCCACGCTCTAAAGGCTCAAGGGTCACCTTGGCGTGCGTCGAACTCACTTGCTCGATATCTACCAGGCGCGGTTTTAGAAACTCTGTCACAGAACCCTGCATTGTGTCCTCTCTTTGGTACTAAGCTTTACTTGGAGTAAAGCTCGACGATCAGGTGTTCGTTAATGTCCGCAGACAGATCAGAACGCTCCGGCTTACGCTTGAACGTACCTTCCATCTTGCCAGCATCAACTTCCAGCCAGGTTGGCTTTTCACGCTGCTCAGCCAGCTCCAGAGCGGCTTTCACGCGAGACTGCTTCTTCGCTTTCTCACGAATGCTAACAACGTCATTCGGACTAACCTGATAAGAAGCGATGTTAACAACACGACCGTTTACCATAATTGCTTTATGGCTGACCAGCTGACGTGCTTCTGCACGAGTGGCACCGAAGCCCATACGGTATACAACGTTGTCCAGACGACCTTCCAGCAGACCCAACAGGTTTTCACCGGTGTTGCCTTTCAGACGTGCTGCTTCTTTGTAGTAGTTACGGAACTGACGCTCCAGCACACCGTAGATACGGCGAACTTTTTGCTTTTCACGCAACTGCACACCATAGTCAGACAGACGCGGTTTACGCGCACCGTGCTGGCCAGGAGCTTGTTCAATTTTACACTTGGTATCGATCGCGCGAACGCCAGACTTAAGGAATAAGTCAGTGCCCTCACGACGGCTCAGCTTGAGCTTAGGACCCAAATATCTTGCCATTTTCTTTCTCCAACAATCCTAGAAACGACAGCGTTATACGCGACGTTTTTTCGGCGGACGACAACCGTTATGAGGGATCGGAGTCACATCAGTAATATTAGTGATGCGGAAACCAGCGGCGTTCAGAGCACGAACAGTAGATTCGCGACCTGGACCCGGTCCTTTGACCATAACTTCCAGATTCTTGATACCGTATTCTTTTACGGCTTCAGCGCAACGCTCTGCTGCAACCTGAGCTGCAAACGGAGTGGATTTGCGAGAACCACGGAAACCGGAACCACCGGCTGTTGCCCAACCCAGTGCGTTACCCTGACGATCAGTAATGGTAACGATGGTGTTGTTAAAAGAAGCATGGATATGAGCCACGCCGTCAGAGACTTGTTTTCTTACACGTTTACGTGCACGAATTGGTGCCTTTGCCATTATTCAATCACCCCGATTATTTCTTGATCGGTTTGCGCGGACCCTTACGGGTACGTGCGTTGGTCTTGGTACGCTGACCGCGAACCGGGAGACCACGACGATGACGCAAACCGCGATAGCAACCAAGGTCCATAAGGCGCTTGATGCTCATGCTAACTTCACGGCGCAGATCACCTTCAACGACAAATTTGGCAACTTCGTCACGCAGCGTGTCGATTTGTTCTTCAGACAGCTCACTGATCTTAACATCTTCAGCGATACCCGCGGCAGCCAGAATGGCTTTAGAACGGGTCTTGCCGACGCCGTAGATCGAAGTTAATGCGATCACAGCATGTTTCTGATCAGGAATGTTAATGCCTGCTATACGGGCCACTATGCACTCCTACTATTTAATATGTACGCACCATGCTGAAAAGCCCGTTTTCAGGATACTCAAATGGAAACGCACAGACATACAAAAGATTGGCTGGCTAATCTAGCCAGCTCAACCCAACTTTGCAAGAAAAATATGCGAATAAATCAGCCTTGGCGCTGTTTATGCTTCGGCTCGGCACTGCAAATCACACGGATGACACCATCACGCTTAACGATTTTGCAGTTACGGCATAATTTCTTGACGGAAGCACGAACTTTCATTTTTACTCTCCGTAACTTCTCGGGCGACTGTTAACGGCCGTAGCCTTTCAGATTCGCCTTCTTCAATGCAGACTCGTACTGACTTGACATCATCAGAGTTTGCACTTGAGCCATAAAGTCCATAATCACGACAACAACGATAAGCAGTGAGGTCCCACCGAAGTAGAACGGTACTTTCATTGCATCACGCATGAACTCCGGGATCAGGCAGATAAAGGTAATGTAGAGCGCACCAACCAAAGTCAGGCGGGTCATTACTTTATCGATATACTTCGCCGTTTGCTCTCCCGGACGAATTCCTGGTACAAATGCACCGGACTTCTTCAGGTTATCTGCTGTTTCACGCGGGTTGAAAACCAACGCCGTGTAGAAGAAACAGAAGAATATGATTGCAGACGCATAGAGTAACACATAAAGCGGTTGCCCAGGCTGCAAATACAGCGAAATTGTTGTCAGCCAGTTCCAACCAGTCCCGCCCCCGAACCATGACGCGATGGTCGCCGGGAACAGAATAATACTGGAAGCGAAGATTGCCGGGATTACCCCCGCCATATTCACCTTCAGCGGTAAATGTGTGCTCTGTGCAGCATAGACACGACGACCTTGCTGACGTTTCGCGTAGTTTACCACAATGCGGCGTTGACCACGCTCAACAAATACAACAAAGAACGTCACTGCGAATACTAATACTGCAACCAACAGCAACACGAGGAAGTGCAGGTCGCCTTGACGCGCTTGCTCGATAGTATGGGCAATGGCTGGCGGGAGTCCCGCTACAATACCGGCGAAGATAATGATTGAGATACCGTTGCCGATACCACGTTCAGTAATCTGTTCACCCAACCACATCAGGAACATCGTCCCTGTAACCAGACTTACAACAGCGGTGAAATAGAATGCAAAGCCTGGGTTCATCACCAGGCCCTGCATACCAGGCATATTCGGCAGACCGGTAGCAATACCGATCGACTGGAATATTGCCAGCACCAGAGTACCGTAGCGGGTGTACTGGCTGATCTTACGACGACCAGACTCCCCTTCTTTCTTAATTTCTGCCAGCGTTGGATGAACCACCGTCAGCAGCTGGATAATGATCGACGCCGAAATATACGGCATGATCCCCAGAGCAAAGATAGAAGCACGGCTGAGAGCACCACCAGAGAACATGTTAAACATTTCAATGATGGTGCCTCGCTGTTGCTCAAGCAGTTTGGCAAGTACAGCGGCATCAATACCAGGGATCGGAATGAAAGAGCCAATACGGAACACAATCAGCGCGCCGATTACAAACAGCAGTCTGCGTTTCAGCTCGCCTAAGCCACCTTTGGCACTTTGAAAATCTAATCCCGGTTGTTTAGCCATCTGCTACTTATTCCTCGATTTTACCGCCAGCAGCTTCGATAGCAGCACGAGCGCCTTTAGTAACACGCAGGCCACGAACAGTTACCGGAGTAGTGACTTCACCAGCCAGGATCACTTTCGCGAACTCGATCTGGATACCGATAATGTTAGCTGCTTTCAGCGTGTTCAGGTCTACAACACCGCCTTCAACTTTAGCCAGGTCAGACAGACGAACTTCCGCTGTAATCGCTGCTTTACGTGAAGTGAAGCCGAATTTCGGCAGACGACGGTACAGAGGCATCTGACCACCCTCGAAACCGCGACGTACGCCACCGCCAGAACGAGACTTCTGACCTTTGTGGCCACGACCACCGGTTTTACCGAGGCCAGAACCGATACCACGACCCAGGCGGCGAGCCGCTTTTTTAGAGCCTTCGGCCGGAGACAGAGTATTTAAACGCATCTCTTACTCCTCAACTTTAACCATGAAGGAAACCGCGTTGACCATACCACGAACAGCAGGAGTATCCTCGCGCTCTACGGTGTGACCAATACGACGCAGACCCAGGCCAAGCAGCGTTGCCTTGTGTTTCGGCAGACGACCGATTGCACTGCGGGTTTGAGTAATTTTAATAGTCTTTGCCATGGTTTATTTCCCCAGAATTTCTTCAACGGATTTACCACGCTTGGCAGCGACCATTTCCGGAGATTTCATATTTTCCAGGCCATCGATAGTTGCACGAACCACGTTAATCGGGTTAGTAGAACCATACGCTTTAGCCAGAACGTTACGAACTCCAGCGACTTCCAGAACGGCGCGCATTGCACCACCGGCGATGATACCGGTACCTTCGGAAGCCGGCTGCATGAATACACGAGAACCCGTGTGAGTACCCTTAACCGGGTGCTGCAGGGTGCCGTGGTTCAGCGCGACGTTAATCATATTGCGACGGGCTTTTTCCATCGCTTTCTGGATCGCTGCTGGAACTTCACGCGCTTTACCGTAACCAAAACCAACGCGACCGTTACCATCACCAACTACAGTCAGAGCTGTGAAGGAGAAAATACGACCACCTTTAACGGTTTTAGATACGCGGTTAACCGCGATCAGCTTTTCCTGCAGTTCGCCAGCTTGTTTTTCGATGTGAGCCATCTTACACCTCTACCTTAGAACTGAAGGCCAGCTTCACGGGCAGCATCTGCCAGTGCCTGGACACGACCATGATATTGGAACCCGGAACGGTCAAAAGAAACATCTTTGATGCCTTTTTCCAGAGCGCGTTCAGCAACAGCTTTACCTACAGCTGCAGCAGCGTCTTTGTTACCGGTGTACTTCAATTGTTCAGCGATAGCTTTTTCTACAGTAGAAGCAGCTACCAGAACTTCAGAACCGTTCGGTGCAATTACCTGTGCGTAAATATGACGCGGGGTACGATGTACCACCAGGCGAGTTGCACCCAGCTCCTGGAGCTTGCGGCGTGCGCGGGTCGCACGACGGATACGAGCAGATTTCTTATCCATAGTGTTACCTTACTTCTTCTTAGCCTCTTTGGTACGCACGACTTCGTCGGCGTAACGAACACCCTTGCCTTTATAAGGCTCAGGACGACGGTAGGCGCGCAGATCTGCTGCAACCTGACCGATCAGCTGTTTATCAGCACCTTTCAGCACGATTTCAGTCTGAGACGGACATTCTGCAGTGATTCCCGCAGGCAGCTGATGGTCAACTGGGTGAGAGAAACCTAAAGCCAGGTTTACTACATTCCCTTTAACCGCTGCACGATAACCTACACCAACCAGCTGAAGCTTCTTAGTGAAGCCTTCGGTAACACCGACAACCATTGCATTCAGCAGGGCACGCGCGGTACCAGCCTGAGCCCATCCATCTGCGTAACCATCACGCGGACCGAAGGTCAGTGCATTATCTGCATGATTTACTGCAACAGCATCGTTGAGAGTACGAGTCAGCTCGCCGTTTTTACCTTTGATCGTAATAACCTGACCGTTGATTTTTACATCAACGCCGGCAGGAATAACGACCGGTGCTTTAGCAACACGAGACATTTTTTCCTCCGATTAGGCTACGTAGCAGATAATTTCGCCACCAAGACCAGCCTGGCGCGCTGCACGATCAGTCATAACACCTTTAGAGGTAGAAACAACTGCGATACCCATGCCAGCCATAACTTTCGGCAGCTCGTCTTTACGCTTATAAATGCGCAGACCTGGGCGACTGACACGCTGAATGCTTTCTACAACAGCTTTACCCTGGAAATACTTGAGAGTAAGTTCCAGTTCCGGCTTGGTGTCGCCTTCAACTTTAAAATCTTCAATAAAACCTTCTTCCTTCAGCACGTTGGCAATTGCCACTTTCAGCTTGGAGGAAGGCATGGTGACCGCAGCTTTATTCGCGGCCTGACCGTTACGGATACGGGTCAGCATATCCGCGATCGGATCTTGCATGCTCATCTGTCTTTACTCCCGTGATTCAATTGGTAATTACCAGCTAGCCTTTTTCAAGCCTGGTACTTCACCGCGCATGGCGGCTTCACGCAGTTTGATACGGCTCAACCCGAACTTGCCCACATAGCCATGCGGACGACCTGTTTGACGGCAGCGGTTACGCTGACGGGACGGGCTGGAATCACGCGGCAGAGACTGCAGCTTGAGAACTGCGTTCCAACGATCTTCGTCGGTCGCGTTCACATCAGAGATAATAGCTTTCAGTTCAGCGCGTTTTGCGAAGTACTTATCAGCTAAAGCTACGCGCTTTACTTCGCGTGCTTTCATTGATTGCTTAGCCATTCAGTAACCCTACCTTACTTGCGGAACGGGAAGTCAAAGGCAGCCAGCAGAGCACGGCCTTCTTCATCAGATTTCGCAGTAGTGGTAATGGTAATATCCAAACCACGCACGCGGTCGACTTTATCGTAGTCGATTTCTGGGAAGATGATCTGCTCACGGACACCCATGCTGTAGTTACCACGACCGTCGAAAGACTTAGCGGACAAGCCACGGAAGTCACGGATACGTGGAACAGCAATAGTGATCAGGCGCTCAAAGAACTCCCACATGCGTTCGCCACGCAGAGTTACTTTACAGCCGATCGGATAGCCCTGACGGATTTTGAAGCCTGCAACTGATTTGCGTGCTTTGGTGATCAGCGGTTTTTGACCGGAGATTGCTGTCAGGTCAGCTGCTGCGTTATCCAGCAGTTTCTTGTCAGCGATCGCTTCACCAACACCCATGTTCAGGGTGATCTTCTCGACCCGAGGGACTTGCATGACAGAATTGTAGTTAAACTCAGTCATGAGTTTAGCGACTACTTCGTCTTTGTAGTAATCATGCAGTTTCGCCATCGTACTACTCCAAATTACTTGATAGTTTCGCTGTTAGATTTGAAGAAACGGACTTTTTTGCCGTCTTCGAATCTAAAGCCTACACGGTCAGCCTTGCCGGTTGCCGCGTTGAAGATAGCAAGGTTAGAGATCTGAATAGCTGCTTCTTTCTCTACGATGCCGCCTGGTTGGTTCAGGGCCGGAACCGGCTTCTGATGTTTCTTAACCAGGTTGATACCTTCAACAATGACCTTGCCGGAAGACAGGACATTCTTAACTTTACCGCGTTTACCTTTATCTTTACCGGTTAACACGATAACTTCGTCATCACGACGGATCTTCGCTGCCATGATTCGCTCCTTAGAGTACTTCTGGTGCCAGAGAGATAATTTTCATGAACTTCTCGTTACGAAGTTCACGAGTTACCGGCCCAAAAATACGCGTACCGATAGGTTGCTCGCTGTTATTGTTTAAAATAACGCATGCATTACCATCGAAGCGAATGACAGAACCGTCCGGGCGACGAACACCCTTCTTGGTGCGCACCACTACCGCCTTCAGCACATCACCTTTTTTGACCTTACCACGCGGAATTGCTTCCTTGATGGTGATCTTGATGATATCGCCGACGCCTGCGTAGCGACGGTGCGAGCCACCCAGAACCTTGATACACATTACGCGACGTGCACCGGAGTTGTCGGCGACGTTCAGCATAGTCTGTTCTTGGATCATTTTAGTGCTCCGCTAATGTCAACTACTACTGAGACCCGAAAATCAGGTCGTTAAAAAAGCCCCATATCGGGGGCGCGGCATTATAACACCGCTTCAACGATATGGGTAGAAAAAATAAACGGCTCATCGCTGAGCCGTTTATTCGTTGAGAATGCCTACTGTATTACAGAACGGCTTTCTCTACAACGCGAACCAGCGTCCAGGACTTAGTCTTGGACAGCGGACGGCATTCGCGGATTTCAACCACGTCACCAGTACCGCATTCGTTGTTCTCGTCATGTACGTGCAGTTTGGTCGTACGCTTAATGAATTTACCGTAGATCGGGTGTTTCACAAAACGTTCGATAGCAACAACGATGGATTTCTCCATTTTATCGCTAACAACGCGACCTTGCAGAGTACGGATTTTATCGGTCATTACGCACCCGCCTTCTCAGTCAGTAAAGTCTTAACGCGTGCGACGTCACGACGCACTTGCTTCAACAGGTGAGACTGTTGCAGCTGGCCACTTGCAGCCTGCATACGCAGGTTGAACTGCTCACGCAGCAGATTCAGCAGCTCGGTGTTCAGCTCTTCAACACTCTTCTCACGCAGCTCTTTTGCTTTCATTACATCACCGTCTTAGTTACAAAGGTGGTTTTAATCGGCAGTTTCGCTGCTGCCAGCTTGAATGCTTCACGGGCCAGCTCTTCCGGTACGCCGTCCATTTCATACAGGACTTTACCCGGCTGAATCAAGGCAACCCAATACTCCACGTTACCTTTACCTTTACCCATACGCACTGCCAGCGGCTTTTCAGTGATCGGTTTGTCCGGGAATACACGGATCCAGATCTTACCTTGACGCTTAACTGCACGGGTCATAGCACGACGTGCTGCTTCGATCTGACGGGCAGTCAGACGACCACGGCCAACAGCTTTCAGACCGAAGCTGCCGAAGCTAACATCCGCGCCAGCAGCCAGACCGCGGTTACGGCCTTTGTGCATTTTACGGAATTTTGTACGCTTTGGTTGTAACATCAGCGACGCTCCTTATTTACGGCCTTTACGCTGCTGCTTTTTAGGTTGAGCAGCCGGTTTTTCCGGTTGTTCAACAGCAGCCATACCACCCAGGATCTCGCCTTTGAAGATCCACACTTTAACGCCGATTACACCGTAAGTGGTGTGCGCTTCAGAGGTGTTGTAGTCGATGTCAGCACGCAGAGTGTGCAGAGGTACGCGACCTTCGCGGTACCATTCGGTACGTGCGATTTCCGCGCCGCCCAGACGGCCGCTAACTTCAACTTTGATACCTTTAGCGCCCAGACGCATTGCGTTCTGTACAGCACGCTTCATAGCACGACGGAACATAACACGACGTTCCAGCTGAGAAGTGATGCTGTCAGCAACCAATTTTGCGTCCAGTTCAGGCTTACGCACTTCGGCGATATTGATCTGAGCAGGAACGCCAGCAATATCCGCTACGACTTTGCGCAGTTTTTCTACGTCTTCGCCTTTCTTACCGATAACGATACCCGGGCGAGCGGTGTGAATGGTCACACGGATGCTCTTAGCCGGACGCTCGATAACGATACGAGATACAGACGCTTTAGCCAGTTCCTTAGTCAGGTACTGACGTACTTTAAAATCGCTGTCCAGGTTGTCAGCGAATTCTTTGGTGTTCGCAAACCAGGTTGAGTTCCATGGTTTTACAATACCCAGGCGAATACCATTAGGATGTACTTTCTGACCCATTGCTAGTCTCCAGAGTCTCAGCGATCGGACACAACCACAGTAATGTGGCTGGTGCGCTTCAGGATGCGATCTGCACGACCTTTTGCACGCGGCATAATGCGCTTCATGCTCGGGCCTTCGTCTACGAAAATTTTCGTAACTTTCAGATCGTCAATGTCAGCGCCATCGTTGTGTTCAGCGTTAGCAATGGCAGATTCCAGGACTTTCTTAACCAGTACAGCCGCTTTCTTATTGGTGTAGGTCAGAATATCCAGAGCCTGCGACACTTTCTTACCGCGAATCAGGTCTGCAACAAGGCGAACCTTCTGAGCAGAAGAACGAGCATGGCGATGTTGAGCTAAAGTTTCCATCTCTTCCTCCTACCTTATTTCTTCTTCGCTTTTTTATCAGCAGCGTGGCCGCGATAAGTACGAGTCGGTGCGAATTCACCCAGTTTGTGACCGACCATTTCGTCGGAAACAAATACCGGAACGTGCTGACGACCATTATGGACAGCGATGGTCAAACCGATCATGTTAGGAAAGATCGTTGAACGACGGGACCAAGTGCGCAGGGGCTTCTTGTCTCCGCTTTCCACCGCTTTCTCTACCTTCTTCAGCAAGTGCAGGTCAATAAAAGGACCTTTCTTGAGAGAACGTGGCATGGCTTATCCTCTAAAATTATTTGCTACGGCGACGTACGATGAATTTATCAGTACGCTTGTTGCTGCGGGTCTTCTTACCTTTGGTCTGAACGCCCCACGGAGTTACCGGGTGCTTACCAAAGTTACGACCTTCACCACCACCATGTGGGTGGTCGACTGGGTTCATCGCAGTACCGCGAACGGTAGGACGAACACCACGCCAGCGTGCAGCACCTGCTTTACCCAGAACGCGCAGCATATGCTCAGCATTGCCAACTTCGCCCAGAGTTGCACGGCAGTCTGCTTCGACTTTACGCATTTCACCAGAACGCAGACGCAGGGTGACATAAGCACCATCACGAGCAACGATCTGAACGTAAGTACCAGCGGAACGTGCCAGCTGACCGCCTTTACCTGGTTTCATTTCTACGTTATGAACGGTAGAACCAACCGGGATATTGCGCATCGGCAGGGTGTTACCTGCTTTGATTGCAGCATCAACGCCAGACTGAATCTGGTCGCCAGCTTTCAGGCCTTTAGGGGCCAGAATGTAACGGCGTTCACCGTCTTTGTACAGAACCAGCGCGATGTTCGCGGAGCGGTTCGGATCGTACTCAAGACGTTCAACAACTGCCGGGATACCGTCTTTGTTGCGTTTGAAGTCAACAATACGATAAGCCTGCTTGTGACCACCACCGATGTGACGAGTGGTGATACGGCCATTGTTGTTACGACCACCGGATTTGCTGTTTTTTTCAACCAGCGGAGCAAAAGGTTTGCCCTTGTGCAGCTCTGGGTTGACCACTTTAACAACGTGGCGACGACCCGGAGATGTCGGTTTACATTTAACAACTGCCATTGTATTACTCCTCCGACTTACTCAGCGCCGCCGACGAAGTCCAGATTCTGGCCTTCCTTCAGGGTGACGTAAGCTTTTTTCCAGTCGCTACGACGACCGATACGCTGTCCGTGACGTTTAACTTTCCCTTTAACTACCAGGGTGTTAACGACTTCGACTTCGACTTCAAACAGTTTCTGCACAGCAGCTTTGATTTCTGCTTTGGTCGCGTCTTTAGCAACTTTGAGAACGATGGTGTTAGTTTTTTCCATCGCAGTAGACGCTTTTTCAGAAACGTGCGGTGCGCGCAGCACTTTCAGCAGACGTTCTTCACGAATCATGCCAGCATCTCCTCAACTTGCTTAACAGCATCAGCAGTCATTACGACTTTGTCGAAGGCGATCAGGCTAACCGGGTCGATACCAGTTGCATCGCGTACGTCAACCTTGTGCAGGTTGCGCGCAGCCAGGAACAGGTTTTCGTCCAGCTCACCGGTGATGATCAGCACATCTTCCAGAGCCATGTCTTTCAGTTTCTGTGCCAGCAGCTTAGTTTTAGGCGCTTCTACAGAGAATGATTCGACAACGATCAGACGATCCTGACGTACCAGTTCGGACAGAATGCTTTTCAGCGCGCCGCGGTACATCTTTTTGTTAACTTTTTGACTGTGGTCCTGTGGACGAGCAGCGAAGGTCACACCACCTGAACGCCAGATCGGGCTCTTGATAGAACCTGAACGCGCACGGCCGGTACCTTTCTGGCGCCACGGCTTTTTGCCTGAACCAGTTACTTCAGCACGAGTCTTCTGAGCACGAGTACCCTGACGAGCACCAGCTGCATAAGCAACAACAACCTGGTGAACCAGCGCTTCGTTGAAATCACGACCGAAGGTAGTTTCGGAAACAGTCAGCGCGCTCTGCGCGTCTTTCAATACTAATTCCATTGCTATCCCCTTACGCCTTCACAGCTGGTTTAACGATCAGGTCGCAACCGGTCGCACCCGGAACACCACCTTTAACCAGCAGCAGGTTGCGCTCAGCGTCAACACGTACTACGTCCAGGCTCTGAACGGTTACACGTTCGTTGCCCAGCTGACCTGCCATTTTCTTGCCTTTGAACACTTTGCCCGGAGTCTGGTTCTGACCGATAGAACCCGGAACGCGGTGAGACAAGGAGTTACCGTGAGTAGCGTCCTGGGTACGGAAGTTCCAGCGCTTAACGGTACCAGCGAAACCTTTACCTTTAGAGGTACCGGTTACGTCAACTTTTTTAACGTCAGCAAACAGTTCAACGCTAATGTTCTGACCAACGGTGTATTCTTCACCATCTGCCAGACGGAACTCCCACAGGCCGCGGCCAGCTTCTACGCCAGCTTTAGCAAAGTGGCCAGCTTCCGGCTTAGTTACGCGGTTAGCTTTTTTAGCACCGGTGGTAACCTGAACAGCGCGATAGCCATCGTTAGCCAGATCTTTAACCTGAGTAACGCGGTTTGCTTCAACTTCGATAACGGTTACTGGGATAGATACGCCATCTTCAGTGAAGATGCGGGTCATACCCACTTTTTTACCGACTAAACCAATCATTGTATCAACCTCTCAATCGCTCGATGACCTGATTAACCCAGGCTGATCTGCACGTCTACACCGGCAGCCAGGTCCAGACGCATCAGAGCATCAACGGTTTTTTCAGTTGGCTCAACGATGTCAACCAGACGCTTGTGAGTACGGATCTCGTACTGATCACGCGCGTCTTTGTTGACGTGCGGGGAGATCAGAACGGTGAAACGCTCTTTGCGGGTCGGCAGCGGGATCGGACCACGAACCTGCGCACCAGTGCGCTTGGCAGTCTCGACGATTTCCGCGGTTGATTGATCGATCAGACGATGATCAAACGCTTTCAAACGGATACGGATTCTTTGGTTCTGCATGAGACCAGAGCTCCAATTATTTTATAGACGAAATAGTTACTCCTCAAACCCATTACGATTGATGGGAGAGTGTAACCGTTCTTACAGAGTTCCCCGATTGGGAACATTGTCTGGTATTGCTTTCGCAGTACCGGTGGCTCATATCGAACCGCTGTCAATATTAGACAAGCCCGCGCATTATACGTAAATCTCAGTCTTAAGCAAGTGCCGCGTAGAAATTAATCACTCGTTCATAAATGCGGGCCTCCTTCCACTCTGATTGTATGTTCTGTGATGCAACGCGTTTTCCGTGGAAGAGAGCATCCATAACTCACATCCCGGACTTGTAGGGCCGGCGTGCTTACCCGAAGGTAAACTCTTTACCAAATGAGATTTGCCCATGTACATCGACCTCCCCTTTCTGCTGATTTATGTTTCGCTATCAGGGTTGCTCTTAGTCCATGACCTGCGTACCGGGTTGCTGCCCGACAAATTTACCTGCCCTCTTTTGTGGGGCGGTCTTATTTATCATCAGTGCTGCAGACCTGCACAGTTATCCGACGCGCTTTGGGGTGCCGTAGCGGGCTATGGGGTATTTGCTTTGTTCTACTGGGGGTATCGTTTGATATGCCGACAGGAAGGATTAGGCTTTGGTGACGTCAAATTTCTTGCCGCACTGGGCGCATGGCATCGCTGGGAATCATTGCCACTGTTGGTTTTACTTGCCACGGGCATGGCATGTTGTCTCACCGGGATTTCTTGCGTCCGTTACGGGAGACAGATGCTAAAAAACCCGCTGCCTTTTGGGCCATATCTGGCGGCTGCGGGTTTCGTTATTGGCTGGGTAAATCTGATACAGGGCGGTTAGTCACTGACTTTAATTTGCGATTGCAGATAATTTTGCAAGCCAAGTTTTGCAATCAGGTCCAGCTCAGTTTCGAGCCAGTCAATATGCCCTTCTTCTTCAGTCAGGATCTCGATCATCATGTCCCGGCTGACATAATCATGAACGCTATCGGCATAGGCAATGGCTTCACGCAGATCTTTCGCCCCATCCAACTCGAGTCGAAGATCGGATTGCAGCATCTCTTCAACGTCTTCGCCAATACCCAACTTGCCAAGATCCTGCAAGTTCGGGAGCCCTTCTAAGAATAAAATACGCTCGATATATTTATCAGCGTGTTTCATCTCATCGATAGATTCATGGTACTCAACATCATTGAGGCGAGTCAGTCCCCAGTTTTTAAACATACGAGCATGGAGAAAATACTGGTTGATCGCGACAAGCTCATTTCCCAATAGTTTATTGAGATAATTTATGATTTTAACATCACCTTTCATTTTATAGTCCCTCCGCTTCCACTCTTAGAGCGTAGATGGGGCTACAGGGATGTCAAAAAAAAGAGTGTGACTTAGGCGATCTCTTTAAATTCTGGCATTTGCGTTAATTCATCCTGCATGACTTCACGGGCAGCACGAATGCACTTACCGCATTGATTTCCTACAGGAATAAATTTACGTAATTGCTGAAAGGACTGAGGGTGAAACTGGCGAACAGCCTGACGTATTTTTTTATCACTTATCGCATTACACAAACAAACGTACATGATCGCTCCCGTTCAATTTCTGCGCAAAGTGTAAATGAGAATAGTTATGATTACAATAGCACAGCGCTATTTACGCGGCGGGAGAATGAATAAAAAATGCGAATAAATATGACAGCTACTAAATTGCAGGCAGCAAAAGGGCGCCGAAGCGCCCTTTTTAAGCTCAAAGCTAATTAATCAATAATTAGCTCATTACTTTAGCAACAACGCCCGCACCAACAGTACGGCCGCCTTCACGGATTGCGAAACGCAGACCGTCGTCCATCGCGATCGGGTGGATCAGGGTAACAACCATTTTGATGTTGTCGCCCGGCATTACCATCTCTACGCCTTCCGGCAGTTCGATGGTACCAGTCACGTCAGTAGTACGGAAGTAGAACTGCGGACGGTAGCCTTTGAAGAACGGAGTATGACGGCCGCCTTCGTCTTTGGACAGAATGTACACTTCAGATTCGAACTTGGTGTGCGGCTTGATAGAGCCCGGCTTAGCCAGTACCTGACCACGTTCGATTTCTTCACGTTTGATACCACGCAGCAGAACACCAACGTTCTCACCAGCACGGCCTTCGTCCAGCAGTTTGCGGAACATTTCAACGCCAGTACAGGTAGACTTAGCAGTCTCTTTGATACCAACGATTTCAACTTCTTCACCAACTTTGATGATACCGCGCTCTACACGACCGGTAACAACGGTACCACGACCGGAGATGGAGAATACGTCTTCGATAGGCAGCAGGAACGGCTTGTCAATCGCACGCTCTGGTTCTGGGATGTAAGAATCCAGGAAGCCAGCCAGTTCGATGATTTTCGCTTCCCACTCTGCTTCGCCTTCCAGCGCTTTCAGAGCAGAACCACGAACGATCGGAGTGTCGTCGCCCGGGAAATCGTACTGAGACAGAAGTTCACGAACTTCCATTTCTACCAGTTCCAGCAGCTCTTCGTCATCAACCATGTCGCATTTGTTCAGGAACACGATGATGTACGGAACGCCTACCTGACGACCCAGCAGGATGTGCTCACGAGTCTGCGGCATCGGGCCGTCAGTCGCAGCAACAACCAGGATCGCGCCGTCCATCTGCGCAGCACCGGTGATCATGTTTTTAACATAGTCGGCGTGGCCCGGGCAGTCTACGTGTGCGTAGTGGCGAGTCGGGGTGTCATATTCAACGTGAGAAGTGTTGATGGTGATACCACG
>NZ_JAOWES010000072.1:0-12302 GCF_030334095.1 Citrobacter sp. Cf118 | reverse complement strand
AGTGTGCCCGGAGTTCAGGGCGGGCATGGATGCTTAAATGAACCGCGAGTCTGTCTGGAATATTGAACCGGTAACTCACGATGAGAAACCCAACAATCCCACCGGGTGTGACGGTGGAGAACCTGAGCGGCAGTGACCTGCGGCATGCCCGCAGGGTGATGTAACCCGCTGACAACGGGGATTGAGGCGAGATCACTAAGCCGAGATGATCCTCAAGGTTAAGTACTGAAAGGCTGAAGAACATGAACCCGTTAATCCGCCTCTGTGGGTTGAAAACGTCACCACGGCCTACGTGATCTGACAGGCCGTGCAGGAGGAACTGGCAGTGATACGTAAGCACTGCCGGTCGAAGGTGTTTTGACATGTATGCGAAACACCGGGGCAGCAGCGTCTATCACGCTTGCGTTGCTGACTTCTGCCAACTTGCGGCAAGCAAGGATAAAGAGTGCGACGGGCAGCCTCCTCAGTATGCCTGAGTCCAGGCAGGTAAACCGGGGAAGGTCAGCGACGGATGTTAAGGGGGCATGGCTCCGATGACGCGCTGGCTGGCGGAGCTTCCGTAGTAGTCCGCGATGGGGAAAGCCCATTACATGGCGAAGGGAAGCAGTTTGAATGTGTTTGCGACGTGAATTAACTGACCTAACGAGGTGAAGACCTTTGATAATCAGCGAAATGCAACGCAAGCTTGCCACATGGGCAGCCACCGATCCGTCCCTACGGATTCAACGGCTGCTGCGTCTGATAACACAACCAGAATGGCTGGCTGAAGCGGCGCGGATCACGCTTTCATCAAAGGGGGCGCATACCCCCGGCGTTGATGGCGTGAACAAAACAATGCTACAGGCCAGACTGGCTGTTGAGCTGCAAATCCTCAGGGATGAATTACTCTCAGGCCACTACCAGCCCTTGCCCGCCAGACGGGTTTACATCCCTAAAAGCAACGGCAAACTGCGACCACTGGGTATCCCCGCGTTGCGGGATCGTATTGTTCAGCGGGCCATGCTGATGGCGATGGAGCCGATATGGGAGAGTGATTTTCATACGCTCTCATATGGCTTCCGGCCTGAGCGCAGTGTCCACCACGCGATCCGCACGGTGAAATTACAGCTCACAGACTGCGGTGAAACCCGGGGACGCTGGGTGATTGAAGGCGACCTGTCCAGTTACTTCGACACCGTACATCATCGACTGCTGATGAAGGCTGTACGCCGCAGGATCAGTGACGCACGTTTCATGACTCTGCTGTGGAAAACCATCAAGGCGGGACATATCGATGTCGGTCTCTTTCGGGCGGCCAGTGAAGGTGTGCCACAGGGCGGTGTTATATCGCCGCTATTATCGAACATCATGCTGAATGAGTTCGATCAATACCTGCATGAGCGCTACCTGAGCGGGAAAGCCAGAAAAGATCGGTGGTACTGGAATAACAGTATCCAACGGGGCCGAAGTACGGCGGTCAGAGAAAACTGGCAGTGGAAACCCGCGGTGGCGTACTGCCGCTATGCCGATGATTTTGTCCTCATCGTCAAAGGCACCAAAGCACAGGCGGAAGCCATCAGGGAGGAGTGTCGGGGTGTGCTCGAAGGCAGTCTGAAACTCAGGCTGAACATGGATAAGACTAAAATCACCCATGTTAATGACGGCTTTATCTTTCTGGGGCACAGGATCATTCGCAAACGCAGTCGTTATGGCGAGATGCGAGTGGTCTCAACGATCCCGCAGGAGAAAGCCAGAAACTTCGCCGCATCGCTGACAGCACTGTTATCAGGCAACTACAGTGAAAGCAAAGTCGATATGGCTGAACAACTCAACCGAAAACTGAAAGGCTGGGCCATGTTCTATCAGTTCGTTGATTTTAAGGCCAAAGTCTTCAGTTATATCGACCGTGTCGTGTTCTGGAAGCTGGCTCACTGGCTGGCCCGCAAATACCGTACAGGTATCGCTTCCCTGATGAGGTGGTGGTGTAAATCACCGAAACCGGGTCAGAGCAAAACGTGGGTTTTATTTGGTAAAACCAATCACGGCAAGCTCAGCGGCGAAATACTGTACCGGTTGGTGGGGCAAGGCAAGAAGCTGTTCCGCTGGCGGCTACCCGAAGGTAATCCCTATCTGAGGACGGAGACCAGAAACACGTATACATCGCGCTTTACAGAAGTGGCAATGGCGTTCGCCAGCATTTAAATGGAGAGCCGGATGCGCTGAAAGGTGCACGTCCGGTTCGGGGAGGAGAGGCAGGGAAATAGTCCGACTACGCCCTGCCTCTTACTCTACTCTGGACAGGCAAGCGTTGGGCTTACCTTGCAGTTGTTCTCGATCTGTTCGCAAGGAAACCAGTGGGCTGGGCAATGTCATTCTCGCCGGATAGCAAGCTGACCATCAGAGCGCTGGAAATGGCGTGGGAAGCTCGCGGTAAACCAGCCGGAGTGATGTTCCACAGTGACCAGGGTAGCCACTATACAAGCAGGCAGTTCCGGCAGTTCCGGCAGTTACTGTGGCGTTGCCAGATCAGGCAGAGTATGAGCCGACGTGGAAACTGTTGGGACAACAGCCCGATGGAACGCTTCTTCCGTAGTCTGAAAAACGAGTGGGTGCCAGTGACAGGTTATATAAACTTTAGCGATGCTGCTCATGCGATCACAGACTATATCGTCGGGTATTACAGCTCGCTAAGGCCGCATGACTATAACGGTGGGTTGCCCCCAAACGAATCGGAAAACCGATACTGGAAAAACTCTAAAGCCGTGGCCAGTTTTAGTTGACCACTACACATCGCTTTGCTCGTCAGTCTCTAAAGAGCCTAACATCGCTTTGCTCGTCAGTCTCTATAAAAACTAAACATAAGATCGTAACTTGCGTTTTTCTCGTGAGTACTCGAAAGAACGCCCGTTCCTACTCGCTTTCGCTCAGACAATAAAAGTACTAACAAATAATTGATTGGAAGTACCAACTACCAAGAATTACTACTCAATAGATTATTCAAAGTCTCTTGAAGTGGACACGCAGCCCCGCGAAGTGGGAACGGTCACAAAGAAACCGCCGAAAGGCACAACTAGAGGAATTACTATGAGTACATGGGAACAAATACGAAAAGCCAATAAAGCACGTGGAATGAAGCCAAACGGACTTTATAACAAACCGAAGAAATCCCCACTTAGTGATACACCGCCAGTAGGGGAGGCACTAAAGGAAGTCATACAGGACTATATACGCGACTATAAGAGTACTAAGGGGGAAAGACCTACAACCGCACACCTCAATAATAAATATTCAATAAGAGCAACATCTAATTTTTATAAAGGGTTATAAATGAAATACACAGTAATCAACAACAATAAACAAAATTTCAAAGTACAATATGAAGTGGATGGACTAGAACAACAAGCCCACCTACAAGGCGATACTACGCACTATGGGAGGCTAATAACTGGTAACTCATGGGTACGTATTGCCCGTCACCAGAACGCCACACGTAACGCCTACGGCAAGATTTACGGGGCAGGTGAAGAGATCACACAGCACCATATGACCGAAGAAGAACTATTTCAGAACTCACTGGTAGATCCCCTAACCCATCAAAAGAAGATTGCAGGACTGCTACTGGACGCATTCTATAGTAACAATCAGGAAATGACCGTGGAACTACTGGACACTGTACTAAACCCTAAACCGAAGAAAACAAAAAAGCCCCTCTAAAGGGGCTTTGTTTTTTCTACATGGTATGTTGCGAAGTGCTTAGCAGTAAATGTACCCGATGGGGCATTGTTTCTATGTGTTGTGTGGTAGATGCTTTTCTTTAAATGTTCGTGTCATATGAGCGTTAAAGAACAACGGGGCAATTGAGTCATTCTCTCTTCAGAAATATGAATCTATCAACTGAGTAATTATTGTCATAAATGTCATTGATAAATGTTGAGAGTTTTTCATGAAATGAAATAGCATTCATCATCATTGCATGAAGCTCTTTACATTCGCTGTCTTCCACACTTTCATCTGCATGTGTTAATGAGGGAATAGAAGAAATTGCAATATATAATTCAACACTTAAATTATTATATTTCTTAGTGTACAACTGAAGTGCATTTATTATTTCTTTTGTATAATCACTTATGCCGTAATTAGTTCTATCAATAGATTTCAAAGCATTAATGACAGAGTAAGAGATGATGTATAAGTCAGAAACGAGAGTGTCAGTCTTATTCATAAACTCATCATGTGATTCTTGTAGTTGGCTCCCTTTGTTTAAATAATTTCGGTACATTTTTGCTGAAGTTACTAAATGATTTTTTAAAATTAAGCTAGCAGAACGTATATTAATAAGATCTTGATAAATTGCTTTTTCAATAACACTATAAACAACATCATAATGTTTTTGTGATAACCATGCAGGTGCTTTTAGATATGCTAGGTAGGCAACCCATAGAGTACCTAATGTTCCCAAAGCACTACACCATGCTCCTACTAAAGTTACCCATTCATATCCTTTAGAGCCATGAAATAATATTTTAACACCTACAAAAATAGCAATAATTAATAGCACTGCTACTATAGTAAGTAACAAAAGATTAAAATTCTGAATTTTACATTCATTTTTCATAATTTTTTCCATGAGAACGGATTATAGAGAATAATCATTTAGTGTAACTTACACATGTGTGACCAGAACTGAGCATTGACATTTGATTACCCTTTAACGAAACGAAAGGAAAAGAAGCATAATCAATATTTGCTGTCGTCATATTGAAATGAAGATAATTATCTGATAACTTCATTTCCGTCGCATGAACAGGATATGTTCCTTGCTCTTTTAATGTGACCATAAAAGAGATCGGAAAAAAATGTAAACATGAGCAAATACAAAAATGACCATCATTGAAAAAGCCAACTGACTGAGCTGTTATTTGCCTTTTGAATGGATAAAACCAGTAATAAATGTTATGAGTTGTATCAATATCTAGGTTTTTACCTAATACAAAGCTTCTTAATGGCGTATAAAAAGGACTATCAACAATTGGAAGCATACAATCTTTTACAGATGTTGCAGCAAGAAGGTGTCCAATCATTGCTCTTAGGAATTTATAAGCATCAAATTCAAATGAAATATAATTATGATAGAAAAATTTCCCAGCGAAGTAATCATTTAATTTTTTGATAAACTCCGATGTAACACGACCTATTTCTGCATCCATTGAACCAAGAAGCTGAGAATTGCAATCATGACAAATAGTACGAAAAGTTGTACCATTTTTAGCTTTAATTGGTGGCACATGAGCATTAGAGAAATACTCAAAAATCGTCTTTTGCAACATTGGTGAAGGTTTGGATGCACATTGTGGCGGTACATGATCTTTTTTTAGTTTGCTAAAATTCCCACATATTACACAATATCCATTGTCTATTCTTACATGTTCATTTCTTTCAGAGATAAATTTCATTTTATAATCTCAAAAATTAATTAACTACGAATGTAGAGTATTTCGATACATTGTTCAATTTGAGTTTAATATCTAAAACAAATAGTTTCCAAGGTAAATTAATGCACTAGTAAATATTTAAACTGAAACTATAGATGATAAAAATAAACATAGAACCCCATGTAAATGTGTTGTGTGAACGCATACAACACAGTAATAGTACTTTACCATCAAAAGGAACCTACATACACTATCGATTGTTGGAGGTTTCTATCTATTTAGGGTAGGTTTGTTAGCTGTACGAACGATAGAAACTTCCAACAATCGATAGTGTGAAGAAGTTAAGACCATAAAAAAATCAAGGATACACTATGTCTCGAACTGAGTTTCTACGTTCTCTGGGTGCTACATGTAAAAATGATATGTGGAGTTGGTCATTTATTGATGAGACCAACAAGAGGATTATTTTTGGAGCATGGGAGGATCTTAGATCAGCAGATGCAACTAAAGTTATGATCTTATCCGATGATTGGAATGAAAATGTAAATGGTAGTAAAAAGTTAGGTTATATTCAGGCACGTGAACATCTGAATAAAGTTATATATGAAGGATATCAACTCTACACATTTAGTCAAAAACGAAAAGAGGATATTAATGAAAAGAAAGCAGCAAAAATTGAATCATTCGTACCTATAATTGAATTGAAATATTTGTCAAGAGAAGGTAACGCATGGTATGCCATTGAACAAGAAAACTATAATTATACCCCTGAAGTAGAAGAACACTATTACGAAGGTGATAGAAAAACAAAATGGAGCACTTATTATGAGAGAAACCCTAAAGCTCGCAAGGAATGTCTTGATTTTCATGGTTACAGTTGCAAAGTATGTAAATTTAATTTTGAAAAAACATACGGCGATCTAGGTAAAGAATTTATACATGTTCATCATATCAAGCCTATTTCAGTTGAGAAGAAAAAACATAAGGTTGATCCAATTAAGGATCTTATACCGGTATGTGCAAATTGTCATGCTATGCTTCATATCGGTCAGGATGTACTCACATTAGATCAGTTAAGAGCAAAAATTAGAAAAATTAATGGGAAATGATTTATGAAAATTACATATTTTGTAATATTAGCAATATCTCTATCTCTGATAGGGTGTACAAAAAAAGATAAAATAAAATCATTTACGTGTTCAAATACAGATTTTTCCAAAACTCATTCCGTATCTATTGATAGTGAGGGTAAATTTATTATATATGATGGGCGAAAATTACTACTTAGAAATGCTAGGCTTGGTGAGGATGAATGGAGTTATGCTTACTTCATAGGTAATAATAATGAATTAGTGGCATTCAGTTTTAATGAAAATAAAACGCTCTATCATCACTATACAGATGCACGAAATGATTCTAATAGCTATGATGAGTATGGTGGTTGTAAAAGGCCATAATAAATTGAGATTATGAGTTATAAAAATATATGATCAGTAGAGAAAGGCGGTTATGAAGATATTGATATGGCTAGTTTTACTGCCAACTGTAACTTATGCATCCATACCTAACTTCAAATGTTGGGATATTAAAAATTATGCCATAAGCACAGAGAGCGGCATTTTTGTAACGCGATACTATGATCAAGCTATGTTAGCATATCACTATATAACATCTCCCAAAGATAACGATTACTATAGAGAAATTATAATAGCTAATAGTAAACATGATGATGGCTATTATTATGGCAATATATACCAGGATAGAGAAGGAAATATGTATAACGATATAAAATGTGAAGAGTTTTGATAAATGCAGTTTTTATTAATGGCATCAATCATTATATGGGTAAGATACTGAATGAAAAGGTTATTAATTTTATTATCAGTAATATTATCGACCTCTGTACATGCAGTTACTGTACTTAAGTGTGACGTAGGAATAACTGAAGGCGTTATAGGTACAGTTGATGTCAAATCAGTACTTACGGGTGAAGCAACAGTAATGGACTATCCTGATCATTTTGCAATTAAAGTTTTACATATTAATCAGGAAACTCCGCCTCTTGAAGTTCATGTAATTACTGACATTAATAATGTTAGAAGGATAGTTCATCGTATTACCATTGGTGATTATGTTTACACTCGTGCAAATCCTGATACTGGAAACCATTATGCAATACAGGATATTAAAAATAAAATAAGATATCTAATAACCAACTGTACCGAAGTTAAATCTTGAAAAATTCAGTATAAATGGTCTCAATTTACTTTCTGTTCAATCAATATGCTTAATTATGCGATAAAGGATGTTTTGATATGAAAACCAGTACAAAAATAATCTGGGGTATTGTCTTAGTTGCATCATATTTTCATTTCAAAGATGAGAAAAAAACAACAACTAAATCTGAACCGCAGGAGCAGACAGTTAAAATGACTGCACAAGAAGCACAAGACGCAAAGGATTTTGCACAATCATTAATTCAGTCTAGAGGTTATAAGTGTGATAAAGTTACGACATTTAGTAATGCTAACTTTTCTGGTAGAATCGATATTTATTGCGATGATCAATATCGGTATGAAATCACCAAGCCTGGCGGTCGTTGGGAAATAAAAGCCATTAACTAAATTATTTTTTAAACCCACAAATTTGTGGGTTTTTTATTTCTAAATACTCCTATACAGCATAGGAGTACACGCTATGTTAACCACCTTCCTACACTTTCCCAATGGCACACACAAGGCCATAGAAACGTCCACAAGCTACGATACCTACATCACGTAAAGATAATCTAATAACCGCTCATATCATCACACAGGACGGTTACGGGCTATTCATTGATAACCATTCACTAACGCTCAAGTATAAATACATTCATTAAACTATTCACGATATAGCATTGGTAAGTATAACTACCCAATTAATACTATTGATTCATATAAGGGTAGTGAACATAAACATATTAAAAGATTAATAGAATTACGTGACGAAATAATAAACCACCAAACCGTGGACGGGTACAAAATACCTTATCGCCTCAGTGTGATAGCACTATCATTTATGCAATAAAGTGCATAAACAGTGCGTGGGGGAGTGAGGCCGTCACCTATACCACTAAATAGAAAAACAAATATCTTATTGTTTTGTATGGATCTATAAAAGGTACCCCCCCGTAGCCCCTAAAGGGTGAGGTTTCGCCCACGCATTGATTTGAACATATATGCAAAATAAATGCATGCCCGAAGCGAAGTGAATAATTATGCAAGGAATAATTAAATGAAACCAATTACCCGTACATTATCAAGACAAATACAGGCCGATATGTCGGCGGCAATAGATAAGGGTCCAGTTCCATTTACTAATAGTGCGGTACTATTCTTTTATGCAAAGATTGGTACTAGTGTTACCTGTACTATCATGATTAAGGATATTCAGGCCAAGTACTTATATGATGTAATTGTAAAATCTTCATATATTAATAAATTTGTACCTACCAGTGCGGCAAAGATGACTAAACTGGGGAACATTTCACAATTAAAAAGTGGTTTAGCAAAGGGTAAATATAAGGCAGTAGTGCAGAATGGTAAGAAGTACTTAATTGATATTACTAAAAAAGACACTAAATATAAAACAAAGAGGATAATTGGTGTACGCGAAAGTAAAAAACATAAGCTCGTATATGACTTTTATAATGAGGCAGAACAGGGGGGCTATTGCGATTATAAGCGGCATACAAGGACACTTTAAATTAAAAAGAGGCTAGGCATGGACTTTGAACAACATTTTAATGATGATACACCATACATAACACTTGATGGGTTTACACCAATGGCAAATAGTAAGCCCATTTATAATATTTTCTGAATAAGAAAGTAAAGAAATAACTTAAAAGTAGTGGGTATACTTCATCTCAACATATGAATGTAATTTACGACAAGAAGAAACCAATTAAAGTTGGTAGTACTTTACGTTGGGAATTACGCGGTATGGGTTTTGATGTGATAGTTTTAGGGTATGGTGAATTGTTCGTTAAAGGTCTAAGAGTACATGCATATTGTGTAGGAATCATGGAATGATTAGTATAATTATAGAATTAATAAAATCTGGTCTATCTTTTTTCCAGAAAAAACAAGAGAAAGAAATTGATAAAACTGTAGTTACTACTCAGGAAACTAACGAGACAAACAGAGAAGAAATCAAAAAAGGCTTTAGTGGTCGTAATTTCTTGTTTTATGTTTTGGGAGCAATCATTGCGTGGAATTATATCCTTGTACCTTTACTTGATGTATTTGGAATTGTTTTATTCTCCCTTCCATTGGGTGAGATATTTGCATTGTTGCAATTGATGGTAGGAGGTATGTAATGGTATATGGTATTCAAGTACAGCGTAATGGAGTTATGATGAATGCCGTTACCAATCCAACTAACGTACTAGCAGTTATTACATAAACACAGACGTTTATGATTCATACTAAAAATAAGGAAATAAGTAATGGACTACATTGCAATAGGGGGTCTTATCATTGGATTCTTTACATTTATTGGGCATCTGCTTTATAGACGAAAACAAGAGATATTAGAAGCTGAAAGGCGTATAAGTGATATTGAAAGTAAACTTTTAGTATTAGAAACTAAAACAGAAAACAACGAATCTGATATTGATGAATTGTACGATTTAGTACGAGAACTTTCAAAAATTAAAAGTGATATTTCTGAAATTAAAGGAATGTTAAAATCTAAATGAAGCCCCTTATGGGGCTTTATCTATTTTTGTGGTTATGATTATTTGGCTATTTGTCTCTCTAAATGTTGAGGTGCTTTTTATATTTGGCAAGTACCGTGTTGTTTTGTTTTTAAATTTTTTATAATCCCAAATGATGAATGCTATTCCTAAAATAATTACTAAGGAATATATTAATGTATCGGGGAATTTAAACTTATCATTTACATAAAATGATGTTATGGATGCACTGATAGCTACAGCAACACTAAACACACCAATAAGATCGATTTCCCTTTCTAGAAAATGGTTTATCTTTGTTTTCACGCAATAAGTAGCCGCAATGAATGTCAAGATCAAAGATTGTGTACTAACCCAAAGTGAATATTCAGTATCTGGGCATAGATAAATCAATGCAATATTAGCGGCTATAGATAATAATGTAATGACTATAACTACTGCTAATAGTTTGATGGTTTTCATTAATAATTCCCTAACTACCTGTGCATATATTGTATAAGGGTATTTTATGCAAAAAGTAGATAAAAAGAAATCTACTAATCATAATAGGTCGATGAAGTTAGTGCGTTCTGGTCAATAGATAACATATGTTGATAAAGAGGTTATAAGGGGTATTGATGTTACAGGAATTTTACCATTAGCGTGATTTCTGGATTATTGTATCAGTACTTGATTCTTCCAGTGGTTTAGTGAAAAAATTCTGCTGGATTAGTTTCTAAAGGTTTTTTAAGAATGGTTTATTGCTATTCGATTGGAGGGGAATAAGAGAATACGCTTGCAAATCGTTTATTTAAAGTTCTGTTCATAATCGAGCATTTTTTTATTAATTCTTCAAACTCTTTTTTGAAGTTATTCATTGATCTATTTCTGGCTATGTGGCTTGTATGGGTATCGATGTCAATATTTCTTATCTTATCTTCTATTTTTGACCTGCTCCCCGTTGATTAGTACACCCCGATGTTAGTAATGTCTTCATAAGCCACATGAGGACATCCCCATGAAGAAGCGTTTTTCCGACGAACAGATCATCAGTATTCTCCGCGAAGCCGAAGCCGAAGCTGGGGTACCCGCCCGTGAACTCTGCCGCAAGCATGCCATTTCCGATGCCACGTTTTACACCTGGCGTAAGAAGTATGGCGGTATGGAGGTGCCTGAAGTTAAGCGCCTGAAGTCGCTTGAGGAAGAGAACACCAGACTCAAGAAGCTGCTTGCCGAAGCCATGCTGGATAAAGAGGCGCTTCAGGTGGCTCTTGGGCGAAAGTACTGACGACAGACCAGAAGCGGGAAGCCGTGATGTTGATGTGTGATGCGACCGGTCTGTCGCAACGTCGTGCCTGCAGGCTTACAGGTTTATCCCTGTCGACCTGCCGCTATGAGGCTCACCGTCCGGCTGCTGATGCGCATTTATCAGGGCGCATCACTGAGCTGGCACTGGAGCGCAGGCGTTTTGGCTACCGTCGTATTTGGCAGTTGCTGCGCCGTGAAGGGCTTCATGTTAATCATAAGCGCGTGTACCGGCTTTATCACCTCAGTGGCCTGGGCGTAAAACGCAGAAGACGTCGTAAAGGGCTGGCAACAGAACGTCTGCCGCTGCTCCGTCCGGCGGCGCCCAATCTGACCTGGTCGATGGATTTCGTCATGGACGCACTTTCCACCGGTCGCAGGATCAAGTGTCTTACCTGCGTCGATGATTTCACAAAGGAATGCCTGACGGTCACTGTTGCCTTTGGGATTTCAGGCGTTCAGGTCACGCGTATTCTGGACAGCATTGCACTGTTTCGAGGCTATCCGGCGACGATAAGAACTGACCAGGGGCCGGAGTTCACTTGCCGTGCACTGGATCAATGGGCCTTTGAGCATGGTGTTGAGTTGCGCTTAATCCAGCCGGGCAAGCCAACGCAGAACGGATTTATTGAGAGCTTTAACGGACGATTTCGCGATGAATGTTTGAATGAGCACTGGTTCAGCGATATCGTTCATGCCAGGAAAATTATTAATGACTGGCGGCAGGATTATAACGAATGCCGCCCGCACTCCACGCTGAATTATCAGACACCGTCTGAATTTGCAGCGGGCTGGAGAAAGGGTCATTCTGAGAATGAAGATTCCGACGTTACTAACTGAGTGTTGTATCTAATCGTGGGGGCAGGTCA
>NZ_JAOWES010000071.1:0-13737 GCF_030334095.1 Citrobacter sp. Cf118 | reverse complement strand
CGGTCCGGCTGAAAATCGATGAGGCGTTGACGGCTGACCGGGGCTGCCCGCAGGGATGCGGGCAGAGGGGACGGCCTGCAAGGATGCAGGCTCGGCACCGACCCGACAGGCAGACGGCATAAGACGAATAACTCGCGCAGCGACGATTTTCCCGCCGGGAGCCTGGGATGCAAGGGAGGCGGCGGTGAGCCTCCCTTGCACGTTCACGGGTAACGGCGTTTCAGAGAAATGACTCCACTGAGGTGAACGGAACCCTATGCCGCAATCAAATATTCTCCATAATGCTTTACTGACTGGCATTACAGCGCAGGCTGTCCCTTTGTCATTTTTAGCGCTGACTGCTGAAATAAAAATCATCCATCAGCAGCGACTCCAGATACTGTTCATCCTCTTGCATAAAACGCACTATCAGATTAACCGCCTGAGGATAAAACCCCTCGTTATCCCGCACCAGACAAGCGTCGCGAAATAACGGTGCCCAGCACAGAATATGATGATGCAAAAAGTAATACTGCGCGGAGAATTTCTCCTCTTTAGCAACCATCCTCGCCATTAATGCCAATTGTACGGCAATATGATCGGAGGGTTCATTCTCCCGAGCCGCCAGCCCTTGCTCAACCAGCAGCACATTCATTTGCAGACGTTCTTCTGCCGCCGTCGTGTGTGGATAGTGCCCCGCATAGGGAGAAACACTAGCCGGCGGGGCCAGCAGAAACAACGAGGCAAAATCTGCGGCCAGCTCCAGCTGTCGGGAGTCGCGCCGCAGAACCCGGCCCAGGGTACGCTCAAAACGTTTAACATTGGCAGATAATCCGGGGATCGCCTCGAGTGAGGCAATCCATGCCTGGCTATTGCCATTTTCCAGACTGGCGAGCTGTTTTTCATCCAGCTCACGAAATAACAGTTGCGAAAACCACTGGTACACAGCCGCCCGCTGCTGATGAATTTGATTATGCTGCACTGGTCCCCTCCTCTTTCACAATCTGCGGACCACCGAAAGCCGTCACCTGCGGGGCTTTCTGCTGATAACGCTCGACCTCCACCAGCACGGTATGTGCTGAAGGCCCCTGGGCCAGCTGTGAAGTACCGATATCCGCACTCAGCACGTTCGGGTCGCCATAGGTGCATAATGTCCCGGCTTTCCCCCCTTCCTGCGGGGAGTACCACGCGCCTTCATGAATACGGACCACGCCAGGGGTAAAATCCGGACTGATTACCACGCCAGCCAGTACCTGACCACGAGCGTTAAAAACGCGGGCGATATCACCGGCTTTTAAGCCACGAGTGGTGGCATCCTGTTCGCTGATATAAAGCGGCTCTCTTCCGGCAACTGCATAGGTGTTACGAAACGCCTCGCTTGAGCACAACTGGGAATGCAGACGTTTATCTGGATGGCAGGATTGCAAATGCAGCGGGTATTTATCTTTTTTGCCGCTATGGGTACGCTCAAAGGGTTCCATCCATACCGGATGCCCCGGACAATCATCATAGGCAAAACCCGCGATGGTTTTGCTATAGATTTCAATAAGACCTGACGGCGTTCCCAGCGGATTCAGGTCTGGCTGCTCACGAAACTCGCCGTGACGTACCCACGGCTGACCCGGCGGATATTCAATATATCCGTCACCCTGCCAGAACGTTGTGAAGTCCGGTAAGGTAACACCGAGCGACGCCCCCATCTTCACACCTTCGTCATAAAGAGCCTGTATCCACTGCATTTCATTCCGGTTTTCGCGGTACACCGCTTCCTTATCAAATCGCTTACACAGCCCGGCAAAGATGTCAAAATCATGCCGCGCTTCGTATTGCGGTTTAACAATCTGATGCAGCGCCATCAGCCCTTTATTCGAATGCGTGCCAAACTGCTCAATATCGTTACGTTCAAAACGGGTAGTCACAGGCAGAACGATATCGGCAAAACGGCACGACGCGGTCCATTGGTGATCTAACACCACCACGGTTTCCAGCTTCTTCCATGCCTCAATCATACGGTTCCTGTCCTGCTGGGCGTGGAATGGATTGGCCGCACTGTAGATCGCCATTTTGATGTCAGGATACGTTAACGTCTCACCGTTGAAGGCAATCTTGTTGCCTGGCGCAAGCAGGCAGTCAACGATACGCGAAGTGGGGATATGCTCCGATGCGCCGCGAAAATCCGCTTTGTACTTCGCCTGCGGGGGATTAGTAATACTCCCCAGCCCAGAGAGCACTGGCCCGGTCGATGTTACCGTCCCACCGCCGTTATAGTGCCAGCCAAATCCGACCCCGCCGCCGGGCAAACCAATTTGACCGACCATGCTGGCCAGTACCACCAGCATCCACGGATACTGCTCACCGTGGTGCATGCGTTGTACGCACCAACCGCCCATAAACTGTGTCCGGCCTTTCACCAACAGGCGGGCGAAGTCTCGGATCTGCTCTGCTGTCAGCCCACAGATTTCTGCCGCCCATTCGGCATTTTTCGGCTGTTTATCACTCTCGCCCAGCAGGTACGGTAAAAACTGTTCAAAGCCGACGGTGTAATCGGTAATAAACGCCGTGTCGTACAGTTTTTCTTCGTACAGGGTATGCGCCAGTGCCAGCATTAACGCGACGTCGGTTTGTGGCCGCAACGCCAATTGCTCGCAGCCAAGATAGTTTTGAGATTTGCTACGCACTGGATCAACGCTGATAACGCGCATCTTATTCTGCGCTACCGCCTCTTTAATCTGCTGCCAGTAGCCAAACGCATCGTGATCGGGAACCAAAAACTCGATCTGCAAGTTCTTGATCGGATCGCAGCCCCACAACACGATGGTATTGCTGTTTTGAATCACCAGCGGGAGTGACGTCTGCTGCTCATAAACTTCCAGTGAACCAATCACATGCGGTAAAATGACCTGGGCCGCCGCCGCAGAATAGTCGCCGACAGTTGTCACATAGCTACCATGCAGGCCAAGTCCCCGGTCCATCGCCCCGCCCGCTTTATGGTATTTGCCTACCATTTGCCAGTCAGCAAGCCCGGTAAATACGCCTGATGAACCATAGTTTTTTTGCACCCGCTCCAGCTCTTCGTAAAACAAATCCAGCGCCTGATCCCAACTGACCCGTACAAAACGGTTATCTCCGCGCTGGCTGCGATCCGACTTCTCACGTTTAAGCAGCCAGTCCAGACGCACCATCGGGTAGCGCACCCGCGACGGGTTGTAGACCACTTCACGCACCGCGTTCAGCATATCGCAGGGATATTTGTCATGTTTGAACGGACGGGTTTCGGTCCACTCACCGTTGACCACTTTGGCTTCAAAAGCGCCATAGTGCGAACCTGATTGAATCCACTGTTCGGGATTTTCCCCCGCCGCCCACACTTTTGATATCAGCGGATTAGGCGCCAGTGCGCTGGCAGCACCCACCGCCAACATACCGCTGAGAAAACGGCGGCGGGACGGATTAAAGTCATGAATATCCATACATTATCCTTACTTTTTGTTGGTGTCAGACACATCGCTGGCGTGGGTCTGGAGGTATTTCAACAACGTACGTTCCTCCACCGGATTAAGCCGGTAATAGGTCGACATGGCTTTCAATCCAGCGATCCAGCCATTAGCGGTATATCGGGTCGTAGGAGGAGTGCTATGACAGGCGCTACAGGTGGATTGCAGCATTTGATCTGAGTACTCCCAGATTGGCGCAAGTGTGCTGATAAAGTCCTGATCGGTGGTCCAGGCGGTGACGCTCACCTGCTGCCATTCCTGATGTGAATCAGGATCGACCTGGGTTTGTAGCACTTTTACGTTCGCCATCAGGGGCTCATCGAGCACGGCGGAGAAAACGCGTTTCCCCATATACTGGGTGATCACCCGTCCACGCCCTTTGCTTTCACGCCAGCCCGTAATTTCGAGCTGGACGTTACTGCCTTCTTTTTTCAGCACCTTGGCCTCGGTGGCGGGAAATAACAGCGCCTTCCCTGCCGGACTTTCTGCCGTTGCCGCCAATGATTTTTCGCTTAATGAGAACAGTGTGGACGCATCCGTTGGCGTATCTCCCTGACGCTGTAGCTGCTTAAAGCGATCGCGAAAACCGCTGCTCATATCGGGTTTGTGATGGGCTATTCCTTTGTGGCAATCGATACAGTTACTGTCTTTTGCTGCCGCCGCGGTCATTTGCGCCGCCGCATTTGCCGATTGCTTGCCATGATCCATGGCCTCATAGCTATGGCAGGATTTACACGCCGCTGAATTATTCGCGCTCATGCGCGCCCACTCCCGTTGGGCCAGCTCCGAGCGTTTGGCAGCAAACTTTTCCGGAGTGTCGATAGAAGGAGAAATAAAGGTGTGATAGAGATCGTTTAAGGCTTCAGTTTTACGAATAAGCGTTGGAACAACGCCCGGTGGAATATGACAATCCTTACACTCAGCCCACACGCCAGACGCGTTGCGAAAATGCACGCTGGTTTTATATTCCTCTCCAGCCGTGCGCATCGAGTGACACGATAAACAAAATTCGGTGGTACTGGTGTAATGAACGCCTTGCCACGTTCCCCAAATAGCCAAGGCCATTACTACCGCCCCGACGAATGCGCACCACAATGCGTTCTTTCTTATCCACGACATGCTTGCCTCCATTTTTTAATAGCGACACGCTAAGGGATAATAAAAATCAAAAATAGAGACAGCGAAAGCAGATTATAGGAACAGCAGCCACTCTATGAGGTGAGTCAAATAGTAAAGATCAGAAATTAGTAATATAGTGACCATCTGTAAATAAGGAATTTCTTATGCTAACACTGACGCTCAATAGAGAAAGCCGTACTCCGCTGCAACTGCAGATATTTCAATTTTATTTCCAGGCAATTCAGCAGGGTGATTTGCTTTGTGGAGACAAACTCCCCTCTATTCGCGAGCAGGCTCAGGTATTGCACGTTGCTAAAATAACGGTAGTGATGGCCTATGATAAGCTGATGGCGGCTGGGTTAATCAAGAGCCGACACGGCATTGGCTATGAAGTGATATTCACCACGCCTGTACGTATAACCCCAACTCATGTGCCCGTGACCCAAGGCTCTCCACCGGTAAAACCTAAAGCTGCCGGGGTCTCTACCGATGTTTACGCCGAGCCTGGACGAGAGTGCTACTGCCGGATGGGCGTCCCCGACCCCAACGCTTTTCCCTGGTCAAGCTGGCGGAAATGGAATAATGCTCCAAGCATACTTAAAGAACAATTATTTACCCGGTATCATTCACCAAATGGATTATTTTCACTACGTGAGCAACTGGTCAGATACCTTAATTTATCCCGCGGAATTAATACCCGAGCAGAGAACATCATCATTACCAACGGGATTCAGGAAGGATTATCACTACTCAGCCAAATATTTATTATTCATCATGCTGTCAGTCAGCAAAAAAAGTGCCATATTGTGACCGAATCCCCTTGTTATTCTGGCGCATGGCATCTCTTTAATTATTACGGTGCAGACATTACGTCAATTGCCGTAGATAACCACGGGCTGCAAACAGATAATTTACCCGAGTATGAAACCCAGCTTTGTTATGTTACTCCAGCTCATCAGTATCCGATGGGAAGTGTGCTTTCGCTGGAGCGCCGTCAGTCATTATTAACGTGGGCGCAACGCGTCGGCGCTTACATCATTGAAGACGATTACGATGCCGTTTTTACCTATGGGGACAATCCCCTTCCCGCGCTGAAAGCCATGGATTATCACAACCGGGTTATCTATATGGGGACATTTTCTAAAACGCTGGGGCCAGGCGCACGGCTTGGCTATCTTATTTGCCCTGATGAACTGCTTCCGGCGGTACAGAATATGAAAGCGCTCAATAACAACGGCAGTCAGTGGTTGTTGCAACAATTTTTAGCCGAACTGATGCAAAATCAGGTTTTTTATACGCATATCAGCAAGCTGGCCTGCAGCTATGCGACGCGCCTCATTCTGTTACGCGATGGCCTGTCCACTCTGTTTCCCGAAGGGAAAATCGCTGGCGCAACGGCAGGTCTGCACCTCTCGTTACGCATTGCCAGACATACCGAATTCATCGCCAGGTTGCAACAAAGCTGCCTGTTGGCTGGGATCCGTTTCGACACTCTGCCGGATATAGAAAATGGATCAGAAGCCGCATGGCGCAAAGAAAACAGCGATGCTGTTATGTTTTTTGGTTTTGGTGGATTGCAGATACAGCAGATCAATAAAGTGCTGACAGTGCTGGAGCAGGCGCTCGCGCAGCCTTGATGAATAACAGGGATTGCACCTGTAGCGCAATCCCTGTTGTTAGACTTACAGCAGGTCGCGGAACTGCGTTTGTTTCAGCGCCAGCTCAACGCCGCGGACTTCTGCCAGTCCTTTCAGGCGACCAATCGCCGAGTAGCCCGGATTGGTTTTCTTGTGCAGATCGTCAAGCATCTGGTGTCCATGATCCGGACGCATCGGGATAGGACGCAGGTCGCCCGCCTTTTTACGCCGCTGCTCTTCGCTCAAAATGGCAGCCACCACCGATACCATATCCACATCACCCTGCAGGTGCGCACCTTCGTGGAACGTTTTCGGGTTATCTTCACGACAGGTCGAGCGCAGGTGCGTGAAGTGGATACGATCGCCAAAGGTTTCGATCATTTTCACCAGATCGTTATCAGCGCGCACGCCGTAAGAACCGGTACACATGGTGAAACCATTATTAATACTGTCGACGGTTTCTTTCAGCCACTGCATATCTTCGATAGTCGAAACGATACGCGGCAGACCGAGGATCGGGCGCGGCGGATCGTCAGGATGCACGGCCAGACGCACGCCGACTTCTTCTGCCACTGGCACAATCGCCCGCAGGAATACCGCCATATTTTCGCGCAGATCGTCTTTACTGATGCCGTCATATTCAGCAAGGCGCGCACGAAACTGATCCAGCGTATAGCCCTCTTCTGCACCAGGCAGGCCAGCAATGATATTGCGTGTCAGCTTTTCAATTTCTGCATCGCTCATGGCATTGAAGTAGTCCAGCGCCTGGCGTTGTTCTTCGTCGGTATAATCCGCTTCAGCTCCCGGGCGTTGCAGAATGTGCAGCTCGAAAGCCGCAAAGGCAATCTGGTCAAAACGCAGCGCTTTGGAACCATCCGGCAGCTGATATTCGAGGTCGGTACGCGTCCAGTCGAGGATCGGCATGAAGTTATAGCACACGGTATCGATACCGCAGGTCGCCAGATTACGGATACTCTGCTGATAGTTGGCAATCCACGTTTGATATTGACCTGAACGCGTTTTGATATCTTCGTGGACAGGGATACTTTCCACCACCGACCAGGTCAGCCCTTTTTCAGCCAGAATGGCCTGACGCTGTTGAATTTCTTCTACCGGCCACACTTCACCGTTAGGAATATGGTGCAAGGCGGTTACAACACCCGTTGCGCCAGCCTGACGCACATCATCAAGCGATACCGGATCGTTAGGTCCGTACCAACGCCAGGTTTGTTCCATTGTTTTACCTCACAAGTTGTTATACCAAATTAAATCACCTTAATGACGACTACCATACAGGCATCCGTTAGATGATCAACACATTGCCGATGATTGGTTGATCAAGCTCACACTCCCCGGATAAATGAGGCACACCAATTCAATTTATTGTCATATAACTTTATACTGCCATTGTTAATTAATGGTTAATCAGGTGTATTTAATGAAAACTATTGCCTCAGCGCCACTGGCGGAAAATGTCATGATGCCGCAGTACGACCGCCAGCAATTAAAAACGCGGATTGTACATTTTGGTTTCGGTGCTTTTCACCGCGCCCATCAGGCGTTACTCACCGACAGGGTGCTGAATGCGCAGGGTGGAGACTGGGGTATTTGTGAGATCAGTCTGTTCAGCGGCGATCGCCTGATGAGCCAACTGCGCGAACAGGATCATTTATTTACCGTGCTGGAGAAAGGGGCCAACGGCAACCAACCGATTGTTATCGGCTCCGTCAACGAATGTCTCAACGCCAGGCTGGATTCACTGGCGGCTATTATTGAAAAATTCTGCGAGCCTCAGGTGGCTATTGTCTCGTTAACCATTACGGAAAAAGGCTACTGCATCGATCCGGCTACAGGCTCGTTAGACCTCAGCAATCCACGTATTGCTCACGATCTGCAAACACCGACTGAACCGCACTCTGTCCCCGGAATTATTGTTGAAGCGCTACACCGCCGACGTGAACGCGGCCTACAGCCGTTTACCGTCCTCTCTTGCGATAATATCCCGGACAATGGTCATGTGGTAAAAAACGCCGTACTGGGAATGGCGGAAAAACGTTCACCAGAACTGGCAACCTGGATTCAGGAGCATGTCAGCTTCCCGGGTACCATGGTGGATCGCATTGTTCCTGCCGCTACCGAAGAGTCACTGGCTGAAATCGCCCGCGAGCTGGGCGTTGCCGATCCTTGCGCAATCAGCTGCGAACCGTTTATCCAGTGGGTGATTGAAGATAATTTTGTGTGTGGCCGCCCACAATGGGAAACGGCGGGCGTCCAGATGGTCGAAAACGTCTTGCCGTGGGAACAAATGAAACTGCGGATGCTGAACGGCAGTCATTCGTTTCTGGCTTATCTCGGTTATCTGGCCGGGTTCCAGCACATCAGCGACTGCATGCAGGACAGCGCATTTCGTGAAGCCGCTTACCGGCTGATGCTCAACGAACAGGCGCCTACGCTGCAAATTACCAACGTTGATTTAGACCAGTATGCCCTAAGCCTGTTGGAGCGTTTTGCCAACCCAGCGTTGAAACATAAAACCTGGCAAATCGCGATGGATGGTAGCCAGAAATTACCCCAGCGCATGTTGGAAGGGATCCGCGTACATTTAGCCCGCCAAAGTGAGTGGCCATTGCTGGCGCTCGGTGTCGCAGGCTGGATGCGTTATGTGAGCGGCGTGGATGACTCAGGCGCAGCAATTGATATTCGTGACCCACTAAGTGAGAAAATTGCCGCTCTGGTTAAACAGAGTACTGAATCAGAACGTGTCAGCGCCCTGCTTTCGCTGCGCGAAATTTTCGCTACCGATCTCGTCCAGAATCCGCAGTTTGTCGCGGCCATTCAGCAGGCCTGGCAACGCATTGCCCAATACGGTGCGCATCAGGCTGTCATTGATACGTTAAAAAGTTAACGATTTCTGCCATTAAACAGGACGAAGCGCGTCTTCGTCCTCTCACCCCTTCTCTTTTTCACCGTTTTTCGCCAGGATTGTTAAATGCCATTACGGTAATTTATGATTCTGGAGTAAATGTGACTAAAACCAATCTCATCACCGGTTTTCTCGGCAGTGGCAAAACCACCTCTATTCTTCATTTATTGGCAAACAAAGATCCTGCTGAGAAGTGGGCCGTGCTGGTTAATGAGTTTGGCGAAGTTGGCATTGATGGCGCGCTACTGGCTAACAGCGGTGCGCTGTTAAAAGAGATCCCCGGCGGCTGTATGTGCTGCATTAACGGTCTGCCGATGCAGGTTGGTCTCAATACGCTGCTACGTCAGGGAAAACCTGACCGTCTGCTCATTGAACCCACCGGCCTCGGCCACCCTAAACAGATTCTGGATTTACTCACCGCACCGGTTTACGAACCGTGGATCGATCTGCGTGCGACCCTCTGTATTCTTGACCCGCGGCTGTTACTGGATGAAAAAAGCGTCGCCAATGACAATTTCCGCGACCAGCTGGCCGCCGCAGATATCATTGTTGCCAACAAAACCGACCGTGCCACGACGGAAAGCGAAAACGCCCTACAAAGCTGGTGGCAACACTATGGAGGTAATCGCCAGTTAGTTCATGCCGACCATGGACAAATTGACGGACAGCTACTGGATTTGCCCCGGCTAAACCTGGCAGAGCTTCCTGCAAGCGCGGAGCACGCCCATAGTCATGCCGACAAAAAGGGGCTGGCAGCGTTGAGCCTACCCGCACAGCAGCGCTGGCGTCGTAGCCTGAACAGCGGACAGGGCCATCAGGCCTGCGGTTGGATTTTTGACGCCGATACGGTGTTCGATACTATCGGTCTGCTGGAATGGTCTCGTCTCGCTCCTGTTGGACGTGTGAAGGGGGTAATGCGTATTAAAGAAGGACTGGTACGCATTAACCGCCAGGGAGACGACTGGCATATAGAGACGCAAAACGTCGCGCCGCCGGATAGCCGTATTGAACTTATTTCCGATACCGAGACCGACTGGAATGCGCTACAGAGCGCATTGTTGAGACTTCGTTTAGGCGCTAGCGCGTAAGGTTGCCTTCGTTTTTTAGCAATGGTAAACGACGATGAAAACCCGATACCCTCTAATCCTCCTGCTTAATATTGTGGGCCTGGCACTGTTTCTGTCCTGGTATATTCCAGCCGGGCATGGGTTCTGGTCTTCACTGGATACGGGCGTTTTCCGCTTCTTTAACCATAAACTGGTGGAAAGCCCGCTGTTCTTATGGGTTGTTGCTATAACCAATAACCGGGCATTTGATGGCTGCTCATTGCTGGCAATGGGCGCATTGATGCTGCACTTTTGGCTCAAAGAGACATCGGAAGGTCGCCGACGCATTGTGGCTATCGGTTTGGTTATGCTGCTTACCGCAGTGATATTAAATCAGCTGGGCCAGGCGCTTATTCCCGTTAAACGTGCCAGCCCAACTCTGATGCTGGATAATATTTATCGCGTCAGTGAACTGCTGCATATTCCGACCAAAGATGCGTCGAAAGACAGTTTTCCTGGCGATCACGGCATGATGTTGCTTATTTTTTCCGCATTCATGCTGCGTTATTTCGGAAAAGTCGCAGGAATAATCGGCCTTATTATCGCTGTGGTTTTTGCCTTCCCACGCGTAATGATTGGCGCCCACTGGCTCACCGATATCGTGGTTGGTTCCATGACGGTGGTCCTGATTGGCCTTCCCTGGTGGCTAATGACGCCATTAAGCGACCGCTTAGTCACTCTGTTCGTGAATTATCTACCCGGCAAAAACAAACAATTTTTAAACAAATAACGCAGAGTAATTAACATCATCAGGGATACTTCTGATTCCCTGATGATGCCTGGCAATATTTCATCATTCTGATTGTCATTCTCCTGTCATCTTATTCATGTTTAAAATGAGTAAGTTGCGTATTTTTTACCCTGATTGTTCTTAATTTAGACAATGCCGTTTATTCACTTTCTGTATCAATTTTTCTTATAAGAAATCACGTAAAATCACTCGCATTGACCGGAACGATCGGGTAATCTCGAACACGTTTTGCCTCGCGGGATAATTATTCCCTTTCAGAATAAATTTGTGCGTTCTGCCACAGATTTGACCTTAAGGAATTGTCTCATCGTGCGATGGTAATTAGTCTCGTCACGTTTGGCATTTTTTATAACGATATTTATCGTTAAGGACTTCAAGGGAAAACAAACAAAATGGTCAAATCTCAACCGATTTTGAGATATATCTTGCGGGGCATACCCGCGATAGCAGTTGCGGTTCTGCTTTCTGCATGTAGCACAACGAACACCGCCAGGAATATGCATTCTGAGACGCATGCTGTGGGCAATGGAGATAACTCTTCACTGCAAGCCTCTCAGGATGAATTTGAAAATATGGTACGTAATATCGATGTTAAATCACGTATTATGGACCAATATGCTGACTGGAAAGGCGTGCGTTACCGCCTTGGCGGCAGCACCAAAAAAGGCATTGATTGTTCAAGCTTCGTACAGCGTACGTTTCGTGAGCAATTTGGTTTAGAGCTTCCTCGCTCAACCTATGAACAACAGGAAACGGGTAAATCCGTTTCGCGCACTAATCTGCGTACAGGCGATCTGGTTCTGTTCCGTGCTGGCTCTACTGGCCGACACGTCGGTATTTATATCGGCAACAACCAGTTCGTACATGCCTCGACCAGCAGTGGCGTTATCATTTCCAGCATGAACGAGCCTTACTGGAAAAAACGTTACAACGAAGCTCGCCGGGTTTTGAGCCGCAGTTAATTTCGTTTGGCAGCTATCCCTTGGCTATCCTGATGAGACATATAAAAAAGCACTGCTACGGCGGTGCTTTTTTTTGCTTTGCCCTTGTGACTAAGAAAAATCTCACAACATGAGTCATTTCAGGTTATATTCATACAGGATAAGTGGTTACTTCAGGTAAACATAAGGAACTATGTTAAGGCGCTCCTCTTCTTCCGATCGGAAACTCCTGCTCACCTGCGTTATAACGGGGATAGTCGTCGCGTTACTCGTCAGCTCACTGCAGTTTTTTATGTCATGGCATCAACGAAACGCAAAGTACGACACGCTAACGTCTAACATACAAAACTATATTGAAAGTTTCTTCGCTGACCTTGAAACCACCACCAACACACTACAACCTCTGGTAAAAGACACCTGCTCGCAAGCTTCAGCTCAACTCACTTCCAGCGCCGCGTTTAGCCTGAATGTGCGGGCCTTTTTGCTGGTAAAAGACGGTATCGCTTTCTGCTCTTCAGCAACCGGTTCAATGAATACGCCTCTTCAGCAATTGGTTCCCGTGACCTGCTCCCCGTTGATTAGTACACCCCGATGTTAGTAATGTCTTCATAAGCCACATGAGGACATCCCCATGAAGAAGCGTTTTTCCGACGAACAGATCATCAGTATTCTCCGCGAAGCCGAAGCCGAAGCTGGGGTACCCGCCCGTGAACTCTGCCGCAAGCATGCCATTTCCGATGCCACGTTTTACACCTGGCGTAAGAAGTATGGCGGTATGGAGGTGCCTGAAGTTAAGCGCCTGAAGTCGCTTGAGGAAGAGAACACCAGACTCAAGAAGCTGCTTGCCGAAGCCATGCTGGATAAAGAGGCGCTTCAGGTGGCTCTTGGGCGAAAGTACTGACGACAGACCAGAAGCGGGAAGCCGTGATGTTGATGTGTGATGCGACCGGTCTGTCGCAACGTCGTGCCTGCAGGCTTACAGGTTTATCCCTGTCGACCTGCCGCTATGAGGCTCACCGTCCGGCTGCTGATGCGCATTTATCAGGGCGCATCACTGAGCTGGCACTGGAGCGCAGGCGTTTTGGCTACCGTCGTATTTGGCAGTTGCTGCGCCGTGAAGGGCTTCATGTTAATCATAAGCGCGTGTACCGGCTTTATCACCTCAGTGGCCTGGGCGTAAAACGCAGAAGACGTCGTAAAGGGCTGGCAACAGAACGTCTGCCGCTGCTCCGTCCGGCGGCGCCCAATCTGACCTGGTCGATGGATTTCGTCATGGACGCACTTTCCACCGGTCGCAGGATCAAGTGTCTTACCTGCGTCGATGATTTCACAAAGGAATGCCTGACGGTCACTGTTGCCTTTGGGATTTCAGGCGTTCAGGTCACGCGTATTCTGGACAGCATTGCACTGTTTCGAGGCTATCCGGCGACGATAAGAACTGACCAGGGGCCGGAGTTCACTTGCCGTGCACTGGATCAATGGGCCTTTGAGCATGGTGTTGAGTTGCGCTTAATCCAGCCGGGCAAGCCAACGCAGAACGGATTTATTGAGAGCTTTAACGGACGATTTCGCGATGAATGTTTGAATGAGCACTGGTTCAGCGATATCGTTCATGCCAGGAAAATTATTAATGACTGGCGGCAGGATTATAACGAATGCCGCCCGCACTCCACGCTGAATTATCAGACACCGTCTGAATTTGCAGCGGGCTGGAGAAAGGGTCATTCTGAGAATGAAGATTCCGACGTTACTAACTGAGTGTTGTATCTAATCGTGGGGGCAGGTCA
>NZ_JAOWES010000070.1:0-17596 GCF_030334095.1 Citrobacter sp. Cf118 | reverse complement strand
AATATGACGGTTCAAGGCGTTTAATCTGAAACCAGCCACATATCAGCCTCTTCAAACATTTCCTGAACAGTACGGCTTATCTGCTCCTTCTCATGCTTACTGGCGTCAGTATTGATCGCCGGTAGTGTCATCATCGGTTTAACCCGGACATCAGCATCGGGGAAGATCCGCTGAACCCTCTTGGTCAATTCTCCCAGAATGATATCTTTTGCTCCGGGCAAACCATCAAAATTCCTTTTGTCATAAACGAGTTCCACGAACATTGCTTGCAGCCTTTTTTTGCTGGATGTATATACAGTGTTTATACTGTGTTTTTATCCGGTATTCAAGAGGGGTTAATTGATGCCACGACGCAGCGATATTGAAATGGCCTGGCATGCTTCGATACAGAAAGAACCTAGTGGCCGGAAGACCGTCACCACATAGCGGTTTGTCCAGGAACTGAGCAAGGTCAGCTGGAACTGGACAATGAAGCAGGCTAACGAATGGATCGAGTGGTATGTAAGAACATTCCGCGATGTATCAACGCAGGAAGGGGAGAACCGTACCTTTCAGCTGTTCAATCCAAACGGAGGACTATAGCCATGGGCTTCCCTTCACCTGCCAGTGATTACGTTGAAACAAGGATCTCCCTCGATCAGCAGCTAATCAGCCAGCCCGCAGCGACTTATTTCATGCGGGCATCGCGTTCACATTTCAGGGAAGGGATAATCCAGGGGCGCTACTTGTTGTGGATGCGTCGCTTTCAGCCTGTGATGGTTCGCTGCTGATATGTGCAAGCGATACCGAACTCACCTTCAGCCCCACCTAATAAATCTGGAGAACGGGAGCGCTGCCAGAAGATGGTGATGGCTACAATTCCTCACACGCAATATTTGGAGTTATCACGTACATCATTAATGATGCCAGGAACGCGGAGTTTGATGACTGCCCGATTATGTAGATAGAAACACACCAATGGGAAAGGATAATTATGCTTGTTTGATGGTTATTTAACCACTCATGAAATTGGTAATATTTTAGTTAAAAATATTAGATATCAATCACAAAGATTTAATGACAATTGTCTTTGAAATGACTATAAATCTACCCACTCGCTACGGATATAGCGTATCCAATATGCACTGCTGTGTGATTACGGGTGTCTGTGGATGTCAGCAGGCACCCGGTTTTTCATCATCGACTACACACAGCAGCTACCATGCCTGGCAAATTCTATATTTGAGCGGTGTTTCTCCCCATTCATTCCCCAGAGCTTCCCCACTTAGAAAACTGGCATAAAAAAACCAGCCGTAACAGGCTGGTTCTTCGAGGATTTTTGGTCGGCACGAGAGGATTTGAACCTCCGACCCCCGACACCCCATGACGGTGCGCTACCAGGCTGCGCTACGTGCCGACGCTATGGCTGCTAATACTACTGCTTTCCGCTACGAATGCAAGAGCATGTCTCGCTAACTGATTTATAATTAATCAGTTAGCAATAAATCGCTTCTCATCCGTCAGAACCTGTAACAGCAGACTTAGCTGCGGTTTCTGATCTTTTATTTTCTCGCCGCGCAAATTATAGGTCTGATAATTACCGTTGTTGTTCAGCACCAGCGTCATCTCGGGTGTGGTAACGGCCATCGTGCTGCCGTCAGCGGCAGTAACCCAGTAATGGCGGCGAGTTGCATTGAACAGATCCTGCCCCTGTGAGTATTCGTTAGCAGGTGTACTGACGTGCAACAGGCGCTGCATCAGCGTTGTCATCAGGTCCGTATGATCGGTCAGACTATTGATGCGCTGTGCTGGCGTTCCCGGCCAGTGAATAACCAGAGGAACCTGCAGATGGCCTCGCGACCAGGCAAAGTTGTTCTCTTCCTGCGTCAGCGGCACGCCCCGACCTGCGGTAATAATCACCACCGTGTTGTTCAGTTTGCCGGAGTCGCGCAGGGCGCTAATAACGCGGTTGATGTTGGCATCCACATCCTGAGCGGCGCTGGCATAGCGTTTGGCAAAGTTCTTCTGGTTGCTGTCATCAAGGTTGGTCCCGTTAAAGGAGACCCACGAGAACCAGCGGTTATCTTCCTGCGCGTAGCGTCCCAGCCAGTTAATCCACTGGCTTGCAGTTTGCTCGTCAGATTGCGTTTGCACGCTTGGCATGGAGAAATCTGACAGTAGCGCCTGGCGATAAAGCGGACTGGTAAAGCCATCCGAGGAGAATAGCCCTAACTGATAACCCTGCTGGTTCAGCGCGGAAATCAACGCCGCAGGCGTTCGGGTCGATAAAATCCCATCCATGTAGCTTGGTGAGACGCCGTAGAACAGGCCAAAAATCCCGTTATCCGTGGTGTTGCCTGTGCTCATGTGACGCGTAAAGGAGATATTCTGCCCGGCGAATTCAGCCAGCGCAGGCATCTGCTTTTCAAAGCGTGAATAGTTCAGGCCGTCGACGGTGATTAGCAGGACGTTCTGGCCGGTGCCCATATCGCGATAGCGCAGTTCGCTCAGCGGGTACTGCACGGAAACTGCTTCCGGATTCCCCTGCTCGATCAGGCGACGCTGATACTCTTGCGCATCCAGCAGACCATGTTTTTCCAGGAACTTACGCGCCGTCATCGGGTAGGAGAGCGGCAGGTTCGCGCGCTGCATGGTAATCGGGCGATAGAAATTGGCATCCGCCCAGATATACACCACGTGCGAGGCGATAAAGCAAATGAAGAAGAATGCGGCTAATGGTTTGGCGAAGTGGCGACGACGCGTCAGGCTACGCAGCTTTTGCCAGCTCCAGGTCGCAAACAGCATTTCAATTAACAAAATCACTGGCACGCTGATAAACATCAGTTGCCAGTCACGCGCCGCTTCATTCTGGTCAGGATTGATGACCAGTTCCCAGACGATCGGGTTGAGGTGCAAATGGAAGCGGGTGAAAACTTCGCTGTCGATTAGCAACAGCGTCATGCCCACCGTCGCCAGAATAGCTGATAAGAATCGCATCAGCCTCTGGGACATGACGATAAACGTCAGGGGAAACAGGATTAGCAGATAGGTGGCAAACACCAGAAAACTAAAATGTCCGACCAGGCTTACATAGGAATAAATACGACCTGCAAGCGTTGTCGGCCAGTCGGCGACAAACAGGTAACGGCTACCGAGTACCACGGCCAACAGAATGTTGAACAAGGCAAACCAGTGCCCCCAGCTAACCATCTGGGAGACTTTCTCACGGTAGCGCTGACGATGAGTTACCATAAACTGTTGTTCGTTTCCCCGGAGCAGGCTCTTAATGCGCTTGGTCGTCGTTTACCGAAGACTGTAATGCGCGGGCAAAAGAGTTGGCAATCGCCTGACGCTGGGCCGGTGCGATGCTTGTATTGATAAGGTTAGTCACCATATTTCCCAGTACCATCAGGGAAAGGTCGGTCGGCGCCTTATGTTTTTCCAGTACGTTGAGCATCTCATTCAGCAGTTGTTCAACGTGTTCGTCACTATAGCGGGAAATTTGTGGCATAAATCGAAATCAGTCTGTTCATGAAAGGGCAACATATTACCGTACAGACAGTTTTTTTTCTGCTTTTTTATCTTCTATTGCGTCACTGCCCGGCAGGTGGTTGAATACCGCCCGGTCTAAAAGGAGAGTTTATCATGAGTCTGGATATCAACCAGATTGCCCTGCACCAGCTTATCAAACGTGACGAGCAGAACCTTGAGCTGGTCTTGCGCGATTCATTACTGGAACCGACAGCGACGGTTGTCGATATGATGGCTGAGCTGCATCGGGTATATAGCGCCAAGAATAAAGCTTATGGCCTGTTTAGCGAAGAGAGTGAACTGGCACAAACGCTGCGTTTACAGCGTCAGGGCGAAGAGGATTTTCTGGCATTTAGTCGTGCCGCGACCGGACGCTTGCGGGACGAGCTGGCGAAATATCCTTTTGCCGACGGCGGCATTGTCCTGTTCTGCCATTACCGCTATCTGGCGGTAGAGTATCTGTTGGTCGCCGTGCTGAACAATTTAAGCAGCATGCGCGTCAATGAAAATCTGGATATCAATCCGACGCACTATCTGGACATCAATCATGCGGATATCGTGGCGCGTATTGATTTAACCGAATGGGAAACCAATCCGGAGTCCACGCGCTATCTGACGTTCCTGAAAGGGCGGGTAGGGCGCAAAGTCGCCGATTTCTTTATGGATTTCCTCGGTGCCAGCGAAGGTCTGAACGCCAAAGCGCAAAACCGTGGCCTACTGCAGGCGGTCGATGACTTTACTGCCGAGGCGCAGCTCGATAAAGCTGAACGCCAGAACGTGCGTCAGCAGGTGTACAGCTACTGCAACGAACAGCTACAAGCCGGTGAAGAGATCGAGCTGGAGTCGCTGTCCAAAGAGCTTTCCGGCGTTAGTGAAGTTAGCTTCAGCGAATTTACCGCTGATAAAGGCTACGAGCTGGAAGAGAGTTTCCCGGCGGATCGCAGTACGCTGCGTCAGTTAACCAAATTTGCCGGAAGCGGCGGTGGGTTAACCATCAACTTCGACGCCATGCTACTGGGTGAACGTATTTTCTGGGATCCGGCGACGGACACCTTGACCATCAAAGGTACGCCGCCGAACCTGCGCGACCAGCTGCAGCGTCGCACGTCGGGCGGGAAATAAAACCGTTTGCCGGGTGAGAGCGTAAACGCCTTATCCGGTCGACGAGAACCATCAGTATCGATTACAAAATCCCATAAAAAAACCCCGCCTTGGCGGGGTTTTTCTTCAACTTGTTTGCGATTACGCGCGAACGAAGTCGATGTGAGACAGCTTCGGCTTGAACGGGTGACGCTGTACAGCCTGAGCTTTAACTTTAACTTCTTTACCGTCAACAACGATGGTCAGAACTTCGCTGTAGAATTCAGCTTTAGCTTGCATGTTCATAACTGCATCGTGATCCAGTTCGATAGCAATCGGGGCTTCTGCGCCACCGTAGATGATTGCCGGGAACTTGTTAGCGGCACGCAGGCGGCGGCTCGCACCCTTACCCTGCTCTTTACGTACTTCAGCGTTGATAGTAAACATTTAAATCTCTCTTTAATAATTCCTGCTACAGGCGACCCAGCAACAGGTAAGTGATCTGCTTTGCGTATGCAAAAGCGGGCGAGATTCTATACTCAAACGGGTGGTACATCAATCAAAAGTACGATTAACCGCGTAATTCATGTGCCCGACGAAAGCGTCCTTCATAATCGAAGACCTTTTCACGGACCTGCCAGTACTGACCTTTCATGCGCGCGACCACGAAATCAGGATGACGTAACAGCGCCTGCTGGGCGAGGATATCGGCGGCGGTTATCCAGCGTAAGGGAATGCCAGGCGTTCGGGTGTGCGGGCGAATAAACAGTTGCTCGAAGGCTGTACGCTGCGCGGGAGTATGCAGGCGAAAGCGTTCGCTGACGTCGGCGCCATCTTCATCGTAATAGGTAATTTTCAGCCATTCGCCTTTTTCATCCTGCCCATTTTGTAGCGCCATCCCGCTGCAGCGCAGAACCAGCGCATCTTTAAGCCTGAGCGCGGCTTTCAGCATGTCATCCGGGTCAACCAGTACCGTGTCGCACTCCCGACAACGGCGGGCGGCGATGTCATTTTCCGCGTTGCACTGCGGGCAGTTTTTAAAACGGAAACGAAAATCGCACTGTTCGCGATGGCCGTCATCATCTTCAAACCATCCCTGACAGCGGCGGCCAAAGTGCTCAATCAGCGTGCCGTCGGCCGTTGTTTTGCCCCAGAAGGTGTTGGCGAAGCCGCAGGCAGGACAGAACACCTGTACTGGAACGTTGTCGCTTTTCCCTTTCGGCGCACCAACTTCCGGCGCGTACAGGTCGTGCGGGTTACCAGCGTAATCGAGGATCAGACAGTCGGTTTTACCCGGCGCCAGGCGCAGCCCACGACCGACAATTTGTTGGTAAAGGCTAACTGACTCGGTCGGGCGCAGAATGGCGATAAGGTCGACGTGCGGGGCATCGAAGCCAGTGGTCAGGACCGACACATTCACCAGATAGCGAAAACGTTGGGCTTTGAACTCTTCAATCAGCACGTCGCGTTCGGCGCCAGGCGTGTCTCCGGTGATAAGTGCGGCGTCGTCAGCAGGCAGCAGACCCAGAATTTCTTTGGCGTGTTCAACTGTGGCGGCGAAAATCATCACCCCTTTACGCGTCTGGGCAAACTCGACAATCTGGCTGATGATATGCGGCGTTATTCGCTGCTGCTTTTTCAGCTCCTGATTCAGGTCCGCTTCGCTAAACAGGCCGTTACTTTGCGCCTGCAGGCGGCTGAAGTCATATTGCACTACCGGCATGTCGAGGCGTTCTGGCGGCGTCAGGTAGCCGTGTTTAATCATGTAGCGCAGCGGTAATTCATAAATGCAGTCGCGAAACAGTGCTTTTTCATCGCCGCGCACCATTCCGTGATAATGAAAATGATAAATCCAGCCTTTGCCCAAACGAAAAGGTGTGGCGGTAAGTCCGAGCAGGCGTAAGTGAGGATTTACTTTGGTCAGGTGAGTGAGGATTTGCTGATACTGACTCTCTTCATCATCGCCAATGCGATGGCATTCATCGACGATAAGCAGGGAGAATTCTCCCTGAAAGGCGTCCAGATTACGCGCTACCGACTGTACGCTGCCAAATACCACTTTTCCGTGGCTCTCTTTACGCTTCAGGCCTGCGGCAAAAATATCGGCTTCCAGCCCCAGCGCACAATATTTCGCATGGTTTTGTGCGACCAGTTCTTTGACGTGCGCCAGTACCAGTACGCGACCACGCGCCACGCGGGCCAGCTCGGCAATCACCAGACTTTTGCCCGCGCCGGTTGGCAGGACGATAACCGCCGGGGTGCGGTGGTGGCGAAAATGGTTGAGCGTGGCATCCACGGCTTCTTTTTGGTACGGGCGAAGAGTAAAAATCATGGGCTCACTATAATAAACAATAACAAGGAGTAGTATGCCATGAATCATTTCTCTTGAGGGATGGTGTAACGCCGCTATACTGGGCGGATAACGGTCCCACTTTTCGGGCGTAAACCCGATTCTCGTATTTTTACAGGCAAAATCACACACATGCGACTTGATAAATTTATCGCTCAGCAACTCGGCGTCAGCCGCGCTATTGCCGGGCGTGAGATCCGTGCTAACCGCGTTACCGTCGACGGTGAAATCGTCAGAAATAGCGCTTTTAAGCTGCTGCCAGAACACGACGTAGAATATGACGGTAATTCCTTGGTTCAACAAAATGGCCCGCGCTATTTTATGCTGAATAAGCCTCAGGGTTATGTTTGCTCAACGGATGATCCCGATCACCCGACGGTGCTCTATTTCCTTGATGAACCGGTTGCCTACAAACTACATGCGGCAGGGCGTCTGGATATCGACACCACTGGACTGGTGCTGATGACCGATGACGGACAGTGGTCGCATCGCATCACCTCTCCTCGTCACCATTGTGAGAAAACCTATATGGTGACGCTGGAGTCGCCAGTGGCAGATGATACCGCCGAACAGTTTGCCCATGGCGTACAGTTGCACAATGAGAAAGACCTGACCAAACCGGCCGTGCTGGAAGTGATTACGCCAACTCAGGTGCGCTTGACCATCAGCGAAGGGCGCTATCATCAGGTTAAACGTATGTTTGCCGCGGTGGGTAACCACGTTGTGGAACTGCACCGTGAACGGATTGGTAACATCAGGCTTGATGAGGATCTGGCGCCAGGTGAATACCGTCCTTTGACTGAAGAAGAAATCGCCAGCGTTAACTTAACCCCGCGTTAATTTCAGGAGCTAAATGTGACCACCCGGCAGAACTCGTCAATTGCCATTGTCTTTATCCTTGGTTTGTTAGCCATGTTGATGCCGTTGTCGATTGATATGTATCTTCCGGCGCTGCCTGTTATCTCTGAACAGTTTGGTGTGCCAGCAGGTAGCGCGCAGATGACCCTCAGTACCTATATTCTGGGGTTTGCAGTGGGGCAACTGTTCTATGGTCCAATGGCAGACAGCCTTGGACGCAAGCCAGTGATCCTGGGCGGGACGCTGGTGTTTGCGGCGGCGGCAGTGGCCTGCGCACTGGCGCAAACCATCGATCAACTGATCGTGATGCGTTTCTTCCACGGCCTGGCTGCGGCGGCGGCGAGCGTGGTTATCAACGCCCTGATGCGTGATATCTATCCGAAAGAAGAGTTTTCGCGCATGATGTCATTCGTCATGCTGGTCACGACAATTGCGCCATTAATGGCACCGATTATCGGTGGCTGGGTGCTGGTATGGCTGAGCTGGCACTATATCTTTTGGATCCTCGCCATGGCAGCTATTCTGGCGTCGGTGATGATCCTTACACTGATCAAAGAGACTCTGCCGGTAGAGCGTCGCCAGCCGTTTCGCCTGCGTACTACTATTGGCAACTTTGCCTCGCTGTTTCGTCATAAACGTGTGCTGAGTTATATGCTGGCCAGCGGATTCAGTTTTGCCGGGATGTTCTCGTTTCTGAGCGCCGGACCCTTTGTCTACATTGAGATCAACCACGTTTCACCGCAACATTTCGGTTATTACTTCGCACTGAACATCGTATTTCTGTTCGTGATGACTATCATCAACAGCCGCTTTGTGCGTCGGGTTGGGGCATTGAATATGTTCCGTACCGGTCTGTGGATCCAGTTCGTGATGGCAGGCTGGATGGTCTTTAGCACACTGTTTGGGTTGGGGTTCTGGGCCCTGGTCGTGGGCGTTGCTGCGTTTGTTGGCTGTGTGTCGATGGTGTCATCTAACGCTATGGCGGTTATTCTGGATGAATTTCCACATATGGCAGGAACGGCGTCATCGCTGGCAGGGACATTCCGCTTCGGCATTGGTGCCATCGTTGGGGCGCTGTTGTCTCTGGCGACCTTTAACTCGGCCTGGCCAATGATATGGTCGATCGCATTTTGCGCTACCTGTTCAATTCTCTTCTGTCTTTACGCCAGTCGCGCCCAAAAACGGTGATCTATTACACATCCTGGAGGCCTTAAGGCCTCCAGAGTTGATATACATCAACCGCAAATCTATCATTTCCCCTGGTTATGTTTATTTTATGTAAAATCAATTTATGTAAAAAGTCACATCATTGTAGTTAAAAAGGTTGAGTTAGATCGCAGAAACGAGTACATATAGCCCGGAAATATGCCAGAACCATTGAATAATTTTAATTACCTGGTTCGGAAAACGGCATAAAGACAGGGTGTAAACGTTTACCAACTGTCTGAAGACGTATTGTCAATGATGTGTTAATATTGATGTAAAATAATTGTGAAGTGATTGTGCTTCCAGGGAAAGAAAGTGATGACATTACAACTCTCAATCGTTCATCGTCTGCCGCAGAGCTATCGTTGGTCGGTGGGTTTCGCAGGTTCAAAGGTTGAACCGATTCCGCAAAACGGTCAGAGCAATGAGAACAGCCTGGTGGCGCTCAAATTGCTCAGCCCTGATGGTGATAGCGCATGGTCAGTCATGCATAAGCTCAGCCAGGCCCTCAGCGACATTGAGGTACCTTGTTCCGTACTGGAATGCGAAGGGGAGCCGTGCCTGTTTGTGAATCGCCAGGATGAATTTGCCGCGACCTGCAGACTGAAAAACTTCGGCGTGGCCATCGCAGAGCCGTTTTCAAATAACAATCCGTTTTGAGCGTCAGCTTAGCGCAAACAGCTGACGCGTATAGGCTTGCTGTGGCGCGTTAAATACGTGCTCGCATTGCCCTTGCTCCACGACCTCTCCCTGACGTAGCACAATAACCTGATGGCATAACGCGCGTACTACGTGCAAATCATGGCTGATAAAAATATAAGCCAGCCGATGCTTTTCCTGTAAGGACTTTAATAACGTCAGGATTTGCGCCTGTACGGTTCTGTCTAGCGATGATGTTGGCTCATCCAGGATAATCAAGGAAGGTTTGAGAATCAATGCTCTGGCGATGGCAATACGTTGACGCTGACCGCCGGAAAACTCAGCCGGGTAACGATGCCGCGTTTCGCTATCCAGTCCCACTTCCGTCATCACCGCTTTCACCTGCGCCTCGCGTTGTTCGGCTGACAGGGTTGGCTGATGAACGCGTAACCCCTCCTCGATAATCTGTAGCACGCTCAGGCGTGGGTTAAGCGAGGAGTTGGGATCCTGAAATACCACCTGAATACGGTGACGGACCGGCAACAGCTGGCGACGATTTAAGGTATGCAGCGCCTGACCATCGAACACAATACTTCCTTGTGAGGAGATTAACCTCAGGAGCGCCAGTCCGGTAGTGCTTTTCCCCGACCCAGACTCACCTACCAACCCCAGCGTTTCACCGGGCCGCAGAGAGAAACTGATATTGTTAACCACGACGTTGTGGTCCACCACACGCTTCAGGATACCTTTGCGGATGGGGAAGGCGACGTGCAGTTTTTCCACTTCCAGCAGCGGGGCTTGTCCGGCCGGTAAAGGTACCGGGTCGCCGGAAGGTTCACTGTTTAGCAACTTCTGCGTGTAGGGATGCGTGGGCGCAGTGAGCAACTGTGCTGCTTTATTTTGCTCAACGCACTGACCGTTTTGCATGACTGCCACGGTATCGGCCAGCTTTTTCACAATGCTGAGGTTGTGGGTGATGAACAGTAATCCCATGTTCAGCTCGCGCTGTAGTTCCCTCAGCAGTTGCAGGATCTGTGCCTGAACGGAAACGTCCAGCGCGGTAGTCGGTTCATCGGCAATCAGCAGGTCCGGTCGTGTTAGCAATGCCATGGCAATCATCACGCGCTGGCGTTCCCCGCCGGACAGTTGGTGCGGGTAGTCTGCGAGACGTTTGGCCGCCTGACGGATGCCGACGCGATCCAGACAGGTCAGGATTTCTGCTCGCGCGGCCTCCCGACGCATTCCCCTATGCAGCGACAGCACTTCATAAAGCTGTTTTTCCAGATTGTGGAGCGGGTTCAGTGACACCATTGGTTCCTGGAAAATCATAGCGATTTTATTCCCCCGCACGCCGCGAAGCGTTTGCTCATCGGCGTGAAGTAATGATTCACCATGAAAACGGATGTCGCCGGAAAGGTAGACGACCGGAGGGGAGGGCAATAACCGTAAAATAGATAGCGCGGTCACGCTTTTACCTGAGCCGGACTCACCCACCAGCGCCAGCGTTTGTCCGGCATCAACGCGCAGTGACAGACTGTTGACCACGGTGCGCACGGTCTCTTGTTGACGAAAACCTACCGATAAATTGTCAATAGCTAACAGAGGTTGTGTCATCTTAAATCGCCTTGTTGGGATCGAACGCGTCGCGTACCGCTTCACCAATAAAGATCAGAAGCGATAAGAGCAGGGCAACGGAGATGAACGCGGTGATGCCAAGCCACGGCGCCTGCAGGTTGTTTTTACCCTGTAACAGAAGTTCTCCGAGCGATGGCGAGCCAAGCGGTAAGCCAAACCCAAGAAAATCCAGCGAGGTTAGAGTGGTTATCGAGGCGCACAAAATAAACGGTAAAAAGGTCAGAGCGGCAACCATCGCATTGGGTAGCATATGGCGCAGAATAATACTGCTATCGCTCACGCCGAGCGCCTGAGCGGCACGAATATAATCAAAGTTTCGGGTACGTAAAAACTCCGCGCGCACCACGCCAACCAGGCTCATCCAGCCAAACAACACCGTAATACCCAGCAGCCACCAGAAGTTAGGCTGGACAACGCTCGACAGTAGAATGATGAGAAACAGTGTTGGCATACCGGACCAAACTTCAATGAATCGTTGCCCCCACAGGTCCACCTTGCCGCCATAATAGCCCTGTATTGCGCCAGCCATAATGCCCATCACGCTCGAACACAGGGTGAGCATTAAGCCAAATAAGACCGAAATACGTGTGCCGTAGAGGATCCGTGCCAGTACATCACCGCCGTTGGCGTCTGTTCCCAGCCAGTTTTGTGCAGAAGGCGGGGAAGGGAAGGGCTTATCGGTGGCAAAGTTAATGCTGGTGGCCCCAAAGCGTATTGGTGCCCACAGGATCCAGCCCTGGTTTTCCAGGCGCTGCTGTAGCCACGGATCCTGATAATCAGCTCGGGTCGCCAGCGGTCCGCCGAAGTCGCTTTCACTGTAGTTTTTGAACAGGGGGAAATACCAGCTATTGTCGTAGCGCACCAGTAACGGCTTATCATTGGCAATCAGTTCTGAACACAGACTAAGACCGAACAGCACCAGAAAAATCCACAGCGACCAGTAGCCGCGACGGTTGTGGCGAAAGCGCGCCCAGCGGGCCTGATTGACGGGGCTTAATCGCGACATTAGCGTCCCTCAAAATCAATACGGGGATCGACCAGCGTATAGCTGATGTCGCTGAGGATATTCAGCAGCAGACCGATCTGGGTGAAGATATAGAGTGTGCCAAACATTACCGGGTAGTCGCGTGATACGGTGGATTCATACCCCAGTAGTCCCAGACCGTTAAGCGAGAACATCACTTCAATCAGCAGCGAACCGGTAAAAAACATGCTGATAAACGTCGCCGGGAAGCCGGCGATCACCAGCAACATGGCATTGCGAAACACATGTTTCCACAGAATATTTTTCTCGCTGACTCCTTTAGCGCGTGCGGTGACGACATACTGTTTGCGCACCTCATCCAGAAATGAGTTCTTGGTCAGCATAGTCAGCGCGGCAAACCCACCAACTACCGTCGCCAGCACCGGCAGGGTAATATGCCAAAGGTAGTCGGTCACTTTCTGATACCAGGGCAGGGAGTCAAAATTGGCGGAAACCAGCCCGCGCAGCGGGAACAGGTCGTAGTAGCTGCCCCCGGCAAAAAAGACGATCAGCAAAATGGCAAACAGAAAGGCCGGAATGGCATAGCCAATAATAATAAATGCGCTACTCCAGACATCAAACCGGCTGCCGTTGTGAACCGCTTTGCGGATCCCAAGCGGTATCGACACCAGATAGATGATGAGCGTACTCCATAGGCCCAGCGTAACGGAAACCGGCAGGCTGTCTTTGATAAGCGTCAGCACAGAGGCGCTACGAAACAGGCTGTCGCCGAAATCGAAACGAATATAGTCCCAAAGCATTTTGAAATAACGCTCATGAATGGGCTTATCGAACCCGTAGCGCCGAGTGATTTCCGCGATAACTTCCGGGTCCAGACCCCGGCCGCCGCGATAATTACTGTCGCTGATGTTACCAACGCCGGTTTGCGCATGGCTGGCGCGAACGCCTTCGCTACCCGCGCCAGGTAATGCCCCGCTTTGCCCGAACTCAATGGCGGCGACGGCCTGTTCAACCGGACCGCCGGGGGCAATTTGCACGATAAAAAAGTTGATGGTGATGATGGCCCAAAGCGTTGGGATCACCAGCAGCAAACGTCGAATCAGATAAGCGCCCATCTATTCTCCCTGCCGTCTGGCTGCGGGCAGTTTCGCCGCTTTGTTGACGTCATACCACCAGTTGTCGAGGCCAATGGTATAAATTGGGCGAATAGCCGGATGCGAAAATTTGTCCCACCAGGCAATACGATCCTCGGCCATAAACCACATCGGCAACATGTAGTAATTCCAGGTTAAAACTCTGTCCAGTGCCCGGCCGAGTGGGATCAGTTTGGCTTTATCACCTTGCGCGGCAATGATTTGACCGATCAGCTTATCGATAACCGGGCTTCGCACACCGGGGGCGTTATAGCTGGAGTCAATATATTGAGAAGCCCACAGAATTTGCAGGTCTGAACTCGGCCACGGCATTGCGCGATACAACCTTGGCATCATGTCATAGTCGCGACTGCGTAAGCGGTTGGTAATTTGTGAGTTATCAACCTGGCGGATGTTCATGGTAATGCCTAAGCGTTGCAGGTTGTGCTGGAACGGCAACACCCACTGACTGTTGCTGCCCGCCGGGAGCAATAGTTCAAAGCTCAGAGGTTTACCGCTGACGCTGTTTACGCGCTGCTGCCCCTTGAGTACCCATCCGGCTTGTTCCAGTAAGGTATCGGCTTTCAGCAAGTTCTCACGATCGTAGCCATCGCCTTTTGATTTTGGCGGCTGATAGATTTGGCTGAAGACCTCAGGAGGGAGATCTTTTTTCAAGGGCGCGAGTACCACCAGTTCATCTGCATCGGGGTATTTTGTCGCAGCATATTCGGTATTCTGAAAATAGCTGTTGGTCCGGCTCCAGGCGTTATAGAACAGGGCTTTATTCATCCATTCAAAATCAAAGGCCAGCGTGATGGCTTCCCGCACCCGTCGGTCACTGAACACCGGACGCTGAATATTAAAAGCCAGCCAGCGCGTATCCTGGGCGGATTCATTTTTTTGTTCATCTTTGATGATGTAATGATTCGCAAAATTTTTCCCGGTATAACGCGTCGCCCAGTTTTTGGCATCATTTTCAAGACGCAGATCAAACGCACCGGCCTTAAACGCTTCAAAGGCGACGTTATCATCCAGATAATAGTCGTAGCGGATGGTATCGAAGTTCCAGCGTCCACGATTGACGGGTAGATTAGCGGCCCAATAATCTTTGACGCGCGAATAGACAATATACTGGCCCATCTTCCATTTGGTAATGCGATAAGGGCCGCTGGCGAGCGGTGGCGATGATAAGGGATCGCTGAGCTTATGGTCTTTCCAGTACTTCTCTGGCATCACGGGTAATGAAAACAGGCTGAGCATGTCCTCTTTACCCGGTTTGGCTAATTCAATGCGTACGGTTAATGGCGCGATGGCTTTTACCGTTGTTCCCTTGTAGACCAGACGAAACTGTGGCACGCCTTCAGTCATAAATTTGTGGAAGGTGAATGCGACGTCGCGGGCGGTAATGGGTGATCCATCGTGAAAACGCGCTCGTGGATTAATGGCAATTTCTACCCAGGAATAGTCGTCAGCATAGCGTGCGCTGTCGGCAATGAGCGGGTAATAGCTACCAGGCTCATCGTCAGAGGTTGTAAACAGCGTATCGTAAAGCGTTTCGGTACGTGCGCCTGGATTACCGCGCATTGCATAGCGGTTAAAGTTGTCAAATGTGCCAATGGCGGAGAGGGTGATTTGACCACCTTTAGGGGCTGCGGGATTAACATAATCGAAGTGATTAAAGTTAAATGCGTACTTAGGTTCACCCAGTACAGCAAAAGCATAGCTTTCTTTGATGGATTGCGCCTGAGCGTTAAACCCGATGAGGGTGATAAACAGAAGCAGTACGCGAGGGATCATATAAAAGCGATTTCCTTTTCCTGCCACAACCCGATGGGCATCATGCCTGAAAGATAAGAGATGTAGTGGCGAGTGAGAGTATATGAATCGCATACTGCGATCACCACGTCGGCTTATTGGGCTGTGCCATCCAACGCACGAAATCAGCAAGCTTTAATGGTCGGCTAATCCAGTATCCCTGGAAAAAATGTACTCCACGTTCGCGCAGCCAACGGGCTTGCTCAGGTGTTTCTACCCCTTCAGCAACCGTCAGCATATTAAGACGTTTAGAGAGTGTCAACACGGCGTCCAGAACCGGAGAGGTCAGGGTTTCCGTCCCAATGGCGTTAATAAAGCCGCGATCGATTTTCAGGTAGTCAACGGTAAAGCGTTCCAGATAAATAAGTGCGCTATGACCGGTGCCAAAATCATCAATGGCAATCTCAAAACCTGCTGAATGCAGCCATTCAAATAGTTCGATTGCCTTGTTTTGATGCAGCATATCCCGCTCGGTGATTTCCAGCACCAGTTGAAAATAGTTCGCGGGAAGGCAGGCGTACAGGCGTTGAATATCATCTTTAAACGTCTCGCCGTGTAAGTGCGTTGGCGCGATATTGATCCCCAGTTTTGCGCCCTCGGGCAATACATTTTGCAGCATCGGCGCGTCCTGGGCTATCAACTTAAAGAGGTGCTGGGTTAGCGGCACAATCATTTTCTGTGATTCTGCGTAATGAATAAAGGCATCCGGTGGGATCTCACCGGTGGTCGGGTGATGCCAGCGTAATAGTACCTCAACACCTTTCACCTCCAGCGTTTGCACCTCTACCACGGGCTGGTACACCACATAAAACTGATTGTGTTTGATGGCGTTAAGGATATCTTTCCCCGGGCGTAAACGGACGGCATAGATGTAGTACCAGAGAAGGAGAGCGGTCATGATCCCAGCCATGCATCCGAGCATGATGGCGTATCCCACATCTTTATACGTCCACCGATCCGCGTAAAAACGCACCTCCAACGGGAATGTAGACAAGGCTGCAGTATATGATGGGAGAGCAGGGAGTTCAGACACGGGGATTAATTGTTTGGAAAACGTGGTGATAGCCGTCTTCCCGACGATGAGTGCCACACCGTTGAAATCATCTTGCCGAGCGTTATAGAGAAGATAGGGTGCCAGGTTAACATTCAGGGTGGCAAAAACGCCGCTGTTCTGTAATGAATGATTGCGATACCAAATGAGTATTGCCGGTTTATTCGGCATCATTGGCGTACCGGGCTGGAGATCCATATCGATATCTTTCGTCATGTCCAGCACGGGTGACCTGCCCCCACGATTAGATACAACACTCAGTTAGTAACGTCGGAATCTTCATTCTCAGAATGACCCTTTCTCCAGCCCGCTGCAAATTCAGACGGTGTCTGATAATTCAGCGTGGAGTGCGGGCGGCATTCGTTATAATCCTGCCGCCAGTCATTAATAATTTTCCTGGCATGAACGATATCGCTGAACCAGTGCTCATTCAAACATTCATCGCGAAATCGTCCGTTAAAGCTCTCAATAAATCCGTTCTGCGTTGGCTTGCCCGGCTGGATTAAGCGCAACTCAACACCATGCTCAAAGGCCCATTGATCCAGTGCACGGCAAGTGAACTCCGGCCCCTGGTCAGTTCTTATCGTCGCCGGATAGCCTCGAAACAGTGCAATGCTGTCCAGAATACGCGTGACCTGAACGCCTGAAATCCCAAAGGCAACAGTGACCGTCAGGCATTCCTTTGTGAAATCATCGACGCAGGTAAGACACTTGATCCTGCGACCGGTGGAAAGTGCGTCCATGACGAAATCCATCGACCAGGTCAGATTGGGCGCCGCCGGACGGAGCAGCGGCAGACGTTCTGTTGCCAGCCCTTTACGACGTCTTCTGCGTTTTACGCCCAGGCCACTGAGGTGATAAAGCCGGTACACGCGCTTATGATTAACATGAAGCCCTTCACGGCGCAGCAACTGCCAAATACGACGGTAGCCAAAACGCCTGCGCTCCAGTGCCAGCTCAGTGATGCGCCCTGATAAATGCGCATCAGCAGCCGGACGGTGAGCCTCATAGCGGCAGGTCGACAGGGATAAACCTGTAAGCCTGCAGGCACGACGTTGCGACAGACCGGTCGCATCACACATCAACATCACGGCTTCCCGCTTCTGGTCTGTCGTCAGTACTTTCGCCCAAGAGCCACCTGAAGCGCCTCTTTATCCAGCATGGCTTCGGCAAGCAGCTTCTTGAGTCTGGTGTTCTCTTCCTCAAGCGACTTCAGGCGCTTAACTTCAGGCACCTCCATACCGCCATACTTCTTACGCCAGGTGTAAAACGTGGCATCGGAAATGGCATGCTTGCGGCAGAGTTCACGGGCGGGTACCCCAGCTTCGGCTTCG
>NZ_JAOWES010000069.1:0-105516 GCF_030334095.1 Citrobacter sp. Cf118 | reverse complement strand
TTTTGCTCCCGCACGCACGGTGAGGGGGCGCGCTGTTCTTCGGAAAAAGATACCAAACCCGTGCATGAAGTGACGCTGAGCAGCTATTCCATCGGTCGTTTCAAGGTGACCCATGAGGATTACGCCTTTTACCTGAAAATGGCGGGATTACCGGAGTTACGTTACAAAGATCAATTCGATAATAAAACGCTGGCGGCCATGACCCATTTTAAAAACAGTCCGGCGGTGGTGTCATGGACAGAGGCCGAGAATTACTGCCGCTGGCTGAAAAAGGAGACGGGGCTGCCGTTTTCCCTGCCGACGGAAGCGCAGTGGGAGTATGCGGCGCGTGACCGGGGCCAGTATATTCTGGTGGCAACGGATGACGGCGACTGGCGTGAAGATGAGAAAACCGGTCGCGGTGAAAACTATGCTACCAGCGAGGACCGCGAGGCTACGGAAGAGGCCTCCGGGGTGGACAGTTCCTTCGTGCGTTATGCCGTCGATCGTTATCCGCCGACCCCCGGCGGGCTGTATGGCATGTCAGAGAACGGCTACGAGTGGGTGAGCGACTGGTATGACCCGGACTATTACGCGACATCCCCGCGCCAGGATCCGCAGGGTCCGGAGAAGGGCGTCATTCTGGATGAAGATAATGGGCAATACATGAAGGTCCGCCGCGGAGGGGACAATCCTTCACCCGGGTTTGATGTGGGCCTGACCTTTTTTCGCGGCTATGCCATCAAGGATAACTATTTTCCCGATGGCACCACCGTACGCTGTACGGTGAACGCTGCGGAGGCGGTGAAATAAACGTTTACTGTTATTTATTAATTGAGAAGAGAGAATTATGCCTCAAAATATGTCTACATCATCAACGGGGTCTTGTACCCTAATTTCCTTAAAAAAACGATTGTTGGATTTAAATGAATGTCAAGATATTCCATTTACAATACAGGAGGATAGTGATGACCTTATTGTTATTTATAATTATGTCGATGCTAACTGGTCAAATATCTATGATACCGGAGGTTTAAAAGAAAGTTTTCAGATTCGACTGGTGTTTGATGATGTTGGTAAACAGGTGGGTTATCAGGAGAAATCAACCAGTGCTGAATGGGAAGTTGGGCCAGAAAGAATTGGTTTTAAAAAGGAATTTCAGTTAGGGAGAAGAAAAGAATTCAAATTAGGAGGTGCCTGGGGATTAAAAGAAAATGGCAAGGTAGGAAAGATATACAGTTACGATTTTGAATCATCCAGTGTTACCGCTCCTCTTTTTAATGTCGTAAAAGAATCCGGCTGGCGTGTAAAATCAACTTTTTCTGCTGGAGCGAAGAGATCAGCAAAATGGAAGGTTTTTGTCTGTCTGGCATTTGTCGCTATTCTTACAATATCTATTGTTTCCTTCATATTTTTTATGACGACCGGCGTTAAGGAGGCAGCAAGAGCGGAAATAGATTTGTTACGTGACAATTCCTATATCTTAGCCTATGCACAAACTGCGAGTGAGATGCGCGAGAAAATCACAAGTGAAGATTTTAAGTTGGCAATGAAATCTTATAAATTTGAAAATATAGAGGATTATAGTTTTAATAATATCTCCGTTGAAGGTAACAGAGGTGTACTTTCAGGAAGTGTTAAATTTAACGATGGTAATGTATTCGATATTACTATTGTCATGATCCAGGAAGAGAGTATATGGAAGATGTTATCAGTTGATATCGGATAGTTTTGTTCAAAATAAAGAGGGTAAAATATGCTTGGTGTTATTCGTCTTTCAGATAAAACGACTCATGGCGGTATTGTCCTTGAAGGGAGTTCTGGCGTTATTTTTATGGGATTGCCGGTTTCTTGTATGCTGGATAAAGTTTTCTGCCCAATACATGGCGAAACAATTATAATTGAAGGAGATTTCGGTTCCAGAATTAATGGTAAGCCTATCGCTCTCCATGGCCACCGTTGTGGATGCGGTTGTACATTGATTTCCTCATTACCTATTGCTGGAAGGCTGTAATATATGCCAATCGATCTTAAAAAGATCCCTGAGAAAGCCGAATTACCAGTCCCCCCAGATAAATTTCGTTGGTTAACTACTATACTTCTCTGTGTTTTTTTGGGAGCAATATTAGTATTCTCATTTTGGCGTGAAAATGAACCTACACATACAATCTGGTTTTGGTTTTGCTCTTTTTTTATTCCTTTTTTAATTGGTTTTATGGGTTATATTTTTCAATTGCGACGTTATGAAAATGAACGCGATCGTGTCATTTGGTGGAATCATTTACACCAGCAGCAATACGATGAGCAGGTTGCTTTAGGAAAATTGGCTATGGGGGTGTTGGCAACAGCATATATTACTCCAGTCGCCAGAAATAAACTGGCAGCAGCGCTTTTACAAGGGGGGAGTGAACTTCAACCATTTTTTTACCCTCAATACCAGAGGATGTTAAGTACTGCACTAATCTCCCTACAACTTACCAATATGAGTGAGGACGGTTATCTGCTACGCATGGAACAATTACTGACGGATATTATCCGACAGTTACAACCTGAATTAGAGAAATTTTCTGGAAACCTCCATGTCCGTATTCAACACGATGGCACGCTCAAGAATGAAACGATTAATACCGTTTGGCGTCGGGTCTGTTCATCATCTTTTGATGACCAAAATCTGACTATCTGTACAGAAAGTGACGGAATAATGTGGATTGATAAGTGTCTGGATTATCAGGAGGCGATATTAATTCTTTCTATTGAGATTAATTTATTCCTTGAACCACGAGACCAGCAGGTTGAATCTGTATCTGCTATATTGTTGGCCTCACCTGCCTGGTTAGTTCAACATCATGTAACACCGCAGTCATGGATACATCGCCCGGTAGTTATGGACGAGCCTGTGGAATCAGTAACAACCGTGACGTTATGGGGAAATGTTACGACAGATCTGCCGTGGTTTTTTTGGCGTAGCCAGATACAAAGCGAAACACTGGCGCGGGCACTGCAGTCAATGGAACAATCTGGATATATGTTATCAAAAAAGGAGATTTCGTGTTGGATGATACATTTGGCAGGCTGAATTCTGTAGTAGGAAATGTCATTTTAATTTGTGCTAATGAACATGCGGCTAAATCAAATATGGCACAATGGCTATTAATTAATGATAAAACCACTCATATGCTTATTGTTCATCCGGTATAACCTTGATGAAGGAGGATGATGTGAAAAATAATAAGCGTGTAAGTACATGGTTTATTGTTATGCTGATAATAATTATAGGGGGATTTTTCATCTGGGTAGAAAACCCATTGATTCATATTCCGACTATGGAGAAAAAACAAAATGCGTCACTGGCAATTGCTGGCGTATGTATCACAATATTACTTTTTGATGATGCAATTGTTCGTTTATGGCAAATAATTATTTCAAAAAGTTACTTTCAGCGTTTTAATCTGTTATCTGGTTTTGGTATTTCAGGAAATAAATCAAAGAAAGATATTAAAAATAGTCGTGCTGAAATTTTAAATCATGTACTCACATATCTTCGTCAGAGTTACGGCCATTGCTGGCGCGCCAAAACCCGTATTCTGCTGGTGATGGGGGATGTCATTCAGGTTGAGCTACTGGTACCAAAACTCACCTCTCTGCGCTGGGTTGAAGGGGATGGCGTGGTGTTAATCTGGGGAGGTACGCTCACTGAACCGCCAGATGTTTCGTTGTTTGATGCGATACGCAAGCTGCATCGGCGCCCGCTGGATGGGATTGTATGGGTAACCCCCACTTTTCAGCACCAGGATTCATTGGTTCAATCGGCACCTGTTGTCTCTTTAACCGCAGAACAAATAGATAATGCTGCCCGCCATCTTCAGGCTGTTTTTACCACGCTTCGCTGGCGAGTGCCGTTATACCTTTGGTCGCTGCATGGCGCACAATCCGTTCTGAATGCCGCGATGGCCCAGTCTGCGACGTGTTTATTCCCTGCTGGATGTACAACGGCGTTATGTCGTTCGCAGCTGGCCGCGCTGGTCATGCAGTTGGCGGAACAGGGTTCGCAGCAGGTTACGCGCAATATCCACAGTAACTTCTTACTGAAAATGGCGAATGCGCTCACGCAAAACGCAGAAGCCATCAGCGACGCGTTAGCCACTTTTTTCAGCCTGCATCGGCCTCTGCCGCTGGCGGCGGTCATCTTGAGTCAGCATGTGGAAAGTACTTCACCGCGCGTGGCGCATGCCTGGGCGCGTGATGAGCGCTGGCGCGCGCTGCTTGATTCGCTCCCTGCGTTACCTGCTGAGCTAAAGGCACAGCGCACAGGCCGTTCAGGGATGCGAGTGCTGGCAGTCGGTACCGCTGGTTTGATGCTGCTATGGGGCGCGGGAATGGTGATATCTTTCCTGGCGAATCGCAATCTGATCGGCGAAAGTCTGGATCAGGCGAGACTGGCAGGTGGTGCGGATGAACCGCTCGCCGAGCGTCTTACGGCGCTGTCCGCGCTTCAGCAAACCCCAGGCATGCTTCGCTGGCGTCAGCTGAATGGGGCGCCGTGGTACTACCGCTTCGGCTTAAGCCAAAATGATGCTCTGTTGGATGCGCTATTGCCACGTTATACGCGTATCGCTATTCCGCTCCTGCGTGATGAAGCCGCGCAACATCTCACTCAGGAATTAACGGCGTTAACCCGACTGGCTCCAGACAGTCCGCAGTTTGTCGCTCGGGCAAAGATCGCCTACAACCAGCTGAAAATGTATCTGATGCTCTCCCGGCCTGAGCAGATGGATGCATCATTTTTTAGTCAGGCGCTGATGCAAGACTGGCCGGAGAGAGCGGGTATTTCGCGCGCATCATGGCAGGGCGTTGGGCCTGGGCTTTGGCAGTTCTGGGGCGAAAACCTTCAGGCGCATCCTGAATGGAAAATAACAGCGGATAAAAATCTTATTAACCAGGTGCGAACGCTGTTAATTCGTCAGATGGGGATCCGCAATGGCGAAGCCGCTCTGTATCAGAAAATCATTGAACAGGTAACGCCGCATTACACCGATCTTCGTCTGGAAGACATGACCGGCGATACCCGGGCAGATCACGTATTTTATACCCGGAATTCGGTTGCTGGGGTGTATACCCGCAAAGCCTGGGAAGAGGAGGTTTTGCCCGCCATAGAGAAAATCGTAAACAACCGCCGGGAAGAAATGGATCAGGTACTGGGAGATGATACGCATTCTGCAAGCGACCCTCTCTCTCCACAGGCCTTAAAGGCGCGTCTTAGCGAGCGTTACTTCACGGATTTTGCCGACAGCTGGCTGGATTTTCTCAACAGTATTCGCTGGCAGCGCACCCAAACGCTGAGTGATGCCATCGATCAGCTCACGTTGATTGCAGATATCCGTCAGTCTCCTCTGGTTGCGCTAATGAATACGCTCGCCGTTCAGGGACGCACAGGGTTAACCGGAGAAGCGCTGTCGGACTCACTGGTGAAGTCGGCAAAGGATCTGTTTAACACCAAAGAAAATCAGACGATTGACCAGCATGCGCGGGAAGAAGGCCCTATGGCGAGTACCTTCTCGCCAATCCTGGCATTGATGGATGAACAATCGGGCGGGCAGGATATCAGCCATCTGAGTTTGCAAACCTACCTGACCCGGGTAACGCAGGTCAGGCTGAAACTCCAGCAGATTACTAACGCTGCCGATCCGCAGGGAATGAGTCAGGCCCTGGCGCAAACGGTGTTTCAGGGCAAAACCGTCGATCTCACCACCACGCGTGACTATGGCAATCTGGTGGCGGCAAGCTTAGGCCAGGCATGGAGTGGATTTGGTCAAAGTATGTTTGTTCAGCCGCTGGAGCAGTCATGGCAGCAGGTGTTGCAACCAACCGCGGCGGGCCTGAATGCGCAATGGAAGGCGCTGATTGTGAATGACTGGAACAGCGCATTCGGCGGACGTTATCCGTTTCGCGATGTCGGTAGCGAGGCTTCTCTGCCGCTGCTGGCGCAATATCTGCGAAGCGATAATGGCCGGATCCCGCATTTTCTCGAAAGTCATTTAAGCGGCGTATTGCATAAACAGGGAAGTCACTGGGTTGCTGACACTGTGAATGCGCAGGGGCTGGAGTTTAATCCGGCGTTCCTCGAGGCGATGGACCAGCTCAGTCAGATTGCGGATGTCGCATTTATTCGTGGAGAAGCCGGGATGCGTTTTGAACTGCGTCCTGGAACTGCGCGGGACGTGATGCAAACCGATCTCGTACTGGATGGGCAAAAACTCACCTACGTTAATCAGATGCCAACCTGGAAAAACCTTGTCTGGCCAGCCGATACGCCAGCGTCAGGGGCCACCCTAAGCTGGGTAAGTACGAATACGGGAACCCGAATCTACTCAGATAACCCCGGCACCTGGGGCTGGATAAGACTGCTTGAGAAAGCGGAGATCAGCGATAACGCCGGCGTGAACAGTGGTTTTAACCTGCGCTGGACTGCGCAGGATGGATTGCCGCTGAACTACACCCTGCGAACGGAGGTCGGTGAAGGCCCGCTCGCATTACTTAAACTCCGCGATTTTGAGCTGCCAGAAACCATTTTTGTTGTCAGCCAGTCCCCCTCAGAGGAAGAAGAATGAGCGCTCTGCAACGTCTACTGGCCGCCAGCACGGCTTCGCCAGATGAACAACAGCAGCTGATGGAACAGGCGCAAACGCAAATAGCGCTGTGGCAAAACTGGTTATTGCCCGTTTCCGCAGCCAACCCGGGCGGGGAAGATCCCGGTTATGACGATGATTTTCAGCGCATGCGAGAGGAGGTGAATAAACTTTCTGGCGCACAAACGGATCTCATCGTTGAGCTTACGGAAAAACTGCTGATCCACACCTGTAAGGATGTCCGTGTTGTCACCTACTACACTTGGGCGCGTTTGCATCAGGATGGCGAGTCTGGCCTGGCCGATGGTCTGATTTTGCTGGCTGGCCTGATGCAGCAGTACGGCAATTCTCTCCATCCCCTAAGAGTCAACAGCCATAAGGCCGCCCTGGAATGGCTGGCCGGCGGGCGGATGCTGGATAGTCTGGCACGTTTCCCCGAAGTTTCACGACCTGACGCGCAGCGGATCGCCGGTGCGCTGATGCTGCTGGAGCAGCAGTTTGTTCAGCATGAAGAGAGCATTCGTCCAGGGCTTGGGGCGCTGTATAGCGCGCTGGAGAATCGTCTGGCACAGTCTGGCGGCGCTCAGGCGCTGGTTCCACAAAATGTCAGTCCGCAAACTGGTCGGTATAGCGCAGAAACTCCCGCCCTAAAAAGTATTGCCTCTGGCCGGGAGCTGCTCGAGCAGGCGCGTGTGTTGGCGAAATACCTGAGCGATCAGCCGGACGGCTGGCTGGCGGCGCATCATTTGATGAAAAGCGTGCGGCTCGATACGGTCAGCCAGCTTCCACCGCCAGATGGCGCTGGGCGTACACGTCTGATACCACCTAAAAGTGATTACCGCGCTCAGCTCAAGCGTCTGTATTTGCAGCAAAGCTGGACTGAACTGATTGAGCTAACTGACAGCTTATTTGTTGAGGGGGTAAATCATTTCTGGCTGGACGTGCAGTGGTATCTTCATCAGGCGTTAACCAGGGCGGGATCGCCATGGGATAAACATGCCGCCATTATCATCAGCGATCTGAAAATGTTGCTGCATCGGATGCCGGGTCTGGAAACGCTGGCATTTAATGACGGAACGCCCTTTGCCGATGACGTCACGCGTGAATGGATTGCCCGTGACGTGCTGCAGGAAAGCGACTGGCAGACGGATAAAATCGCGGCGGCTACCGTCGGGAAGGATGACGATATCCTGCTGCTTGAAAGCGAGGCCCTGACGCTGGCGGACAGCGAAGGCGTTGAAGCAGCGCTCGCCTGGCTTCAGGCTCGCCCGGGCATTATTTCATGTCGACAGCGTTGGTTACGCCAGCTGTTGATGGCCCGTCTGACGGAACAGTGTGGGCGCAACGATCTCGCGCTGCATTTGCTTGGTGAATTGAATACCACAGCGCACTCTCTCACTCTCAAACAATGGGAGCCTGAACTGCTGTTTGAAGTTAAAGCGCGGCGGCTGAAACTTCTACGTTTGAAAGCCAATCGCAGTGAAAGCGACAAAGCGCGTCTGGCGTCAGAGATGGAGTCACTGTTGTCTGGGCTGGTCGCCATTGATCCCGCCAGAGCCGCCGTTTTATGCGGCTAAAGCAAAAACAAAATAAGCGAACTGTAAAATGGAAGATTTAACTCTGCGTTATTATGACGCGGAAATGCGTTATTTAAGGGAAGCGGCAAAAGAGTTTGCGCAGGCGCATCCGGATCGTGCCGCTATGTTGGATCTGGACAAAGCCGGTATCCCCGATCCCTATGTGGAGCGGCTGTTCGAAGGTTTTGCATTTTCTATGGGGCGGTTGCGCGCCAAAATAGACGATCATCTTCCTGAATTTACCGAAGGGTTGATGAGTCTGCTGTGGCCACATTATTTACGTACCATTCCCTCCTTAAGCATTGTCGAGCTTTTACCTGATACTGACGTGCTGAAAATGAGCGAGCGGATTAATGCGGGGTTTGGCGTATTGTCCCAGCCCGTTGGCCCTAAAAAAACGGTATGTCAGTATCGTACTACCCAGCCCGTCACGCTCAGCCCACTGTCTGTTACGGCGGTGAATATCGATGCTGAACCTGACGGACGCTCAGTCATCCGTATGCGAATAAAGTGCAATCCACAGATGGACTGGTCGCAAACCGAACTGACGCGTCTCAGCCTTTACCTGAGCGGTGACGCGCCGGTGACCCACGCACTGCACCTTGCATTGACAAAGCGTCTGGCCTCTCTTTATTTGAGACTCCCCAACAGCGTAGAACGTATTCGACTGGAGGGTTACTTTTCCCCGGGCGGATTTGCCGATGAAGACAGTTTGTGGCCAAAAGGCGATACGGCGTTTGGCGGCTGGCAATTATTGCTTGAGTATTTTACGTTCCGCGAAAAATTTATGTTTGTCCATCTTAACGGTCTGGAAAAAATAACCTTTCCTGCGGGCATCGACTGCTTTGAAATCGAAGCGGTACTGACTCAACAGTGGAATTCTGAGCTTCCCGTGGGTAGCGAAAATATACGTCTGCACTGCGTTCCAGTTATTAATCTCTTCACTCTGGAAGCCGATCCGCTGGTGGTTAATGGACTGGAAAGCGAATATTTGCTGCGTCCGCGCAGATTGCAGGATGGTCACATGGAAATTTATTCGGTGGATGCGGTTTCTGGTTCGCAGCGCGCGCGTAATGCCGTTTATGCCCCATTCACCAGCTTTCGCCACAAGGGAGGCATGATGCGCCGTAATGCCCCCGAACGTTACTACCATACACGCGTCAGGCGCGGCGTCTCAGGATTGTATGACACCTGGCTGATCCTCGGCGGTGACGCCTGGGAGCGGGATCGTCTTGCTGAGTATGAAACCGTCTCATTGAAAGTGACCGGAACAAACGGTCAGCTACCCAGGCGAGCTTTGCAGAGTTCATTGCTTAATCGTTGCGAGCAGATCCTCCAGACGCCGCTTGCCGTGCGTAATCTGTGTAAACCGACGCTACCGGCTTATCCTCCCGCCGAGGATCGTTTTCACTGGCGCGTCTTAAGCCACCTCGGGTCCAGCTTTCTGAATATGATGGCCAGCGCAGAAGTGCTCAAAGGAACATTATCTCTCTATAACTGGCAGGATGATGAGCTGAATTATCGTCGTCTGGATGCGATCATGGATGTTCAGCAGCATGAAATACAACGCTTTGAAAAAGGATTTTTACTTCGTGGAGTAGATATCGAAATAACGCTTGATGAGAACGGATTTACCGGTGAGGGCGACATTCATCTGTTTGGTGAAATGCTTAACCGCTTTTTTGCATTGTATGCGGATATTCATTTGTTTAATCAGCTTACGTTAATTATCCAGCCGGCAGGGAAAAGCTTGCGATGGAAAGAGAATCACAATCAGCGACTGCCTGGTTGCTAAATAGCCTTGGCGATAACCTGCCTCGTACCAATTTTTATCGTTTTTGCCAACTGCTGGAACAGTGGAATCCGCAAGCTCCAGCTCCAGGAAGCCAACAAAGTCCGCGCTTTGATGCTATTCGTTTTCGTCCTCATCCGGGGATGGGGTTCCCGGCGGGGGAGCTAAAAAGTACAGAATATGATCCGCAAAAACCCACACTGCCACCAACGGTCAGTGTCACATTTATGGGGTTGTATGGCGTGGAATCGCCGCTGCCGACAACCTATCAGGATGATATTGCCCAGCGTCAGGAAGGCTCGGACGTCGCCGCTGAGTTTCTGGATATTTTTAACCATCGCTTAATTACGCAGTTTTATCGAATCTGGCGTAAATACAGCTATCCAGCGACTTTTCGCCCTGGCGGTACAGATGAGACCTCACAATATTTACTGGGGCTGACCGGGTTGGGGATTCCTGGATGCGCCACACAAACGCAAGCCCCGTTATCGCGTTTTTTGGCGCTGTTAGGAGTAATGAGAATGCCAACGCGTACGGCAGAAGGAATATCCGCGCTGGTATCTTTATTATCGCCAACAACAAATATCACCGTGACGCCACATGATAAACGCTTCGTCCTGCTGGATAAGGCGTTAAAAATGAGTGCGCGGCACCCCGTTAGCCTTCATTCTCGTCCGGTGATGGGACATAGCGCCGTAGATATTAACAGTCAGGTGCTCATTACGCTAACCACGGAGGTTCCTGATGGGGTTTGCGACTGGTTACCCGGCGGTCAGCTTTACCATGATTTTCTCGCGCTCCTGCACGTTTATTTAGGTGCCAGAGTGAATGCGAGGCTGCAATTACGTATTCCTCGCTCGGCGCTTCCGGATGCTCAACTTACCAGTAATAAAAGCGAACATGCAGTACAGCTCGGTCGCACGGCTGTTATGCGTCTGAATAACCCGAAAGCTCTGAACCAACTTATCACCATTAAACTTGGGCTTTGGCAGAGCCTTAGCCAACACGATCAACGGAGGGAAGCCGATGAGGCTGGCGATTATCGCTATTAATTTTGTCGTAATAACCGGCATGACCAGCCTGATCACAGGGTGTGGTCTGACACAAAAAGTATCTGAAGGCACGGTGTCATTAACGAAGTCAATTTTTTATAAGGAAATTAAAACGCTGCATTTGGATCTTTGCGCCAGAGAAGCCGCTAATAAAAATGCGCAGGGCATCGCGCTTTCAACGGTCGTACGTATTTACCAACTCAACGATCGTAAAGCATTTGACTCAGCGAATTATCAGTCTTTATTTGCGCAAGACAGCACGGTGGTAAAAGCGGATTTACTGGCTCAGAAAGATGTTTGGGTTCGTCCTGGTGAAAGCGTAACTATCGATATTCCACTCGAAAAGGAAACGCAGTATGTTGCCGTGGCGGGAATGTTTATTTCTCCCGAACAGTCTGAAGATTCATGGCGCGTGGTAATACGTCGAGAAGATCTCGATTCTGATAAAGCGCGAGTGATTGAATTAAATTCTCAGGCTCTGGTTCTCCTGAAGCCGGAGGACGAGTAATGATTAAACGACCTTCTCTTTATGACATCTTGTTGGGTAATTTCTCCGGTGGTTTGCCTTTGCATGCAGTTGGTGAAAACACGCAGGTCATCTTATCCGTTTTGGATAATATGCAGCGCATTTTGAATACGCGCGCCGGTAGCCTTAAACATTTACCCGACTACGGTCTGCCGGATATGACCAAAATCCTCCAGGGTATGCCGGGAACGGCACATCGACTTATCAGTACGCTTTCTCAGGTTTTGTTGAAGTATGAACCGCGACTGAAAAGTATTCAGGTCACAATGCAGGAGCAGGAAACGCCAGGGCATTTACGCTACTCCATCGATGCCGAACTTCAGGACCTTGGCGTTGTTCGTTATGGCACTGATTTTACCCCCGAGGGACGGGTGCTCATCCGCCACCTGAAAAAACAGGGTTGGCTTGAGACAGGAGCGTACTGATATGGAGACGAATCGCATCAGCACCGGTGGCGACCCGCGTGCTTTCACGGAGTTCGGGCAACTACGCGATGAAATCAGCAAGCTGACTCATCCCGCGCGCCCGGACGTTGACTGGCAAAAGGTTGAACAGTTAAGCCTGACTTTGTTTCGCCATAACGGTGTCGAATTGCAAACCCTGGCCTGGTATACCGTCAGTAGAATGCGTAATGCCGGGCTGCTGGGACTTGCCGAAGGTGCCGAGCTTCTGGAGGCGTTACTGACGCATCACTGGAGTGCCATATGGCCGCAGCAAACCCATGCTCGCGTTGAAATTCTGACATGGCTGTCAGCCCGTTTACAGCAAGAATTGCGTACGCTAACGCTGTCATATGCTGATTTATCCGTGGTGTATCGGATTGAGCAGCGTTTAAAACATGCCTGCGAAGTGCTGCAACGGCTTGAACTGAAAGCGCTGAGTAAACTGGAGGTTGTCGTTACCTGGATGCATAATGCCGCTTTACGCCTTGAGAAGTCAGAGGCGGATTCGGGCTCAGCCGTTGTGATGATACCGGCTTCTGGCTCAACCAATAACGCTGAGATCGCTTTGCCCCAGCTGATCTTTGTGGTGAATGAACCCGCGTCGTCCGGGCAATCAAGCACAGCGGTATTTGCTACTCAAACCGATCACGGAACCCGACGGATGTGGTTGGGGTTTGTCATCGGAGTCATGGTGACTGCGGTAGTGAGTACAGGCGCTTTTCTTGGTATTAAGCATATGCGAGCTGATGAATATGAACTGATCAGGCCATTGCCGCAGGTGTTGACGCCTGAACAATTGTCCACGTTGAAGCAATCCTCAGATTTGGGGGAGCGGAAACAGGAATTTTTCGTCGCTGCGCAAGGGCAATTGGATGTTATATCCCGCCTGTCACCTCTGTGGTCGAGGGAGTATGCCGCATCATTAGCGCAGCAGCTAGCCACCCTGTGGCCGGAAGAATCGCTGACTACGGAATTCACAAGCGGATTACAAAAACAGTTAACCACGGAAGCGTTGCCGGAAAGCGCACTGCAAAACTGGCATCATGCCCAGCAGGGGCTGGAGGCATTAACTGCCCAGCTAAATTCGCTTGATGAACGCAAAGGTAAATATCTGACGGGTTCGGAGCTGAAATCAGCCATTTTCACTATCCGTCGTCAGCTTGACCAAACGCCGCCGACAGAAGAGTTATTACGTCAAATAGATGAAGAATTCAAAATGCAGGGGAGGGTATCACCCGCTTTGTATCAGCAACTCGATATGCGGATTAATCAGCTTCTTAATCGTTATGCGCTGTTGAAACAAAGTTCGGTGAAGAGAGAATAGTGACTATTCGCCAAAAGCAAAAAACCAGCCCTAAGGCTGGTTTCTCTAAATAGTGGTGCCCGGACTCGGGCTAACGCTGTAAGCGTTGAACAGCGCGCTCGTCGCGCTGGCCCCGAAGGGGTGAGCCGCTGGCGGCGAATAATCGAACGAAGTTCGATGGAGAGTCCGCTTCACCAAAAGCAAAAAACCCGCCATAGGCGGGTTCTTCTAAATAGTGGTGCCCGGACTCGGAATCGAACCAAGGACACGGGGATTTTCAATCCCCTGCTCTACCGACTGAGCTATCCGGGCAACGAGGCGCATTAAACCCGATTCACTTCGTTTCGTCAACGAAATTTCTTCAAATCAATGCAGACTGCACAATCTATCACCACATTGTTGCTATTGCACGCATTCTCAGGCAAAAAAAGCCGTCCACGCTGCGGAAAGCGGCATTGCCAGTAGAAGGGCAGGAAGCATATTCACCACCGCAAACATTTTGATGCCGCAAATCCGCAAACCGGTTGCAAGTAGCAACAGTCCGCCTACAGCGCTGAAATCGGCCATCATGGCTGGGGTTGTCAGCGGTAAAATCAGAGCCGCACAGGTGGCAAGCGTCAACTGAATTGCCAGCATCGGTATGAAAATGGCAGACACGGCGATCCCTAGCGAGCAGGCGAAGATAATAGCGGTGAAGAAATCGAGAAATGACTTGGCGATTAAAATATTAGGATCGCCGGTCATCCCTTCATGGATTGCCCCGAATATCCCGGTCCCGCTGGCGCAAAACAACACGATGATCGCCACATAGCTTTGGATAAAGGATTCGTGTGTTGCATTGACATCCGATTTGGTGAAAAGCTGTTGCGCTTTGGCAACCGCGGCATTGATTCCTTTTTCCAGATGGCAGAATTCGCCAATTAATGCACCGATCAGTGTCGCCAGAACCATCACCGGCAAGTTAACGCATTTGATAACCAACAAGATACCAATTCCCAACGAGCACAACCCGAATATTGAGGTCATTGAGATCCGAATACGTTCGGGTAAGTGCTGACTGAGCAGCGCGCCGAGAACACCGCCTAATAAAATGGCGCTGGCATTAATAAAGGGTCCGATTACCACGTTTGCTCCTGCATACCCATTATCGTCTTGATGTTAAAGGCAACTGTTTGGGTGAAATTATGTTTCAGATTGCATTATTATGCCGCTATTGTCAGACGAAATGCTTGTTTATCTGTGAGGTTTAAGCACAGGATTTTATCTTGCGCCAGTAGGTGAAAGGTGCCATGATTGCGCGAATTTTCTCCTGTCTGAATGGGGCTGCCTGGGATGATATTACTCCCCCTACATCGCCTTCAACATCGCCTTTTTGCGCGACGTTCGCCCCTTCCTGCGACTTATCTTCATGCTCTCACCATGCGGTGAGGGCAGCGTACGCTCACTGCAGGATAACAGTAAGATCAGAGGCTATCTGCTTTTACTGATGTCTGGCGGTCGGGGCTGGTAACCAGTTTGACCCGTCATTTCGTGGGCAAAGCAATGCGGCTTTGCCCGGGACTTTTGATTTTCCCGAAACGGGTTATTGCGCTTATGAAATCAATGAAAATTGCCGCCAGTGGTGAACTGGCTTCTCGTCTTTCCAGCCATCGTCAGGTGGTTGCGCTGGACAGTACCGATTTTACTGACGTTGCGGCAGTCGTCATTACCGTTGCGGACAGCCGCAGTGGGATCCTGGCTTTGCTGAAACGCACTGGTTTTCATATACCGGTGTTTTTGTTCGCAGAGTCTGATGTCGATGTACCTGCGGGCGTTAACGCGGTGATTCGCGGTCAGGCTCAGGACTGGCTGGAGCTGGAGTCTGCTGCCTGTCAGTATGAGGAAGAGTTGCTGCCGCCGTTCTATGACACGCTTACCCAGTATGTCGAAATGGGGAACAGCACGTTTGCCTGCCCGGGGCACCAGCACGGTGAGTTTTTTAAGAAGCATCCGGCGGGCAGACATTTCTATGAGTTCTTTGGCGAGAACCTGTTCCGCGCGGATATGTGCAACGCTGACGTTAAGCTGGGCGATCTGTTGATTCATGAGGGATCAGCGAAACATGCGCAGAAATTTGCCGCGAAAGTTTTCCACGCGGATAAAACCTACTTTGTGCTGAACGGGACTTCTGCGGCGAATAAAGTGGTGACCAATGCGCTGCTGACGCGCGGCGATCTGGTGCTGTTTGACCGCAACAACCATAAGTCGAACCACCACGGTGCGCTGATCCAGGCGGGCGCGACGCCGGTTTATCTGGAAGCGGCGCGTAATCCGTTTGGCTTTATTGGCGGCATTGACGAGCACTGCTTTGATGAGGCGTATCTGCGCCAGCAACTGCGTGACGTTGCGCCGCACAAGGCTGACCAACCGCGCCCGTTCCGTCTTGCAATCATTCAGCTTGGTACTTATGACGGGACGATCTACAACGCCCGGCAGGTGATCGACAAGATCGGTCACCTGTGCGATTACATCCTGTTTGATTCTGCCTGGGTTGGCTACGAGCAATTTATTCCGATGATGGCCGATGGGTCACCGCTGCTACTGGAGCTCAATGCTGACGATCCGGGGATCTTTGTCACCCAGTCGGTACACAAACAGCAGGCCGGATTCTCGCAAACCTCGCAGATCCACAAAAAGGATAACCATATTCGCGGTCAGGCGCGGTTCTGTCCGCATAAGCGTCTGAACAATGCATTTATGCTGCATGCTTCCACTAGTCCGTTTTACCCGCTGTTTGCGGCGCTGGATGTTAACGCCAAAATCCATGAAGGCGAGAGCGGGCGTCGGCTATGGGCGGAGTGTGTAGCGCTGGGCATTGACGCCCGTAAAGCGATTCTTACCCACTGTAAGATGATTCAGCCGTTTATTCCTCCGGTAGTTGATGGTAAGCCGTGGGAAAGCTTTCCGACGCCGGTGATTGCCAGCGAACGCCGCTTCTTTAGCTTTGAACCGGGTGCTAAATGGCATGGTTTTTCCGGCTACGCGCGCGACCAGTACTTCGTTGATCCCTGCAAGCTGTTGTTAACTACTCCGGGCATTGATGCGCAAACCGGGCAATATACTGAGTTTGGTATTCCGGCGACGATTCTGGCGCATTACCTGCGTGAAAACGGCATTGTTCCGGAGAAATGCGACCTTAACTCGATTCTGTTCCTGCTGACCCCGGCAGAAAGCACCGAGAAACTGGCGCAACTGGTGGCGATGCTGGCGCAGTTTGAGCAGCATATTGAGGACGATACGCCGCTGGCAGATGTGCTGCCCACCATCTTCAACAAGTATCCGGTACGCTATCGGGATTACACGCTGCGTGAACTGTGTCAGGAGATGCACGATTTATACGTCAGCTTTGATGTGAAGGATCTGCAAAAAGCGATGTTCCGACAGGAGAGTTTGCCTGCCGTGGCGATGAACCCGCAGGATGCCAACAGCGCCTTTATCCGTGGTGATGTCGAACTGGTGCGTATTTGTGATGCCGCAGGTCGCGTTGCGGCAGAAGGTGCGCTGCCTTATCCTCCAGGCGTTCTGTGCGTGGTTCCGGGCGAAATCTGGGGCGGGGCGGTGCAACGTTATTTCCTGGCGCTGGAAGAGGGTGTTAACCTGCTGCCGGGCTTCTCGCCGGAGCTGCAAGGTGTTTACAGTGAAACGGATGCAGACGGTATTAAGCGTCTGTATGGATATGTTGTGAAGTAAGCGCAAAAAAAACGGGTTACCTTTTGGCAACCCGCTTTTCTCTGCGTAAACGTTAGTGCGCGATAGTTTGGGTGCCTGCCGGAACGCGTACGTGTTTATATTTAAACAGCGCCACGAAGGCAAAAGCCAGAACCAGCGAGTAACCTGCGAAGATCAGCCACACGGTCTGCCAGTCGGTAATACCGTTCAGCGTATAGTGTTCAACTACTTTACCGCTCACCAGTCCGCCCAGAATACAACCGAAGCCGTTGGTCATCATCAGGAACATACCCTGTGCGCTGGCGCGGATTTCAGGGCGAACTTCTTTCTCCACGAATACCGAGCCAGAGATGTTGAAGAAGTCGAAGGCGCAGCCGTAAACAATCATCGACAGAACCAGCAGCACGGTACCGAACGGTGTCGGATCGCCGTAGGCAAACAGGCCGAAACGCAGCATCCACGCCACAATACTGATAAGCATTACATTCTTAATACCGTAACGGCTCAAGAAGAACGGGATGGTCAGGATAAACAGCGTCTCGGAAATCTGCGAGATCGACATCATCACCGAGGCGTGTTCAACGATGAAACTACCGGAGAACAGCGGGTTGTTATCGAAGCTGTGCAGGAAGGTATTACCGAACATATTGGTAATCTGCAGCTCCGCGCCCAGCATCATGGAGAAGATGAAGAAAATCGCCATGCGCTTGTTTTTAAACAGCGCGAAAGCATCCAGGCCCAGCATGGACGACCAGCTCTGGTTTTTCTGCTGGTTAGCCACCGGAATATGCGGCAGCGTCAGCGTGAACAGCGCCAAAACAACGGACAGCGTTGCACCGATATACAGCTGCATATGACTCAGCTCGAAGCCGGAGAAGCTCACGCCCCACATCGCCATGATAAAGCCGATAGTGCCCCAGATACGGATTGGCGGGAAGTCCGTTACGATATCCATCCCGGCTGACTGCAGGCGATAGTAAGAAATGGTGTTGATTAACCCCAGCGTTGGCATATAGGCCAAAGAGTTAAGCAAGATCACAAAGAACATAGCGCCTGGGGTGGTGACTTCGGCTGCGGCGAACAGCGTTGCTGCACCGACCAGGTGACAAATGGCGTACACCCATTTCGCACTGATCCATTTGTCGGCCACGATCCCTAACAGCGTAGGCATAAACACGGCGGCGATCCCCAGCGAGCTATACACTGCGCCAATGGATGCACCATCGAATTTTAGGGTGACAAACATATAGGAGCCGAGGGTAGTGAGCCAACTACCCCATAAGCAGAACTGCAGAAACGAGAGCACTTTCAGCTGCAGCTTAAGATTCATGTTAATTTCCTCACACCGTAATGCGGATGAATGTTTTAAAAGGCACATTTGCCGGGGCTTGATGATGTGATTCTATCAACGAGGGACCCTCTTTTTTTGTTACCTGTGACAAATATTTGCAAACAATTTCTGATTGCAAAGCAAAAGAGTGATGGAGTTAACACTTTGCCCTCTTCCGGACCCCGTTTACCGGGGCAGAAGAGGGGATATATTAGCGGCGTCGATATGATTTTTGTGCGGAATTGACCTTGTAAAGGTATCGGCGTGATTCAGCAGACGGATGTCGGGTAGTCAGCGTTTGATAAACGTCCCCCGGGGTCATGCTGTTGATAATATTCGCGGCCTGGATTTTATCGTTCGAGAAAACACGCAGCACGCTGCCCGCACCGCCGTTATATGCCGTGATCACCGCGTAGCGACGGGACGTTGGATTATCAATGCCGCCTAAATAGACATTGTTGAGCATAGCCAGATAGGCGGTACCGGTATCAATGTTGCTGGCCGGGTCAAACAGGAAGCTACGGCTCGGTGTGCCGGAGCGCCCTTGCGAGCGAAATACATCTTTCCCGGCGCTGTGCTGTACCACCTGCATCAGTCCCAGCGCATCGGCATGGCTGACCGCATATGGGTTAAATGAGGATTCGGTTTGCATGATGGCCAAAATCAGCGACTCATCGACGCCATACTTACGCGAAGCCTGACGCACCATGCCGACGTATTTATGCGCGCGCTTATCAAGGTGGTTCGGTACCAGGTTGATCGTCACGCTATAGATGATGCGAATACCATTGCTGCGGCTTTTCAGGCGTGTTTTCAGCAGATAGTCAGCGAAATTGGTGGCACGCCCCTCCCAACGAATGGGCTTGCCGGTATTATCGACCACCTGCCCGTACAGGAACGGCTCTTTGGAAATCTTAATGTCGTCGACATCGGAATAGAGGTCGATAGAACCTGGATCATCCCCCATCAGCAATGTCTTGATAATCGCCCGACGCAGGTGTCCGGCGGGATCTGTCCCGGCAATGGTCTCGACGGTTATCGTACCGTCATCAAAGTTGATATGGCTGCGGGTTTGATACTGATCGGTATACTTTACGTAGTCCTTTGGACCCGCAATCAGCACTTCCTTAAATCCCCACAAATTCTCAATGTTATGGGCAAATTGCCCCATCAGAATATCAAAACCGTTGGTATCCTTGACCCAGGCTTCGTTATAGGAATCGCCTTTTTTGGTCGAACTGGAACAGGAGATGAGCAACGGCGCAATAACGGCAAGCGCGAGAAATTTTTTCATCATTCCGGGAGTGCGTGTTGTGTTTGTTATTTGCAAGGACCAGATTAAATCGTAGGCCGGATAAGCGTAGCGCCATCCGGCAACGGTTCTTAAGACTCTGGTGTATAGCCTTCAATATGCACGTCTTTGCCTTCAAACAGGAAGTTGATCATCTCCTGCTCAAGCAGTTTACGATGCTCAACGTTCATCATATTGAGCTTCTTCTCGTTAATCAGCATGGTTTGCTTATGCTGCCATTGCGCCCATGCTTCTTTAGAAATCTCGTTGTAGATGCGTTTCCCCAGATCGCCCGGGTACAGCTGAAAATCCTGGCCTTCTGCTTCGCGTTGCAGGAAAGTGCAAAAAATCGTTCTGCTCATAAAAAATCCTCTCTATCGACCGGTACGTTAAACGTGTGTACCGGCACGTAATTGCTGTAACAAACGCTCCACGGGAGCCGCCAGTCCGACCGACGGCGGTTGCGCTAAGTTATACCAGAGCGCGTTGCCTTCATCCATGCATGAGCCGAATGAAGACACAGGAAGCCACATAGGCACAATGTCTAAGTGGAAATGGCTAAAGGTATGGCGAAACGCATTAAGTTGGGTCAGATTATCTGCGTTAATTTGCCGTTGCGCCAGCCAGTTGCGCAGTCCATCTTCGTCGTCAAACTGTGGAAAACAGTATAAACCACCCCATAAGCCGCTGGGTGGTCGCTGTGCGAGCAGCACTTCGTCATCATGCTGCATCAGTAAAAAATAGCCCGTTCGTTCCGGCAGCGTTTGCTTGGGTTTTTTACCCGGGTACAACGCCCAGCTTGCATTGGCGCTGGCCACACAGCCATTTTCCAACGGACACAGCGAACATTTAGGTTTTGAGCGCGTACAGACCATGGCGCCTAAATCCATCATCGCCTGATTAAAACGCTCAACGCCATGGGCGGGCGTCACCTGCTCGCTCAACTCCCACAGCTTATTTTCGACCTCTTTTTTACCCGGCCAGCCGCTTACAGCATAACAGCGAGCCAGCACGCGTTTGACGTTACCGTCGAGAATCGGAAAATGCTGACCCAGAGAGAGGGAAAGGATCGCGCCTGCGGTTGAGCGACCGACGCCAGGTAGGGCGGCCACCTCATCAAAAGTTTGCGGAAATATACCGCTATGCAGCGTGACAACCTGCTGCGCGGCTTTATGCAGATTACGCGCTCGGGCGTAATAACCCAGCCCGGTCCACAAATGCAGAACCTCATCCAGCGGCGCATGGGCTAAATCCGTTACCGTTGGGAAGCGCGCCATAAAGCGCTCAAAATAAGGGATAACGGTCGCAACCTGAGTTTGTTGCAGCATTACCTCAGAGAGCCATACTTTGTAAGGCGTCTTATCAATTTGCCAGGGCAGCGTTTTCCGCCCGTATTTGTCGTACCAGCTCAAAACCTGAGCCGAGAATTGAGACGCTTGCATGATTACCGTTTCATTATTGCCGGGGGCAAGATTGCAGCACAGCGGCAACGGGGTGTAAACCGGAACTTTCCGCTGCTCACTTTCTTCCTTTACTTGCATCCGGCAACTAACTTTGGATAATGCCCGTTTTCAGAACTCAAACACAGCAGACTAAACTTTTATGAAGAACGACGTCATTTCACCGGAATTTGATGAAAACGGCCGCCCTCTGCGCCGGATTCGTAGTTTTGTTCGTCGCCAGGGGCGACTGACGAAAGGGCAGGAGCACGCGCTGGAAAACTACTGGCCGGTGATGGGCGTTGAGTTCAGCGAAGAGCCTGTAAATTTCGCAGAACTGTTTGGCCGTGATGCGCCAGTCACGCTGGAAATCGGTTTTGGTATGGGAGCGTCGCTGGTCGCAATGGCGAAAGCGCGTCCGGAACAGAATTTCCTTGGCATTGAGGTTCACTCGCCGGGCGTTGGTGCGTGTCTGGCTTCAGCCCATGAAGAGGGTGTCGAGAACCTGCGCGTCATGTGCCATGATGCCGTTGAAGTCCTGCATAAAATGATTCCTGACAATTCTTTATCTATGGTTCAGCTGTTTTTCCCTGACCCGTGGCATAAAGCACGTCATAATAAACGCCGTATCGTTCAGGTACCGTTTGCTGAGCATATCTTAAGTAAGCTGAAGCTGGGCGGCGTATTCCACATGGCAACCGACTGGGAAGCTTATGCGGAACATATGCTGGAAGTGATGTCCTCCATTGACGGGTATAAAAACCAGTCCGAGAGTAACGATTATGTACCGCGCCCACAATCGCGCCCGGTAACCAAATTTGAACAACGTGGTCATCGTCTTGGCCACGGCGTATGGGACTTAATGTTCGAGAGGGTGAAATAATGGCAAAGAACCGTAGCCGTCGTCTGCGTAAAAAGATGCACATCGAAGAATTCCAGGAAGTAGGATTTTCGGTTGCATGGCGTTTCCCGGAAGGTACATCTGGAGAGCAGGTCGATCAAATCGTTGATGACTTTATCAATGAAGTTATCGAACCGAACAAGCTGGCTTTTGACGGCAGCGGCTATCTGGCCTGGGAAGGTCTGATCTGTCTGCAGGAAATCGGCAAATGCACCGAAGAACACCAGGCAATCGTGCGTAAGTGGCTGGAAGAGCACAAACTCGAAGAAGTGCGTACCAGCGAACTTTTCGATATTTGGTGGGACTAAGTAGCACAGGGTCGGCAAATGCCGGCCCGATTTGTCTTGAGGGAAAGATATGATGCGCAAAACGCTGCTGGCGGCAGTCCTAACGTTCACGGCGATGGCCGCACATGCAGATTACCAGTGCAGCGTCACCCCGCGTGACGATGTGATTTTGAGCCCACAAACGGTGCAGGTGAAGGGCGAGAACGGCGACCTGATTATTACCCAGACCGGCGATGTCACCTTCAACGGTAAACAGTACAGCCTGAACGCCGCACAGCGTGAGCAGGCCAAAGATTATCAGGCGGCGTTGCGTAGCAGCCTGCCGTGGATTGACGAAGGTGCCAGAGCGCGCGTAGAGAAAGGTCGCGTGGCGCTGGATAAAATCATCGCCAAAGAGGTCGGTGAAAGCAGCAACATGCGTGGCCGCTTAACCAAGCTGGATGCGCAATTGAAAGAGCAGATGAACCGTATCATCGAGCATCGAACTGATGGCCTGACCTTCCATTATAAGGCGATTGATCAAGTTCGCGCGGACGGACAACAGCTGGTTAATCAGGCGATGGGCGGTATTTTGCAGGACAGCATCAACGAAATGGGTGCCAAAGCCGTACTCAAAGGTGGTGGTAATCCGTTGCAGGGCGTGCTCGGTAGCCTTGGTGGCTTGCAAACCTCAATTCAAAACGAATGGAAGAATCAGGAACAAGACTTCCAACAGTTTGGCAAAGATGTTTGTGCCCGCGTCGTGACGCTGGAAAACGATCGTAAAACGCTGGTTAGCACTCTGAAATAATCTTCACCTCTTTTTAACGGTGCAGAAACATTCTGCGCCGTTTTATTTTGTACTTTTCTGTTTTTTTGATATCCATCTCTAAGAATAACAATTTGATGGAGATATAAATCTGGTTAATTGGAACTCGTCACATTATTCATCTGTAGGATAGACATAATGCTGCAAATTCAAGTAACTGGAGAAATAACATGGAGTTTTTCAAGAAAACGGCACTTGCCGCACTGGTTATGGGTTTCAGCGGCGCGGCGCTTGCACTGCCAAACATCACCATTTTAGCGACCGGCGGGACGATTGCTGGCGGTGGTGATTCCGCGACAAAATCTAACTACACGGCAGGCAAGGTTGGCGTAGAAAATCTGGTTGAGGCCGTACCTCAGTTGAAAGATATCGCTGTCGTTAAAGGCGAGCAGGTGGTGAACATCGGCTCCCAGGATATGAATGACGAAGTCTGGTTAACGCTGGCCAAAAAGATTAATACCGAGTGTGATAAAACCGACGGCTTCGTGGTGACACATGGTACGGATACCATGGAAGAAACCGCCTATTTCCTCGACCTGACCGTCAAGTGCAACAAGCCGGTCGTGCTGGTCGGCGCCATGCGTCCATCTACGGGTATGAGCGCTGATGGCCCGTTCAACCTGTATAACGCAGTGGTAACTGCCGCAGACAAAGCCTCTGCCAACCGCGGAGTGCTGGTGGTGATGAACGACACCGTTATGGATGGTCGCGACGTGACTAAAACCAACACTACCGACGTTGCTACCTTCAAATCCGTTAACTACGGCCCGTTGGGTTACATTCATAACGGTAAAATCGACTACCAGCGTACGCCTGCGCGTAAGCACACCACGTCTACTCCGTTCGATGTTTCTAAGCTGACCGAGCTGCCGAAAGTTGGGATTGTTTACAACTATGCTAACGCCTCCGATCTGCCGGCAAAAGCGCTGGTAGATGCGGGTTACGCAGGGATCGTTAGTGCGGGTGTAGGTAACGGTAACTTGTATAAAACCATTTTCGATACGCTGGCAACCGCCGCGCATAAAGGTACCGTTGTGGTGCGTTCATCTCGTGTACCAACGGGTGCCACCACGCAGGATGCAGAAGTTGATGATGCAAAATACGGATTTGTGGCTTCAGGTTCCCTGAACCCGCAAAAAGCACGTGTTCTGCTGCAGCTTGCGCTGACTCAAACCAAGGATCCTAAACAGATCCAGGAAATGTTTAATCAGTATTAATGACTGAAGGTGGCTGCGCTCATCGACCTAACCCTGTAGGCCTGATAAGCGCAGCGCCATCAGGCAATTTGCCGGATGCGGCTCAAGGCCTTATCCGGCCTACATCGTTACCGTATTACTCCGCCAGAAACAGCTCCAACAGAGAGTTCAAAAACAGCTTACCGTGTTGAGTAATCTGCCAGTATTCATCGCATTCACTCAGGTAGCCCTGGGAAATAGCCTCATCGATCTGTCGACGAATAACGTCCTCGGTAAGCCCGGTATATTGTCTGAACTCCGCGCGAGGCGCGGCCTCAAGCAACCGGAAACGGTTCATAAAGAACTCGAACGGCTTATCGGCTTCGGCGACATCACGCTGGCTTTCGAGATAACGCCCTTGCATGTAGCCACGCGGATGCCGCGTTTTGGTGGTACGCAGAATGCGCCCGTCCGGGAACGTAATTTTGCCATGCGCGCCGCAGCCAATACCGAGATAGTCGCCAAAACGCCAGTAATTAAGATTGTGCTGACACTGATAGCCCGGCTTTGCATAGGCTGAGGTTTCGTACTGTTGATACCCGGCGGCGGTCAGCAACTGGTGGCCTTGCTCAAAAATATCCCACAGCGCATCATCGTCTGGTAAAACAGGCGGTCGGGAACCGAACAGCGTGTTGGGTTCGATGGTCAACTGATACCAGGAAAGATGCGGTGGGTTGAGCGCGATGGCCTGCTGTAAATCGCCCAGCGCCTCTTCCAGCGTCTGATCTGGCAAACCATGCATCAGGTCGAGGTTAAAGCTGCGTAGCCCCAGACCGCTCGCCAGGTGTGCTGCTCGTTTGGCTTCTTCCGGCCCGTGAATACGTCCCAGACGCTCGAGTTTGGCGGAGCTAAAGCTCTGTACGCCAATCGAGATACGGTTTACGCCAGCGCGTTGATAATCAACAAAGCGATCGGCTTCCACCGTCCCGGGATTCGCCTCCATTGTGATTTCTGCATCTGCGGCCAGATTCAGCCGTGCACGCACGCCGTCGAGCAGCGTTTGCATTGCCGGGCCAGAAAGCAGGCTCGGCGTACCACCACCGATAAAAATTGTCTTTACTTCCCGCCCCTGGGCGTGGGCCACCTCAGTATCCAGATCGTTCAGCAGGTGCTGAACATAGTCGTCATGAGGAACCTCGCCCTTAAGCGCATGCGAGTTAAAGTCGCAGTACGGGCATTTCTGCACGCACCAGGGGATGTGAATATAAAGACTTAGCGGCGGAAGGTTAACCATTGCGCAGGGCATCCAGCAGCAGCTTCAGTGCCTGTCCGCGGTGAGAAATCGCACTTTTTTCTTCGCGGGTCAGCTCAGCAGCTGTTTTTCCTTCGGACGGCACAAAAAAGATTGGGTCGTAACCAAAACCACCGTTTCCGGCCGGTTCACGGGTAATCACGCCCGGCCAGCTTCCGTGGCACACTAAAGGCGTGGGATCGTCCGCATGGCGCATATACACCAGCACGCAGTGGAATTGCGCCTGACGCTGGTCATCCGGGACATCCCGCAGGGTGTGCAGCAGTTTTTCCAGGTTCTGCTGATCGGTCGCATCTTCGCCGGAATAGCGGGCTGAATAGATACCCGGCGCGCCGCCAAGGGCATTTACTGCCAGGCCGGAGTCATCAGCAATGGCTGGCAAACCCGTAATTTGCGCGGCATGACGCGCCTTCAGAATGGCGTTCTCAATAAACGTCAGTCCGGTCTCTTCTGCAGAATCAACTCCCAGATCCGTTTGGGCAACAACATCAAGACCGAAATCACTCAGAAGAGAGGCGAGTTCACGCACTTTACCGGCATTGCCGGTCGCGAGGACAACTTTTTGCATGGGATACCTAATCAGTTAGCGCCGCAATTTCGGGCGGGATCTGTTGCGGATGAATAATTTTAACCTGTTTGTGACGACCAAGCTCGCCCTTCTCAATAACGACCTGGCTTTTCGCTACGCGGAACTGTTTGCCGAGAAACTTCACCAGATGGCTGTTGGCTTGTCCATCGACCGGCGGGGCGGTAATGGCGACTTTAACTTCGTCGCCATGTAAACCCACAATACTGTCACGGCTGGCTTTCGGCTGAATATAGAGCCGTAAAACCAGACCGTCGTCGCAGGGTGTAACGGCACTCATAGCGCCATCCACAGCCCCGGCAGCAGTATGTTGCCTGTCGCCTGTAACACTTCCGCGATACCCATGTTAATGACATAGAGCAGCAGAACCAGAATCATTGGGGAGAAATCGATCCCGCCCATGCCTGGAAGTATGCGACGGATAGGACGCAACAGCGGATCCGCCAGTTGAATCAGCACGTACTCCACCGGACTGCGACCCTGGCTGACCCAGCTCATAATTGCCATTACCAGCAGCACCCAGAAAATCAGCAGCCCAATGGTCTTCAGGACAATCAGCACGGCGGCGATCCAGATGATCGGCTGGAACGTGACCACCTTAAATAGCACGATGGCTTTGATAAAGCTGAGAACGAGCGCGACTAATGCTGATGCGCTGTCAATGGGCCCCATTGGCGGAATAATACGGCGTAACGGCCCAATAATGGGCTGAGTGATTTTCACAATAAACTGCGAGAACGGGTTGTAGAAATCGCAGCGAGACCATTGCATCCACACGCGCAGCAGCAGCGCCATGGTATACAGCTCAATTACCGTTGAGAGCAGGAAGGTCAACGTATTCATGGTGTTCCTTAATTTTCCTTATTTTTTAGTGTAATCACGAGCACCAAAAATGGCAGTGCCGATGCGCACCATCGTGCTACCCGCCGCGATAGCGGCATCCATATCATCAGACATCCCCAGCGAGAGCGTATCGATATTTGGATAGCGTGTTTTCAACCCGGCAAATGCTACAGCCATTTGCTGTGCAACTTCAAACTGCCTTACATAATCTGACTCAGGAGCGGGAATAGCCATCAAACCACGCAGGGTAATGCGCGGCAGCGCAGCGACTTCAGCGGCCAGGGCATCAAGCTCTGCCAGCGGAATCCCTGACTTACTGTTCTCATCGCTGATATTAATCTGGATCAGCACATTCAGCGGCTGCAGGTCTGCCGGGCGCTGTTCGCTCAGACGGGCAGCGATACGTAGACGGTCGATCGTATGGCACCAGTCAAAGTGCTCGGCGACCAGACGACTTTTGTTGGACTGCAGCGGGCCGATAAAGTGCCACTGCAGATCGTTGACGCCTTTTTCCTGAAAGTAGCGGATTTTATCCACCCCTTCCTGGACATAGTTTTCACCGAAGGCACGTTGCCCTGCGGTAATGGCTTCTTCGATGGCGCTCGCAGGTTTGGTTTTGCTGACTGCAAGCAACATAACTTCTTCTGAAGACCGCCCGCAACGCGTCGCGGCGGCTGAGATTTTGTCCCGGACATGTGCCAGGTTATGCGCGATATCGTTCATTTTCCGAGGATGTTCATATGAATATGGAAGAAATAGTGGCCCTTAGTGTAAAGCATAACGTGTCGGATCTACACCTGTGCAATGCATGGCCTGCGCGTTGGCGCAGACATGGAAAAGTCGAAAGCGCACCGTTTACCGCGCCTGACGTAGAGAATCTGCTGATGTGCTGGCTCAGTGAGCAACAACAGGTACAGTTGCAGGAGCAAGGGCAGATTGATTTTGCCGTTACCCTGACGGACTCCCGGCGGCTGCGCGCCAGCGCATTTGTCCATCTGCAGGGAACCTCGCTGGCGCTAAGACTGCTACCGCTGGATTGTCCCCATTTAGACGATCTTCAGCCTCCCGCGTTCATACCTGAACTGCTTCACAGTGAAAACGGGTTGATTCTGGTGACAGGCGCTACCGGCAGCGGTAAATCTACGACCCTGGCTGCGATGGTGGAGTATCTTAATCAGCATATTGAGGGGCACATTCTGACGCTGGAAGATCCTATTGAATATCGCTACACCAGCCGACGTTGTCTGATTCAACAGCGGGAGGTGGGAGCACACTGCGCCTCTTTCGCCACCGGTTTGCGCGGTGCGCTACGCGAAGATCCCGACGTTATTTTGCTGGGCGAGCTGCGCGACGTGGAAACCATTCGGCTGGCATTGACGGCGGCGGAGACCGGACATCTGGTGCTGGCAACGTTACATACGCGAGGTGCGGCGCAGGCCATCGCGCGGCTGGTGGATTCCTTTGCAGCAACAGAGAAAGATCCTGTGCGTAACCAACTGGCAGACAGCCTGCGGGCGGTTCTTACGCAAAAACTGGAGGAGGATAAGCAGGGGGGACGCGTGGCGCTATTCGAACTGCTTGTCAACACGCCCGCCGTGGGCAATTTGATCCGCGAAGGGAAAACGCATCAGCTACCCGGCGTGATTCAAACCGGGCAGCAGACAGGTATGCAGACGTTTGCACAAAGTTTACAGCAGCGACAGGCGCAGGGGCGGCTTTAATAGCCCTGCTCGAAATAGCTTTCCAGGATAATAACGGCAGAAGCGGAGTCCACTTTGCCTTTATTCAACGCCCGGTAACCGCCTTGCTCAAACAGGCCTGAGCGGGCTTCGACGGTGCTCAAACGTTCATCGTGCAGCGTTACGGTTACGCCAAAGCGACCATGAATGCGGTTAGCGAATTTACGTGCGCGCGTGGTAAGGGGCTGTTCGGTGCCATCCATGTTGAGCGGCAGGCCGACAATGATTTCATCCGGTTGCCACTCTTTCAGCAGGCGTTCAATCAAATTCCAGTCTGGCGTACCGTCCTGTGCTTTGATGGCGGGCAATGGCCTGGCCGTACCGGTAATGCGCTGACCCACGGCGACGCCGATACTTTTCGTACCAAAATCAAAAGAGAGTAATGTTCCGTTCATCATGCGTGTCCCGCCACGCCGGGCATGGTCTGAATATCTATCCCGATAAGCTTCGCCGCATCGCGCCAGCGGTCGGCAATCGGCGTTTTGAATAAGATGTTGAGATCGGCAGGGGCCGTAAGCCAGGCGTTATCCAGTAACTCTTGTTCCAGTTGGCCCTTTTCCCATGATGAATAGCCTAATGCCACCAGCACCTCGGATGGTTGCTCCTGCGTGCCCAGAGTTTCTAATACATCGCGGGAGGTTGTGATGATGGTGTTATCAGAAATGCGAATACTGGATGCAAAGCGCGACGGTGGGGTATGAAGTATAAATCCACGGTCTTCTGCCAGCGGGCCGCCGAGCATCACGGGCTTATCCAGACGAATGGCCGGATCGCGTTCTTCTGGAGTAATCTTCAGCTTTTCCAGAATCCCTTCAATTTGTAAATTTTCCAGAGGCTTATTGACGATAATCCCCATTGCTCCGTTCTCATTGTGTTCGCAGATATACACCACGGAACGGCGGAAAATTGGATCCTGGAGAGCAGGCATGGCAATTAGAAAGTGATGCTGTAAATTCATTGTCAGAGGTTCTGTTTCCTGGTTCAAAAAAGCAACAGCGCCCAGTATGCGTACAAACAGGAGCGCTGTCACTATTAGTATTGGTAGGGTCCCTTCTACCGGCGAGTTCTTTTATTTTTGCAGGCGCGCCTCAATGGCATCCATCAGCATACCGGTAATCGAAACCGGGAACTCCGCTTCAATTTCACGAATACAGGTTGGGCTGGTGACGTTAATTTCCGTCAGACGATCGCCAATGATATCCAGACCGACAAAAATCAAACCTTTCGCTTTCAGCGTTGGCCCAATGCGACGGGCAATTTCCCAGTCACTGTCGGTTAATGGACGCGGCTCGCCACGACCACCTGCGGCCAGGTTGCCACGGGTTTCACCACCCTGCGGAATACGCGCCAGGCAGTAAGGAACGGGTTCGCCATCGACCACCAGCACGCGTTTATCGCCGTCTTTAATGGCTGGCAGATAGTTCTGCGCCATGCAGTAGCGGGTACCGTGCTCGGTCAGCGTTTCCGCAATAACGCCAAGGTTCGGATCGCCTTCCTTCACGCGGAAAATAGAGGCCCCGCCCATGCCGTCCAGCGGTTTGAGAATGATGTCGCTGTGTTTTTGCCAGAAGGCTTTCAGCTGCGCTTTATTACGCGTGACCAGCGTTTCCGGCGTCAGATCGGCAAACCATGCGGTGAACAACTTTTCGTTGCAGTCGCGCAGGCTCTGCGGTTTGTTGACGATCAGCGTTCCTTTCTCTTCTGCACGTTCCAGAATATAGGTCGCGTAGATGAACTCGGTATCAAACGGCGGATCCTTACGCATCAGAATAACGTCCAGGTCTGCCAGCGGGAGATCCTGTTCGCTCTTGAACTCATACCATTTGTCGTAGTTCTGCTCTACGCTCAGGGTACGCGTATGGGCGCGGGCTTCACCGTTGATCAGATAAAGATCGGCCATCTCCATATAATGAATTTCGTAACCGCGGCGTTGCGCTTCCAGCAGCATAGCGAAACTGGAATCTTTCTTGATGTTGATGCTTGCGATGGGATCCATCACGATGCCGAGCTTGATCATGTTCTTCTCCGTTTATGCCTTAGCCCAGATCGCCAAAACGCACCTGAAGCGCGGTAATGGCGGTGAGCGCAGTTGTCTCAGTACGCAGAACGCGAGGTCCTAACAGAATATCAGTAAACTGATACCGTGCGGTCATGGCAATTTCATCTGCCGACAACCCACCTTCCGGGCCAATCAGCAAGCGGATACGCTCCACCGGGAGCGGCAGCGTGTTAATGCTGGCGCTGGCGCGAGGATGCAGATTGAGCTTCAGTCCTTCGTCCTGTTCTGCGCACCATGCTTCCAGATCCATTGCCGGGCGAATTTCAGGCACCCGATTACGACCGCACTGTTCGCAGGCGGCAATAGCGATTTTCTGCCACTGCTGGAGCTTCTTGTTCAGGCGTTCATTGTCCAGTTTAACGCCGCAACGCTCAGAAAAAAGTGGCGTAATGAGGCTTACACCCAGTTCAATCGATTTCTGGATAGTAAATTCCATTTTTTCACCGCGCGACATTACCTGGCCCAGGTGGATATGCAACGGTGATTCCCGATCGTCGAGTTCAGCGTTAAGCACCTTCACTTCCACGCTTTTCTTACTGGCATGGGTAATTTCGGCGTCGAATACCTGATTGCTGCCATCAAACAGCTGTAGCGGCTGGCCTGGCCCCATACGTAGTACGCGGCCGATATGGTTGGCAGCATCTTCACACAGTGAAATTTGGCTACCGGAAGCGAGTGGCTCTGGGTGATAAATGCGAGGAATGCGCATAGTTAAACATCCGCGTCATGGCCCTGGGCTGCAACAGGCAGGGCATGGTTAAAAATATTGCCGCTAGTGTAGGTTAGCTCTTTTGCGCCTGGCAAGCGCGTTGCACATAGGGGTTATGATTCCCCTGTACCTTCGCGATGCGTTCGTCGCGCTCACACTCCCAGTCGGTGACCGGATACTGCTTATTCCAGGCATTAAAAAGCTGGGTTTGCTGGCGAGAGAGCGTCAGGTTGTATTGGTCGCGCATATAAAAATAGGTACGCGCGATGGCGCCACGGGCGCGGGCAGGCGGCTCGGCAACTTTCTCTTTGAAATCAACCTTCATCGCGCACTGTCCATACTGGCCTTCGCCACCGTTCCACTGGCTGTACATGAAGTTAGCGCGATCGCCATTCACTTCACCTACCGCAGGCTGCAGGTTATGCATATCGCTTTCCATTTTGCGATAGACCGGATCTTTAGCGCAGTTTTTACGCCCTCCGTCCTGCCAGCACTGACGCTGATGACCAAACTGCCAGGCGGGGACAACGTGCTCCCATTCAATTCGACTGGCGCGGTTTTCGTTTTTTCGCACTTTATAGCCGCAGGATTCGAGGTCCACGACCCCTTTTTTGCCTTGCCAGTTAATTTTACAACCGCAGTAGAAATCGCCTGGTGCATCGGCGTTAACTTTGACGCCCGCCGCTTTTGCCTGAGAAAAACTGTTGATGCCTTCGGCTAAAGCCGGGCCTGAAAATGCTGCGGCTAACAAGGCCGCAGCAAAAGAAAAATTACGGTACATCACGAACTCCGTGTCAAAACGAGCCCGCAACGTAGCGAAAGTCATTCCTGTATGCAATCAGTTAGATCAGAAAAGTTACTGATAATTCTGAAGATTATTCTGCAATCAGTGGTTCGCCGCAGTGAACGCAGCGGTAGGTGGCTTCGCCGCGTATCACGCGGTTATGGCGGCGTACGGTCAGTTGGTGTTCCTGACACTTGCAGCGGTAAGTAAAGGTCTTACGCTGCACGGATTGCAGTTCGAACTGATGCGTACGTCGGGCTGGCACGCCCAGTACGCTTTCCATCATCCATTTCCACTCTTTGCCGTGCGGCGGCACGCGGCCAAAGTATTTCCACACCAGTAAATGCGCCAGTTCATGGGGCACCACTTCGTTAACGAACGCGTCAACGTTCTCCATCAGCAGGACGGGATTCAGACGAATTTCGTAGGTTTGTAGCCACGCGGTACCCGCGGCGGTTCCGCGCTGTTGGTAAACCAGCTTTGGCTCCGGGTAATTGCGTTCTAGCTTGAGATTGGCCTGAGCGAGTTTTTCCCGCAGGCTGCGCATAACGGCTTGCTGGATGGCGATAGGGAGACGGGAGGTTTTCATAACGCCAGAGGATAGTGCGACAGGGAAGGGACTGCAAGAGGAAGGCTTCCTCCCGCGGGGGAGGAAGCTTTTCGTGATTAGTCGTGTGCGCCAATTTCGCGCAGTTTACGACCTTTCATCAGGTTACGTTCAATGTGTTCCAGAGAGACATTTTTAGTTTCAGGTATCAGCCACAGGGTCAGGAAGATGAACAGGACGTTCAGACCACCGTAGACCCAGAAAGTATTGGCGCTTCCCAGCGAGTTCAGCATCGTCAGGAAGGTTGCACCGACGATCATATTGGCAATCCAGTTGGTTGCGGTAGAGCAGGTGATACCGAAATCGCGGCCTTTCAGCGGTTGGATTTCAGAGCACAGAACCCAAATCAGCGGACCGGCGCTCATGGCAAAGCCAACGATAAACATCAGCAGCATCAGTACAGCGAAGTATTGCGCGGCCGCCGAGTGAATACCCACGTGCATCATCGTACCCAGCACGCCCATACCGACGGCCATGACGATAAAGCCGAGGATCAGCGTAGGCTTGCGGCCCCAACGGTCAACCAGGCCAATGGCGATAAAGGTTGCCAGCACGTTGGTCAGACCGACGATAACAGTCCCCCACATCTGCTCGGTGGTGTTGGTGTAGCCCGCCAGCTCAAAGATTTTCGGTGCGTAATACATAATGACGTTCATCCCGGTGAACTGCTGCATCACCTGTAACAGGACGCCAAGGAATACCGCGCGGCGGAAGTTGCTGTTTTCTTTAAACAGCGCCCAGCCGCTCTGCTTCACCTGCAGACTTTCACGAATTTCATCCAGCTCGCGTTTGGCTTCTGCGCTGGTATCACGCAAACGCAACAGAACACGTTCAGCATCGACAAAACGACGTTTAGCAGCAAACCAGCGTGGGCTGTCCGGCAGGAAGATAACGCCAACCAGCAGCAGCAGGGCAGGGATGATGATCACGCCCAGCATCCAGCGCCATGCGCCGCTGTAGCTAAACGCCGTATCGGAAAGATACGCACCCAAAATACCGATGGTGATCATCAACTGATACATAGAGATCATGCTGCCACGAATTTTTTCCGGGGCAATTTCAGACAGGTAAAGCGGCGCGGTATAAGACGCAACGCCTACCGCAAGGCCGAGCAGCACGCGGGAAACCAACAGCACTTCAACGTTTGGTGCCGCGGCGGAAAACAGTGAACCGGCAACAAACAGGATTGCGCCGATCATCAAACTCTTTTTACGCCCCAGTTTGAAGGAGAGCCAACCGCTGCCGACGGCACCCACGGCTGCACCAAACATCATCGAACTCACCACCCATTCCTGAGTGTGGGGGGTAATTTGGAACTCGTCGGTGATGAACGGTAAAGCTCCGGCAATAACACCGATATCCAGGCCAAAAAGTAATCCAGCCAGGGCTGCAAGAAAGCAGACAAAAAATGTCATGGCTTTGTTGGAACGCCCCGTTTTTTTATTGTCAGGCATGATGCCCTCCGGTTGGGTAGCTAGTTTTGTTGATGTTAAGGGTAGGTGAGTACGGGGTAAAAAAATGCGAATCACATCACATTAGTGTAATCGGTTACACTAGCATTCATGTAAGTTATTGGTTATTTGATTGAAAAATAACGTTATTTATTTCGCATGAATAACATTGATTGTCTGGGTTTAAGATAATGCTGAAATATAATGTAACAGTGATGCAGTCATAGTAACGAAGAGATGTTGATTCATGTTGGATCGAAATTCTACGATATGTAATCGCTTTCATTTGTTGTTTGCAACAAGGGAGATTAGCGTAGCTTTGGCTATGGGGTATGGAAGAGAAAAGGACATAAAAAAGACCAGCGCGAGGCTGGTCTTCATAAGCGTTGAGCCGTGAGGGAATTACTTCAGACCGGCAGCTTCACGCAGCAGAGCGGCTTTGTCGGTTTTTTCCCATGGGAAATGTTCGCGACCAAAGTGACCGTAAGCAGCGGTTTCTTTGTAAATCGGGTGCAGCAGATCCAGCATCTGAATCAGGCCATACGGGCGCAGGTCGAAGAACTCGCGCACCAGCAGGGTCAGTTGCTCAGAAGGCACTTTTTCAGTACCAAATGTTTCCACCATGATAGAGGTCGGTTCAGCCACGCCGATTGCGTAGGAAACCTGAATCTCACAACGGTCAGCCAGACCAGCGGCAACAATGTTTTTTGCGACGTAACGGGCTGCATAGGCTGCGGAACGGTCAACTTTAGACGGATCCTTACCAGAGAATGCACCGCCGCCGTGACGCGCCATGCCGCCGTAGGTATCAACGATGATTTTACGACCTGTCAGTCCACAGTCGCCCATTGGACCGCCGATTACGAAACGACCGGTTGGGTTGATGAAGAACTTGGTCGAAGCAGTCAGCCATTCAGTAGGCAGTACCGGCTTGATGATCTCTTCCATAACTGCTTCTTGCAGCGATTTCTGATCGATGTCTTCAGAGTGCTGAGTCGACAGAACAACCGCATCAATACCGACGATTTTGCCGTCGTCATACTGGAAGGTAACCTGGCTTTTTGCATCCGGACGCAGCCAGGATAAAGTGCCGTTTTTACGCACTTCAGCCTGACGCTGCACCAGACGGTGAGCATAGGTGATCGGGGCTGGCATCAGCACGTCGGTTTCGTTGGTTGCATAACCAAACATCAGACCCTGGTCGCCTGCACCCTGTTCCAGCGGATCGGCGCGGTCAACACCCTGGTTGATGTCCGGAGACTGTTTACCAATCGCGCTCAGTACCGCACAAGAGTTGGCGTCAAAGCCCATGTCGGAATGCACATAGCCAATTTCGCGAACCGTATTACGGGTGATCTCTTCGATATCAACCCATGCGCTGGTGGTGATCTCACCGCCAACTAAAACCATACCGGTTTTGACGTAGGTTTCGCAGGCAACGCGTGCTTTCGGATCCTGTTCAAGGATTGCGTCCAGTACGGCGTCAGAGATTTGGTCAGCGATTTTGTCAGGATGCCCTTCTGATACGGACTCGGACGTAAAAAGGTGTTTTGCCATATTTAATTTCACCTAAGGAGAATTTGGTTAGCTCAAACTGTCGAGTGGAATAGCCATGTGTAGAAGATTCTACCATGAGTCTGCAGATGACGGACACTGGCAGTCTGAGTGTTAATCGGTATAGATGGATTAACATCTGGACGGCTATTTTAGGACAGTTCTTCGCCTGATTTCCAGCTTTTTTTGATTGAGGTCGCATTGTACTGAAAATGTAACTGGAAATTTTTCCTGACGGTGCTGGCAATGCACGCATTTATCTTTTGCTTTTTGACTTCCTTATGGGTATAAAACGCGGCGCGCGGCTCATACAAAAGCACACGACGTTTTCATCGTGTTGCCACTTCCAGCCGGGTTAAGACTTTAGCTTTGGCTTGTGGGTTCGTTCCGTCAGGAGCAACCGTGGAGGTGATACGAGATAATGAACCGTTGTATTCTGCTGAATCTGTCGCACCGTTCTGGTGTACATATGTTCCCCGCAATCTGCATCTTGCATACCTGCCGATGTTATACCCATCTCGGCGCTTCTCAGGACTCCAGGGCCGGTAACGGTCACTAAGAACTGAACAAGGGCGCTCTTGGTAAACAAGAGTTTTCTCGTGGTTTCGCCGAACCGTCAGCATTAAGTTCGGTTACGTGTTTACATTGATATGAAAAAGAAACCGGTCGCACAGTCGGAGCGTCAGCACTATCTGCTGCAAATTCTGCCTGTATTTGGGTTGTTATCGCGTCTTCGGATTGCGATAGTAGTCAACTGTTTTACACTTGTTAATAAAATTTGAGGTTCGCTATGTCTGACGACATTTCTTTGGGTTCGCCTTCGTCAGCAGGCGAACACGGTGTACTACGCTCCATGCAGGAGGTTGCAATGAGTTCCCAGGAAGCCAGCAAGATGCTGCGTACTTACAATATTGCCTGGTGGGGTAATAACTACTACGACGTCAATGAACTGGGCCACATCAGCGTGTGCCCGGATCCGGACGTACCCGAAGCGCGCGTTGACCTTGCTGAGTTGGTGAAAGCCCGTGAAGCGCAGGGCCAGCGTCTGCCTGCATTGTTCTGCTTCCCGCAGATCCTGCAACATCGTTTGCGTTCGATTAACGCCGCGTTTAAACGAGCCCGTGAATCTTACGGTTACAACGGTGACTATTTCCTCGTTTACCCGATCAAGGTCAACCAGCATCGTCGCGTGATTGAATCGCTGATCCACTCCGGCGAACCGCTGGGGCTGGAAGCTGGTTCCAAAGCTGAATTGATGGCCGTTCTGGCCCATGCCGGAATGACCCGTAGCGTGATCGTGTGTAACGGTTATAAAGACCGCGAATATATCCGTCTGGCGCTGATTGGCGAGAAGATGGGCCATAAGGTCTATCTGGTCATCGAGAAGATGTCTGAAATCGCTATCGTGCTGGATGAAGCTGAACGCCTGAATGTCGTTCCGCGTCTGGGCGTGCGTGCGCGTCTGGCGTCGCAGGGCTCTGGCAAGTGGCAGTCCTCCGGCGGTGAAAAATCAAAATTCGGCCTGGCGGCAAACCAGGTGCTGCAACTGGTAGAAATTCTGCGCGAGCGTGGGCGTCTGGACAGCATCCAGTTGCTGCACTTCCATCTCGGCTCCCAAATGGCGAACATTCGTGATATCGCCACCGGCGTACGTGAGTCGGCGCGTTTCTACGTTGAGCTGCACAAGCTTGGCGTTAATATCCAGTGCTTCGACGTGGGCGGTGGTCTGGGCGTAGATTACGAAGGTACCCGTTCGCAGTCTGACTGTTCCGTAAACTACGGTTTGAACGAATACGCCAACAACATCATCTGGGCTATTGGCGACGCCTGTGAAGAACACGGTCTGCCGCATCCGACGGTAATCACCGAGTCTGGCCGCGCGGTAACCGCGCACCATACCGTGCTGGTATCTAACATTATCGGCGTTGAGCGTAGTGAACACACCGAAGCCACGCCTCCGGCTGACGATGCGCCACGTGCCCTGCAAAGCATGTGGGAAACCTGGCAAGAGATGCATGAACCGGGAACCCGTCGTTCGCTGCGTGAATGGCTGCACGACAGCCAGATGGATCTGCACGATATTCACGTTGGGTACTCTTCAGGCACCTTTAGCCTGCAGGAGCGTGCGTGGGCAGAGCAGCTGTATCTGAACATGTGCCATGAAGTGCAGAAACAACTCGACCCGAGCAACCGTGCGCACCGTCCGATTATCGACGAGCTGCAGGAGCGTATGGCGGATAAGATTTACGTCAACTTCTCGCTGTTCCAGTCGATGCCGGATGCGTGGGGGATCGATCAGCTGTTCCCGGTAATGCCGCTGGAAGGGTTGAATCAGGTGCCTGAACGCCGTGCGGTGCTGTTGGATATCACCTGCGACTCTGATGGTGCTATCGACCACTACGTTGACGGTGATGGCATTGCGACCACCATGCCGATGCCGGAATATGACCCTGAGAACCCGCCGATGCTGGGCTTCTTTATGGTGGGTGCGTACCAGGAGATCCTCGGCAACATGCACAACTTGTTTGGTGATACCGAAGCGGTTGACGTGTTCGTCTTCCCTGACGGCAGCGTAGAAGTTGAGCTGTCCGACGAAGGGGATACCGTGGCGGATATGCTGCAATACGTGCAGCTGGATCCGAACACCCTGCTGACGCAGTTCCGTGACCAGGTGAAAAACACCGATCTGGACGCTGAGCTGCAACAGCAGTTCCTCGAAGAGTTTGAAGCCGGTCTGTACGGTTATACTTATCTGGAAGATGAGTAACGATAAATACCAGGTGGCGCTGCGCTTACCGTTCCTACGAAAGTAGGCCGGATAAGGCGAAGCCGCCATCCGGCAGTCGGAATCCGCGGGGGCAGCATTTGTGGCACTCACTTGAATCCGTACAAAATAACGGCGATAATTTGCCGTAAATATGCAGTTACCAAATCAATCCCTTCCTCGTCGGGCTTAACGACGCGGAGGGGATTTTTTTTCATCGATTTTTAAAGAGGTCAGTACATGAGCACCTTAGGTCATCAATACGACAACTCCCTGGTTTCTAACGCCTTTGGTTTTTTACGTCTGCCGATGAACTTCATGCCGTACGACAGCGACGCCGACTGGGTGATCACCGGTGTACCGTTTGATATGGCAACGTCTGGTCGTGCGGGCGGGCGTCATGGTCCGGCGGCAATCCGTCAGGTGTCAACCAACCTGGCCTGGGAGCACAACCGATTCCCGTGGAACTTCGATATGCGCGAGCGCCTGAACGTGGTGGACTGCGGCGATCTGGTTTATGCGTTCGGGGATGCGCGTGAAATGAGTGAAAAACTGCAGGCGCATGCTGAGAAGCTGCTGTCTGCCGGTAAGCGCATGCTCTCCTTTGGCGGCGACCACTTCGTCACGCTACCGCTGCTGCGCGCACACGCTAAACACTTTGGTAAAATGGCGCTGGTGCACTTTGATGCTCACACCGACACCTACGCGAACGGCTGCGAATTCGACCACGGTACCATGTTCTACACTGCGCCGAACGAAGGTCTGATCGATCCGAATCACTCTGTGCAGATCGGTATTCGTACCGAGTTTGACAAAGACAACGGCTTTACCGTACTGGATGCGTGCCAGGTTAACGACCGCAGCGTTGATGACATTATCGCTCAGGTTAAGCAGATTGTCGGTGATATGCCGGTATACCTGACTTTTGATATCGACTGTCTGGATCCGGCGTTTGCACCAGGAACCGGTACGCCAGTGATCGGCGGTCTGACTTCCGATCGTGCTATTAAACTGGTACGTGGTCTGAAAGATCTGAACATCGTCGGGATGGATGTTGTTGAAGTGGCTCCGGCCTACGATCAGTCAGAGATCACCGCACTGGCGGCGGCAACGTTAGCATTAGAAATGCTCTATATCCAGGCGGCGAAAAAAGGCGAGTAACGGTTTCGGGCTATTTTACTCGCCATTTTGAACCCGGGCAGTGCTCGCCATCCTCACGTACTACGTGTACGCTCCGGTGGCTGTGCGCTGTCCGGTCTCAAACTGGCTTCGCCAATAACGCCCGATCATTGGACTAAATTTGTAATTCTGTAGGCCGGATAAGGCGTTCACGCCGCCATCCGGCACTGTTCGAAGATTATTTGATCCCGTCTGCGCTCATGCGATCGCGAATATGTTGCGCACGTTCTGCGGATGCCGGATGATCGTCAAACATTGAGCTTTGACGTCCTGCTTCCAGTTTTGCCAGTTTCTCAAAACTGGTGGCTAAGCCAGCCGGATTGATCCCACGTTTGCGCAACAGATCATACGAGTAATCATCCGCCTCGGATTCCTGACGCTGGGAGAACTGTGAGTTCACCAGTTTCTCGCCAAGATCGCCCAATTGCGATTGCGACAGGCTGCCGACAATCCCGCCAGCGGAAGCCGCAGCTGCCCGCACGGCGTTCGTACCCAGCGCAACCTGCATCCCTTTTTTCACGTGACCCAGCGCAACGTGACCCATTTCGTGGCCGATCACCGCTTCGACTTCGTTGTCTGTCATCATATCCATCAGGCCGCTGTATACGCGGATACAGCCGTTCGCCATGGCAAAGGCATTTACATCTTTCGCCATATAGACTTTGTAGTTCACCGGCTGGCCGTTAATGTTATCGCCAAGCGCGGCGGCGATTTTGCCAAGACGCGTTGCATACTCGCTGCCAGCCGGGGCGATGGTAGCTTTGCTGTCCATATCCTTACAGGCCTGATCGCTCAGCGCTTTTACCTGCGCATCGCTCAGACTGTAGGCCTGAAAAGCCTCTGCGCCTGAGGAAAGCAGTCCGTTTGAGTCCATGTTCTGGCAGCCGGTCAATGCCGCCGCCATGCTCGTAGCAAGCAGTAAAGCGCGAATTTTCATTTTTTCTCTTCCGCACAAAGTCAGGATTATTCTAAAAAATGCGTCGTTTGCAGGTGAACCGACGCTCGGCATAAGTATAAAGAAAAGAACAATAAGCGGGCGAGAAGATTGCGCAACTTGCGCGCATGATCCAGAGATTTCTGAAGCGGTAAAAGGATGCTCCATGTACATGACACGCGGCTTGGGTTACATTGTTGGCACTTTTTTCCGGCGTAGCCCAAAACGCGCTGTCGTCAAGTCGTTTAGGGCGTGGCCTTCATTATCCGATCTGGAGTCAAAATGTCCTCACGTAAAGAGCTTGCCAATGCTATTCGTGCGCTGAGCATGGACGCAGTACAGAAAGCCAAATCCGGTCACCCGGGTGCCCCGATGGGTATGGCTGACATTGCCGAAGTCCTGTGGCGTGATTTCCTGAACCACAACCCGACTAACCCGTCCTGGGCTGACCGTGACCGTTTCGTGCTGTCTAACGGCCACGGTTCAATGCTGATTTACAGCCTGCTGCACCTCACCGGCTATGATCTGCCGATGTCCGAGCTGCAGAACTTCCGTCAGCTGCACTCCAAAACGCCGGGTCACCCGGAAGTGGGTTACACCGCGGGTGTTGAAACCACGACCGGTCCTTTGGGTCAGGGCATTGCGAATGCAGTGGGTATGGCTATCGCTGAAAAAACGCTGGCGGCGCAGTTTAACCGTCCTGGTCACGACATCGTTGACCACTTCACCTATGCTTTCATGGGCGACGGCTGCATGATGGAAGGTATCTCTCACGAGGTATGTTCCCTGGCTGGTACGCTGAAACTGGGTAAACTGGTTGCGTTCTACGATGACAACGGCATCTCTATCGATGGCCACGTTGAAGGCTGGTTCACCGATGACACCGCGAAGCGTTTCGAAGCTTACGGCTGGCACGTGATTCGTGGTGTAGATGGTCACGATGCTGACGCGATTAAACGCGCTGTTGAAGAAGCACGCGCAGTGACCGACAAACCGTCCCTGCTGATGTGCAAAACCATCATCGGTTTCGGTTCTCCGAACAAAGCCGGTACCCACGACTCTCACGGTGCACCGCTGGGCGATGCAGAAATCGCACTGACCCGCGAACAGCTGGGCTGGAAATACGCGCCGTTCGAAATCCCGTCTGAAATCTACGCGCAGTGGGATGCGAAAGAAGCCGGCCAGGCAAAAGAAGCCGCATGGAACGAGAAGTTCGCTGCTTATGCCAAAGCTTTCCCGCAGGAAGCTGCTGAATTCACCCGTCGTATGAAAGGTGAAATGCCGTCTGACTTCGACGCGAAAGCCAACGAGTTCATTGCTAAGCTGCAGGCTAATCCGGCGAAAATCGCCAGCCGTAAAGCGTCTCAGAACGCGATTGAAGCCTTCGGTCCTCTGCTGCCTGAATTCCTCGGCGGCTCCGCTGACCTGGCACCGTCTAACCTGACTCTGTGGTCTGGTTCTAAGGCCATCAACGAAAATACTGCCGGTAACTACATCCATTACGGTGTACGTGAATTCGGTATGACCGCTATCGCAAACGGTATTTCCCTGCATGGTGGTTTCCTGCCGTACACCTCCACCTTCCTGATGTTCGTGGAATATGCCCGTAACGCGGTGCGTATGGCTGCGCTGATGAAACAGCGTCAGGTGATGGTCTATACTCACGACTCCATCGGTCTGGGTGAAGATGGCCCGACTCACCAGCCGGTAGAGCAGGTTGCTTCTCTGCGTGTGACCCCGAACATGAGCACATGGCGTCCGTGTGACCAGGTTGAATCCGCAGTAGCATGGAAATACGGTGTTGAGCGTCAGGACGGCCCGACCGCGCTGATCCTCTCCCGTCAGAACCTGGCACAGCAGGAACGTACCGCAGAGCAACTGGCGAACATCGCTCGCGGTGGCTACGTGCTGAAAGATTGCGCGGGTCAGCCGGAGTTGATCTTCATCGCCACCGGTTCTGAAGTTGAACTTGCCGTGGCTGCCTGGGACAAACTGACCGCTGAAGGCGTGAAAGCGCGCGTTGTTTCCATGCCGTCTACTGATGCATTCGACAAGCAGGATGCGGCTTACCGTGAATCCGTACTGCCGAAAGCCGTCTCTGCTCGCGTCGCTATCGAAGCTGGCATTGCTGACTACTGGTTCAAATACGTGGGCCTGAACGGCGCTATTGTCGGTATGACTACCTTTGGTGAGTCTGCACCGGCAGAACTGCTGTTTGAAGAATTCGGCTTCACCGTAGATAACGTGGTCGCGAAAGCAAAAGAACTGCTGTAATTTCGATTACAGATGAAAACGGGTCGCTCAGGCGGCCCGTTTTTTTGCTTATCAGGGTAGTTACGTGCGTAGCTGACCTGCTTCAAGACGTACTATGCGCGAAAAATGGCGCTGCGTAAATGCAGCGTCATGACTGATCGCTACAACGCTGGTGCTACGTGTACGACACACTGCCAGCCAGTTTTCGAAGATGCCAAGCCAGTGCGCATCAAAGTCCCGACTGGGCTCATCCAGCAGTAGAATAGCGGGTTTGAGGGCTTCCAGACTGGCGACGGCAACCATACGTCGTTGTGCAGTATGCAGATCGAGCGGGTGCGCGTCGGCGACATCCTCTAACTGACATAATTGCAGCGCCGCCATCGTGCGTTGCGCAATTTCAGTCGCCGGAAGCTTCTGTAGCCGTAATCCGAAGGCAACTTCCTCTGCAACCTTGCTGTGAAAGATTTGATTCTCCGCTTCCTGAAACAGTACGCCGAGCACCCTGGCGCGCTCCCGGTTTTTCAGTTGCGCAATCGCACGATTTTGAACGGTTATTGTGCCGGATGAGGGCGTCAGTAGCCCGGCCATGATGCGCAAAAGCGTGGATTTTCCTGCGCCATTATCGCCCGTTAGCGCCAGCCATTCCCCCTCCTGGAGTTCCAGCGAAATATTGCGTAAACAGTCATCGGCGGCGTTCGGCCAGCGATAGCTGACCTGGTTTAGCGTTAGCATAGTGATGATAATGCTCCGTCGCGCAGCTGCCATGCCTGCTGGCAGTAGCTGAGAAAAGGTGAAGGGTTGCGTTCGAAAAATATCACCAAAGCATGCTGTTCCTGTGCCCACTGTTGCAGTCGCGCCAGCAGCATTGCCGTGGCTTGCGCCGTCAGGCGACTGAACGCTTCATCCAGAATCAATATTTTCGGCTGCATGGCGAGTGCGCTGGCAATGACTACCCGCTGGGTTTCCCCGCCGGAAAGGGTGCCGGGATGACGATGGCGTAGGGGCTGACATTCTGTCAGCGTAAGGGCGGCATCTATGCGCTGCATAATTTCAGTCTCGGTAAGGCAGAGATTTTCCGGGCCAAACGCCACTTCTTCCTCCACGCTGAAAGTACAACCTGAAAGCTGCAGGTAAGGTGACTGCTGCACAAGCTGGATGGTACTCGACTGCTCGACCAGCGATAGTTGCCCGATGGGATTACCCAGTAGCGTACCAGTGCCCTCAATTTCTCCCGGAAGGAAGTCGGGGTACCAGCCAGCCATCAGCTGTGCCAGCGTACTTTTCCCGCTGCCGTTCTCACCAAAAATAGCCACCATACCAGGCCTGGCGTAATGGAAATCGTAACAGGCGGACGGCCGCATAGCGTGCGTCGGAATATAGCGAAACTGCTCTAACGTAACCATATCCAGATTCCTGTCTCAACTGCCATCAGAACCACCATACCGTAGCGGGCCAGACGTTGTAAGGTGCTGTCTGGTGGCGCCCACAGCGTGGTGCGAGTGCGATGCAGGCGAAATCCGCGCATATCGAGCGCTGCACCGCGAATGGCCAAGTCATTGAGCGCGTTATGGGTGAGCGGCACAATCAATGCCGGCATAGCGCGTAAACGTTGGTACCAGGACTCATCCAGCGGTACGCCGCGTGCGCGCTGAGCCTCGTGAATAATCGCCAATTGGCGTTTGAGCTGTTCAACCACCAGCAGCGGGCCTGCGAACAGATAGGCAACGCCTGGCGGCAGGCGTGAAGCAAACAGGGCGCGCATAAAGCGCGCAACCGGCACGTACTGCATCCACATCTGCGATGTCGACACAATGGCCAGGATCCGCAGCCAGAGCGTAACGGCATCGGCCCAGCGTTCTGGTGCGCGCGGCTGCCCGCTAATCCACTCGGTAAGCCATCCGCCGTGTACCAGCCATAGCCCCAGTCCTAAGGGGATCATCAGCCAGAGTACGTATTTCGCCCGCGACCGCGTAGCCTTCATACATAGCAAACCGACAAACGTCGCGGCGCTGTACAAGCTGAGCGGCACTCCGGCTGGCAGCAGGAGCGTGGAGCAGGCGGCAAGCACCCATAGAGTTAACGACGTAAACGGATGCATTTAGCGCACGGCAGACATCGTAGGGAAATGGCGCGTGGTGCGCAGCGGAAGCTGTCGCAGCAGCACCCAGACGATGATTGCCGTGAGGATTTTATCGACCAGATTTGCACCGATGACGGTGATGGCGACGGACTCCACCAGGTTCTGACCGACCGAGTGCATCCAGGCGACAAAAAGATCCGCGCCGCTGCCAGTGACACCGCCGAACAGAGTCGTGCGAATCGGCACGGCAACGAGGGTCACGGCAAGCGTGATAATTACGCCGCTGACCACGACTTTGGGTAAGGTGCGAAACCATCCCGCCCGTGCCAGCCAACCGGCGACCAGTCCAATAACCATGGCGACGGGCGCAAAGGCGGCGGCGATCGGATCGGTCAGCAACCCCCACAACAGGTTAGTGAGTAATCCGGTTAGCATCCCCACAACCGGTCCTAACAGCACCGCGCTGATCAACGTGCCAATCGAGTCGAGAAAAATAGGTAATTTCAACATGCTGATAAGCTGTCCACCGACCATGTTGATGGCGATAGCAATGACAATAAGAACCAGAGACTGGCTGGAAAATTGGCGACGCGCCATAAAAGACCTCGTATAAGTGAATCGTTAGCGGGATGAAATAACCAGTTCGTCATAACCGGAAACGGCGCAGGGCTGACGGCTGAATGCCAGAGACGTCAACTCGCCAATCACCAGTTCCAGCGTGGTTCGCACGGTACAGCCCGGCATCATGTGTCCGCCCAGCATCGCGCCGTGTGGGTCAGCAACCGCCAGATGAAGATGCTCGCCGGTAAGTTCCAGCGTGCCGTTCAGAGAGATAATTTCCCACGTACCCGTAAGTAATGTGGTTTCTTCACGTCCGGCGAAGCGCAGAGCAATGTTGGTCAAACTGCCGGTGCAACCCGCTATCCAGGCTGCCTGTAGTTGATGCTGCTGGATAAAAGCGTGTAGCGCTGAAAAGACTTCCTGGCCCGGTAATAAACGCAGCGCATGAAAGCGAGCTTCAGATGGATGGGGATAGAATGTTGCCATAGTTGAGGGACTCCGAGACTCGGACGTAGCGCTGATAATATAGACGCGGGTTAGGGAGCTTTCTGATATAAATCAGGATTTGTGACATGGCAACGAAATAATCTTGCTACGGTTATTCGTAATTCTGGAATATGGAATAAAAGTTGCGTTGAAGGACGTTAAAATGTGACGTAAGTCAGATAACTGTGTTCTGTTGCTGGACAATCATTCCTTTTATTCCGCGTTTCGCTTATTCTAGCTGAAGCGTTTCAGTCGATTAAATGTTCGACAATTAACCAATTAGTCGCAGTTTGCGACAGGTAAGGTTTCCCTGAGCGATTTGCTGCATTACTCTGTCTGCCACATCGTTTCTGAGAAATCCTTGCAGGAGACCTATGACCGTACGCGTAGCGATTAATGGTTTCGGTCGCATCGGACGCAACGTGGTTCGTGCTTTGTATGAATCCGGGCGTCGGGCGGAAATCACCGTGGTGGCAATCAACGAACTGGCGGATGCTGCAGGCATGGCGCATTTGTTGAAATATGACACCAGCCATGGGCGTTTTGCCTGGGATGTTCGTCAGGAACGAGACCAGCTCATCGTTGGCGATGACGCGATCCGCATTCTGCATGAGCGAACGCTCGATGCGCTTCCGTGGCGCGAACTGGGTGTCGACGTTGTGCTGGATTGTACGGGGGTCTTTGGCAGCCGCGAACACGGCGAGGCGCATATTGCCGCCGGCGCAAAGAAAGTGCTCTTTTCACATCCTGGTAGTCACGACATCGACGCAACCGTTGTGTTTGGCGTTAATCAGGATCAGCTGCGCGCTGAGCACCGGATCGTTTCCAATGCCTCCTGCACCACGAATTGCATAATACCCGTCATTAAATTGCTGGATGATGCTTACGGCATTGAGTCTGGTACCGTCACCACGATCCACTCCGCGATGCACGATCAGCAGGTTATTGATGCTTATCATCCTGACCTGCGTCGCACGCGAGCGGCCAGCCAGTCGATCATTCCGGTTGATACCAAACTGGCGGCGGGCATCACGCGAATTTTCCCGCAGTTTAACGATCGTTTTGAAGCGATTGCGGTGCGTGTACCGACCATAAATGTGACGGCGATCGACTTAAGCGTGACGGTGAAAAAACCAGTAAAAGCCAGTGAAGTCAACCAGTTGCTGCAAAAAGCAGCACAAGGTGCATTTCATGGTATAGTTGACTATACGGAATTACCGTTGGTCTCAGTAGATTTTAACCACGACCCGCACAGCGCCATCGTTGATGGTACGCAAACGCGCGTGAGTGGCGCTCACCTGATCAAAACGCTGGTCTGGTGTGATAATGAATGGGGCTTTGCTAACCGTATGCTCGACACGACGTTAGCGATGGCTGCTATTGGTTTCAGGCTCGACGCTTGAGCGTCGACAAAACTTTATGAATCAACGAGAGGATTCACCATGTCTGTAATTAAGATGACCGATCTGGATCTGGCTGGTAAACGCGTTTTTATCCGTGCGGACCTGAACGTACCAGTTAAAGAAGGGAAAGTAACCAGCGATGCGCGTATCCGTGCTTCCCTGCCGACCATCGAGCTGGCCCTGAAACAGGGTGCTAAAGTGATGGTAACTTCCCACCTGGGTCGTCCTACCGAAGGCGAGTACAACGAAGAATTCTCTCTGCTGCCGGTTGTTAACTACCTGAAAGACAAACTGTCTGCTCCGGTTCGCCTGGTAAAAGATTACCTGGACGGCGTTGAAGTCGCTGCTGGTGAACTGGTTGTTCTGGAAAACGTTCGCTTCAACAAAGGCGAGAAGAAAGACGACGAAGCGCTGTCCAAAAAATATGCTGCTCTGTGCGACGTATTCGTTATGGACGCTTTCGGTACTGCTCACCGTGCGCAGGCGTCTACTCACGGTATCGGTAAATTCGCCGATGTCGCTTGCGCAGGTCCGCTGCTCGCTGCCGAGCTGGATGCACTGGGTAAAGCACTGAAAGAACCTGCTCGTCCGATGGTTGCTATCGTTGGTGGTTCTAAAGTTTCTACCAAACTGACCGTTCTTGATTCTCTGTCAAAAATCGCTGACCAGCTGATTGTTGGCGGTGGTATCGCGAACACCTTCGTTGCTGCTCAAGGTCACAACGTGGGTAAATCCCTGTACGAAGCTGACCTGGTTGACGAAGCTAAGCGTCTGCTGACCACTTGCGACATCCCGGTTCCGACCGACGTTCGCGTAGCGACTGAATTCTCTGAAACCGCACCGGCTACCCTGAAATCCGTTAGCGATGTAAAAGAAGACGAGCAGATCCTGGATATCGGCGACGCTTCTGCACAGCAGCTGGCTGACATCCTGAAGAATGCGAAAACCATTCTGTGGAACGGCCCGGTTGGCGTGTTCGAATTCCCGAACTTCCGCAAAGGTACTGAAATCGTTGCTAATGCCATCGCAGACAGCGAAGCATTCTCTATCGCAGGCGGCGGTGACACCCTGGCAGCAATCGACCTGTTCGGCATTGCTGACAAAATCTCCTACATCTCTACTGGCGGCGGCGCGTTCCTCGAATTCGTGGAAGGCAAAGTACTGCCAGCAGTAGCCATGCTCGAAGAGCGTGCTAAAAAGTAAGAATTTAATGGGCAGGGAAACCTGCCCAATTATTAGCGCGCTTTAGGGCGCGCGCCCTTTCCAAGGCCGAAGATACAGGACTCGCAACATGTCTAAAATTTTTGATTTCGTAAAACCAGGCGTAATCACTGGTGATGACGTACAGAAAGTTTTCCAGGTAGCTAAAGAAAACAACTTTGCTCTGCCAGCTGTTAACTGCGTTGGTACCGACTCCATCAACGCCGTACTGGAAACCGCTGCAAAAGTTAAAGCGCCGGTAATCGTACAGTTCTCCAACGGTGGTGCTTCTTTCATCGCGGGTAAAGGCGTGAAGTCCGACGTTCCTCAGGGTGCTGCAATCCTGGGTGCTATCTCTGGCGCACATCACGTTCACCAGATGGCTGAACACTACGGTGTTCCGGTTATCCTGCACACTGACCACTGCGCGAAGAAACTGCTGCCGTGGATCGACGGTCTGCTGGACGCGGGTGAAAAACACTTCGCAGCAACCGGCAAACCGCTGTTCTCTTCTCACATGATCGACCTGTCTGAAGAGTCTCTGGAAGAGAACATCGAAATCTGCTCCAAATACCTGGCGCGCATGTCCAAAATGGGCATGACTCTGGAAATCGAACTGGGTTGCACCGGTGGCGAAGAAGATGGCGTGGACAACAGCCACATGGACGCTTCTGCACTGTACACCCAGCCGGAAGACGTTGATTACGCATACACCGAGCTGAGCAAAATCAGCCCGCGTTTCACCATCGCAGCTTCCTTCGGTAACGTACACGGCGTTTACAAGCCGGGTAACGTCGTTCTGACCCCGACCATCCTGCGCGACTCTCAGGACTATGTTTCTAAGAAACATAACCTGCCGCACAACAGCCTGAACTTCGTCTTCCACGGCGGTTCCGGTTCTACTGCTCAGGAAATCAAAGACTCCGTAAGCTACGGCGTAGTGAAAATGAACATCGATACCGATACCCAATGGGCTACCTGGGAAGGCGTTCTGAACTACTACAAAGCAAACGAAGCTTACCTGCAGGGCCAGTTGGGTAACCCGAAAGGCGAAGATCAGCCGAACAAGAAATACTACGATCCGCGCGTATGGCTGCGTGCTGGTCAGGCAACCATGATCACCCGTCTGGAACAGGCTTTCAAAGAACTGAACGCGGTTGACGTTCTGTAATTTACGCCGTTCCACGTGACATGAGGCCCGCAAATGCGGGCCTTTTTTATTGCTATGTCAACGTTCTGCTGGCAGAGAATTCTGTGATCTGTTTGGCAAAATCCAGGTTTATTGTTTACCCTTGTCAGGTTGCCAGTCCCGTTAGGGCGGCTTTATTTCTCCCGTTTGGGTAAGCAAAAAAGGAATATTGAATGGAAGATTTGAATGTTGTCGACAGCATAAACGGTGCGGGCACCTGGCTGGTGCGCAACCAGGAACTGCTGTTGAGCTATGCCGTCAACATCGTTGCGGCCATCGCGATTGTCATTATCGGTATGATCGTGGCGCGCATTGTATCAAATACCGTTAACCGCCTGATGCTGGCGCGTAAAATTGATGCCACTGTTGCCGACTTCCTCTCTGCACTGGTGCGTTACGGTATTATCGCTTTCACGCTGATTGCCGCTCTGGGCCGCGTTGGGGTGCAAACAGCCTCCGTGATCGCCGTTCTCGGTGCCGCAGGTTTAGCCGTCGGTCTGGCGCTGCAAGGTTCGCTGTCCAACCTCGCCGCAGGTGTCCTGCTGGTAATGTTCCGTCCGTTCCGTGCGGGTGAGTATGTCGATCTCGGCGGCGTAGCGGGAACCGTGCTCAACGTGCAGATTTTCTCCACCACCATGCGTACCGTTGACGGTAAGATTGTAGTGATCCCGAACGGTAAAATTATTGCCGGGAACATCATTAACTTCTCTCGTGAGCCGGTTCGTCGTAACGAATTTATTATCGGCGTGGCTTACGACTCCGATATCGATCAGGTGAAAAAAATCCTCACTGATATCATTCAGTCGGAAGATCGCATTCTTAAAGACCGTGAAATGACGGTACGCCTGAATGAGCTGGGGGCTTCCTCAATTAATTTTGTGGTACGCGTCTGGAGCAACAGCAGCGACCTGCAAAGCGTCTACTGGGACGTACTGGAGCGTATTAAGCGCGAGTTCGATGCCAACGGCATCAGCTTCCCGTATCCGCAGATGGATGTGAACTTCAAGCGTGTGAAAGAGCGCGCGGCAGAGTAATTACGCACCCGGAGGCGCTTTTGCTTTCCGGGCCGATAAAAACTTTCTTTCCATTAATTTCCCTAATCTGCGATTAAAATTATCCATTTCCGCTAATGTTTTCCCCGCGCTATAGTCTGCTCCTAAGAGAAACAGTTCGGGATGATTAACGTGTTATCGTATTACTTTCAAGGGCTTGCACTTGGTGCGGCCATGATTCTTCCGCTTGGTCCGCAAAACGCCTTCGTGATGAACCAGGGCATTCGCCGCCAGTATCACATCATGATTGCTTTACTCTGTGCTATCAGCGATTTAGTGCTGATTTGTGCGGGGATCTTTGGCGGTAGCGCCTTGTTGATGCAGTCACCATGGCTGATGGCGCTGGTCACCTGGGGTGGGGTGGCTTTTTTACTCTGGTACGGTTTCGGGGCGTTAAAAACGGCGATGAGCAGTAATCTGGAACTGGCCAGTGCCGAGGTGATGAAGCAGGGGCGCTGGAAAATCATCGCCACCATGCTGGCGGTGACATGGCTCAATCCCCATGTTTACCTGGATACCTTTGTGGTGCTGGGGAGTCTGGGGGGGCAACTGGACGTTGAGCCGAAGCGCTGGTTTGCGCTGGGAACCGTCAGCGCTTCGTTCCTGTGGTTCTTCGGTCTGGCATTGTTGGCGGCCTGGCTGGCTCCGCGTCTGCGCACTGCTAAAGCGCAGCGCATCATCAATACGCTGGTAGGATTAGTGATGTGGTTTATTGCTTTTCAACTGGCAAAAGAAGGTGTTGCGCACGTTCATGCGTTGTTCAACTAAGTGTTGTCTGATGGACAACGCAGCGAGATCGTCTAAGCTTGCCTGCATGTGCCCTGAGTTTCGGGGTAATTATTGAAACATGGAGGAACGACCGTGAAGTTCAAAATAATGGCCCTGGCGGCATTAGTCGGATTCAGCGCACTATCGGTACAGGCAAATGAGTTGCCAAATGGACCGCACATCGTGACTTCCGGAACAGCGAGCGTGGATGCGACACCAGACATCGCTACGCTGGCAATTGAAGTGAACGTTGCTGCCAAGGATGCGGCTTCAGCGAAGAAGCAGGCCGATGAGCGCGTGGCGCAATATCTGTCCTTCCTTGAACAGAACCAGATAGCGAAGAAAGACATTAGCGCTGCAAACCTGCGTACCCAGCCGGATTACGACTACCAGAACGGTAAAAGTATCCTCAAAGGGTATCGTGCGGTGCGCACCGTTGAAGTCACGCTGCGCCAGCTGGACAAACTTAACGCTCTGCTCGATGGCGCGCTGAAGGCTGGTCTGAATGAGATCCGTTCGGTATCGCTTGGTGTTGCCCAACCGGATGCTTACAAAGATAAAGCGCGTAAAGCGGCAATTGATGATGCTATTCATCAGGCAGAACAACTGGCTGCGGGCTTCAATAGCAAACTTGGCCCGGTGTACAGCGTGCGCTACCACGTTTCCAATTATCAGCCGAGCCCGATGGTACGGATGATGAAAGCCGATGCCGCACCTGCTGCTTCTGCTCAGGAAACCTACGAACAGCCGGTTATTCAGTTTGACGATCAGGTTGATGTCGTCTTCCAGATTGAGCCGACGGCGGGGCAATCAGCTGCAACGCCAGCCAAAACTCAGTAATTGTTGCAGACCCGGCTTTCCAGCCGGGTTTTTTCTGTGAGCAACTGTAAAAATGAGACTTCACATCCGGTCTTTTTTTTCGCCGTAATGAGGATAGGCCATAGCGATTTTTAAGGGGACGCTATGGATATTTTTATCTCGAAAAAGATGCGTAATTTCATTCTGCTGGCGCAAACCAATAACATCGCCAGAGCGGCAGAAAAAATACATATGACCGCATCGCCCTTCGGTAAAAGCATTGCTGCACTGGAAGATCAAATCGGCTATACGTTGTTTACCCGCAAAGATAACAACATCAGCCTGAATAAAGCAGGACAAGAGCTGTATCAGAAGCTGTTTCCCGTTTATCAGCGCCTCTCTGCCATTGATAACGAAATCCATAACGCCTCTCGCTGCTCGCGGGAAATTGTTATCGGCATCGACAATACCTACCCAACGATTATTTTTGACCAGTTGATTAGCCTTGGTGACAAGTATGACGGTGTGACGGCTCAGGCCGTTGAATTCAGCGAGAATGGGGTGATTGATAACCTGTTCGATCGCAAACTGGATTTTATTATCTCGCCGCAGCACGTTTCCCCCCGCGTGCAGGAGCTGGAAAATTTGGCGATCAGCGAACTGCCTCCGCTGCGTTTGGGGTTTCTCGTTTCCCGGCGCTATGAAGAAAAACAGCCGCAGGATCTGCTGCGCGAGCTGCCCTGGCTGCAAATGCGCTTCCAGAATCGCGCCAACTTTGAGGCGATGCTGGATGCATACATGCGACCCTGCGGGATCAACCCGACGATTATCTATCGTCCGTACAGCTTTATGGCCAAGATTAGCGCGGTGGAGCGCGGGCAGTTTTTGACGGTGATCCCTCACTTCGCCTGGCGGCTGGTGAACCCGTCGACGCTGAAATATTTCGACGCGCCCGGCAGTCCCATGTATATGCAGGAGTTTCTCTATTCGCTGAAAAATCATCGCTATACCGCCACCATGCTCCAGCATATTGCTGAAGATCGTGACGGTAGTGCAAGTTAACCTAGCATCGAGCCTGTTTCGAGAAGGTTGCGATGTAGATCGAACGCATGGCTGAGATCGTGATGGATATGCCCGCCGGGCGCTTTCTCCAGATAGCGGTGCAAGTAATCTCTGTAAAGCGGATGCGCACAGTTATTGATAATTGTGTGCGCCCGCTGCATCGGAGATAACCCACGCAGATCGGCAATCCCTTGTTCGGTCACGATCACTTTAACGCTATGTTCGCTGTGGTCGACATGGCTGCACATCGGTACGATGGTTGAGATTTTCCCGCCTTTGGCAATCGACGGCGCCATAAAGATAGACAGGTAGGCGTTGCGCTCGAAATCTCCGCTGCCGCCGATGCCGTTCATCAGGTTCACCCCCGCAACGTGCGTGGAATTGGCATGACCGTAGATATCAAACTCCAGACCGACGTTGAGCGCAATGACTCCCAGCCGACGAATGATTTCCGGATTATTGGAGATCTCCTGCGGGCGCAACACTATCCGGCTGGCGAAGAAGTCCATGTTGTCGTAAATCTTCTGTAGCGACGGGGCTGAAATGGTCAGGCTGGAGGCGCTGGCACCAGTTATCTTGCCCGTTTCCAGCAGATGCACCACCGACTCCTGCAACACCTCCGAATACATCATAAAGGGCGGGATATCCGGGTTCTCGCCCAGTCGAGCCATTACCGCGTTGTTGATATTGCCCACCCCGCTTTGTAAGGGCAGAAACTCAGCTGGAATGCGTTTGTGCGCCATTTCTGCCAGCAGAAAAGAGACTACGTTATCGGCAATTTGTTGGCTGACCGGATTGGTTTTATCCGATGCATTTCCTGCATCGGGCAGTTCGGTATCCACCACCGCAACCACCTTTTTGGGGTCTATCTGTACGCACTGACTGCCTACGCGATCCATGGTATGAAAAATGGGTACGCTGTTACGCCGCGGCGGCGCACCGGGTATCACGATGTCGGCAAACTCCGCCACACGCGGATTATGGTAATGATTCAATTCAATGATCACTTTTTTCGCCCGCAGCAGCCAGGTGGGGGCATTACCGATACCGCTGGACAGCCAAATCCGGCCATCCGGCGCGATGGCTGAGGCTTCAATGACGGCAACATCGATCTCGCCAAAAAAGCCGTAATTAACCATTTGCGCCACTTCGCTCAAATGGAGATCGACAAACCTCACCTGGCCCTGATTAATTTTCTCGCGCAGGCCCGATGACGTTTGATAAGGCGCACGCCAGGAAACGGCATCCGCCGCGGATAGTACATCATCAGCGGCGGCGCCAATTGATGCTCCGGTCAGCAGGCGGATCTGAAAAGGCTGTCCGTTCTGATGCTGTTCGCAGGCGCGTTGGGCAATTGCGGTGGGTAACGCTTTTGGCGAACCCGCGGGGGTAAAGCCGCTAAACGCCACCATATCATCGTGCTGGATAATTTCTGCCGCCTTTTCGGCGCTCATCCGTTTCATGGCCGTCTCCTTCCTCAGACGTGATTAATGGCCGACAAAATTAGGTTTACGTTTTTCCATAAACGCGTTCATCCCTTCCTGATAATCCTCGCTGTCGTACACCGCGCGGCGCATGCCCTGAATGCGCTCGAACTCATCGGAATTCATGGTGTGCGCTTCACCCAGTACGCGCAGCTCTTCTTTAATGACAGCGATCGCCAGCGGCGCTTTCTCCGAGATGTGGTGCGCCATTTGCAGAGTGAAATCCTCCAGTTCGTCTACAGGAACCACATGGTTGAGGATCCCGACGGCCATCGCACGCTGAGCGGTGATAGGTGAGGCGGTAAAGATCAGCTCTTTCACGATGTGAAAACCGGCGTCGCGAGTCAGGTTGTGGATGCCGACTAGGTTATACGGCACGCCGAGGTTGACCGGGGTCATCGAGAAGGTGGATGTTTCAGCGGCGATGATCAGATCGGAACTCATGATCATCTCAAATGCGCCGCCCCAGACGCTGCCTTCAACCATAGAGATCACCGGTTTTGGATATTTTTGGATCATGCGGGTTATCTGACGCAGCGGATCGTCATAGGAGAGCGGATCGCGACGTCCGGTCGGGAGTTCATGAATATCATGCCCGGCAGAGAAAACTTTGGCTCCACTCGGAGCGCGCAGAATGATGCAGCGAATGTCCGCACGATTGAGATCGCTCAGCGCCTGCATCAGATCGTCAATAAACACTTTACTCAGGGCATTGAGCTTGCGGGCGTAATTGAACTCAATAACCGCGACTTTCTGGATGATGACCACGTTGACGTATTGATAAGACATAATGTTCTCTTTATTGAAAGTAATGATGCTGGATAAATTCGCTGATGTGCCGCAGACCGGTGCGCGGCGACAGATCGTTATTTTTGACGGCCTGTAGCGTCTGCTGGAAATAGCGGTCGAAATCAGTCCGCGCAAACAGCAGATGTAGGGCTTCTTCTTCAGCCTGCTGGTGTAACCAGTCCACCGCCTGCTGCTGGCGGACTTTTTCCAGTCGACCGCTGGCGGTAAGGCACGTTTTAAAGTCGGTTATCGCCTGCCAGACCTCCTCAATACCGCGTTTTTCCAGGGCGCTACAGGTCAGAACCAGCGGCTGCCACTCGTCATATTTACGGCGCAGAATATGCAGGGCGGATTCGTACATATGGCGGGCGATGGCCACGCTGGCATGGTTCTCGCCGTCGTCCTTATTGATGACGACCAGATCCGCCATTTCCATCAGACCTTTTTTGATGCCTTGCAAATCGTCGCCACCGCCGGCAATTTGCAGTGAGATAAAGCAATCCACCATGCCTGCGACTTCGGTTTCTGACTGCCCAACGCCGACGGTTTCTACAATCACCACGTCAAAGCCAGCCGCTTCGCAAAGCAGCATTAATTCGCGGGCGCGCTGGCTGGCTCCGCCTAAATGACCGCTGGAAGGGACCGGGCGAATAAACGCAGATTCGGCGCGAGACAGCTCCGTCATGCGGGTTTTATCGCCAAGAATGCTGCCGCCGCTAACCGGGCTGCTGGGATCGACGGCGATCACCGCCACCCGTAATCCGTGACGGATTAACAGCATGCCGAATGCTTCCAGAAAGGTGCTTTTGCCCGCGCCCGGCGTACCGGTTATCCCCAAACGCAGGGCGTTACCGGTGAACGGCATAATTGCGTCCAGCAACTGCGTACTCAGCGGCTGGTGGCGCGGGTGGCTGCTTTCGACCAGCGTCATGGCCTGGGCGAGCGTTGCCCGTTCGCCAAGTCGCAAGCGACGGACGGTATCCTCAAGCGTGGCGGCGTTAATCATGATGCTGACTGATACGGGTTAGCACATCGCGGACGCTGTCGAGCATTGGCGTGCCGGGGCCATAAATGGCTGCCACGCCATGCTCGTGCAGGAAGGCGTAATCCTGTGGCGGAATAACGCCTCCTGCTACCACGCAGATATCTTCACGCCCCCATTTTTTGAGCGCGGTAACCAGTTCCGGGATCAGCGTTTTATGACCCGCCGCCAGTGACGATGCGCCTATTACATGCACATCGTTTTCTACCGCCAGACGGGCGATCTCTTCTGGTGTGGAGAACATCGGACTGAGATCGACATCGAAGCCGAGATCGGAGTAGGCGCTGGCGATCACTTTCGCGCCGCGATCGTGACCATCCTGGCCCATCTTGGCGATCAGAATCCTCGGTCGGCGACCATTTTCCGCGAGGAACTGTTCGGTTTGCGCAACGATGGCGTCGAACTCATCGGCGGATTTGTCGGACTGGTGATAGCTTTGCGCAATCACGCCGGTGACGCACTGGCTGGGAACCAGATAGCGGTCAAAAGCGGTTTCCAGTGCGTCGGAGATCTCACCGAGCGTGGCGCGAACGCGGGCGGCGTTAACGGCGGCGGCCAGTAGATTTTCATTATGCTGCGCGGCGTGGGTCAGCGCCGCGAGCGCGGCATTGACGGCATCTGTGTCGCGAGTTGCGCGGATATGCTGCAACGAGGCAATTTGCTCGTTGCGTACCTTCACGTTGTCGATTTCCAGTACCGACGTTTCGTCTTCTTTATCCAGCTTGTACTTATTCACGCCGACGATAACGCGTTTACCCTGGTCGATCAGCGACTGCTCGCGCGCGGAAGCTTCTTCGATCATCCGTTTAGGGAGCCCGGCTTCGATCGCTTTCGCCATGCCGCCTGCCTCATCAATTTGTTTGATGATCGTGCGCGCTTGCTTCACGATTTGATCGGTGAGCGACTCGACGTAATACGATCCGGCCAGCGGATCGACGGTGCGGCAGATCTCTGACTCTTCCTGAATGATGATCTGTGTATTACGTGCGATGCGGGCGGAGAAATCGGTGGGTAGCCCGAGCGCCTCATCAAAGGCGTTGGTATGCAGAGACTGGGTGCCGCCAAGCGTAGCGCCGAGCGCTTCAATGGTCGTGCGGATCACGTTGTTGTAAGGATCCTGCTCGGTCAGACTCCAGCCGGAGGTCTGGCAGTGGGTACGCAGAGCGAGAGATTTCGGGTTGTTTGCGCCAAAACCGCTGACTGCTTCACTCCACAAATAGCGAGCCGCGCGCAGCATGGCGACGTTCATAAACAGATCCATGCCGATGCCGAAGAAGAATGACAGGCGCGGCGCGAAATCATCAATTTTCAGCCCGGCAGACAGCGCGGCTTTGATGTACTCAATGCCGTCAGCCAGCGTAAACGCCACCTGCTGGACGCAGTTCGCCCCGGCTTCCCCCATGTGATAACCGCTGATACTGATGGTGTTATAGCGCGGCATATTGGCGGAACACCAGGCGATGATGTCGGCGATGATGCGCATTGAAGGTTTTGGCGGGTAAATGTAGGTGTTGCGGCACAGGTACTCTTTCAGAATATCGTTCTGAATGGTCCCGGTGAGTTGCTCCGGCGTTACGCCTTGTTCTTCTGCAGCCACGATATAAAACGCCAGTACCGGCAGCACCGCGCCGTTCATGGTCATTGATACCGACATCTTATCCAGCGGAATTTGGTCGAACAGCACCTTCATATCTTCGACAGTATCGATCGCCACGCCCGCTTTGCCGACGTCACCTGCCACGCGCGGGTTGTCAGAGTCATAGCCGCGATGGGTGGCAAGGTCAAAGGCGACGGAAAGTCCTTTTTGCCCGGCGGCGAGGTTGCGGCGGTAAAAGGCGTTGGACTCTTTAGCGGTAGAGAAACCAGCGTACTGGCGAATGGTCCACGGCTGCGCGGTATACATGGTGGCGCGCGGGCCACGCACGTAAGGCGGTAGGCCGGGAAGAGTGCCCGTGACTTCCAGATTATCGAGGTCCGCTTCAGTGTATAGCGGCTTGATGGCAATTCCTTCCGCCGTCTGTCTTTCCAGCGATTCGACGGTTTTTTCCCGTCGACTGAGTTCTTTATTAGCGAGTGTTTGCCACTCCTGCACATTTGCCATTTTTTGCTCCGTATTACGCAATAAGTTGAATCTTTGCGGATACGGTGAGCTTTTTCATTTGGCTTGTCGCCAGCAAAAAATAGCCAACAGGGCGTCGTTTTTTGCCGCATGGCATGTTTTATTTTGTGATGTATTTCAAAGACGTGGCGGGAATAGCATGAAAAGAGGGTAAGGATTGTCGGCCGGATAAGGCGTTACGCCACCATCCGGCACTCTGGAGCAATAAACGGTTTAATCCTGACGCAACACCTTGTGCCCGTATTCCAGCAGCGCGTCGGTAACGTTGCGCATCATGCGGCTTTCCGGTGCAAAACGGTGCCAGTACAGCATCCGACGCTGGAACAGACCTGGCGTTAAATCGATCAGCTCGCCGCTTTCCAGCTCTTTCTCAATCTGTAAGTGCGGGATCATGCAGCAGGTGGTGCCCTGACGTGCCAACTGGACGAAGGCTTCAGAAGAGTTAACGATGTGGCACGGCACGCTTCCCGGCGGCAGGTCGAAGTTTTGTTGCAGGAACGCCTGATGCATATCATCAAGATGGTCAAACGCTACCGCCGGGGCTTTCAGCAGGGCGGAGCGGGTGACGCCGTTAGGGAAATAACGCTCGGCGAAAGGTTTGGAGCCAACAAACAGGTAGTCCAGCGCGCCGAGTTTATCCACCAGACAGCTTGGCAGCGCCTGATGTTGGATACTCACAGCCCCGACCACTTCACCACGACGCAGACGTTCCTGGGTGCGCGTTTCATCCTCAACCTGCAGGTTCAGCCGAATCGGTGAATTGGCCAGTACCGGGGCTAACGCCGGAAGCAACCAGGTCGCCAGACTGTCGGCGTTCACTGCCAGTGAGAGCAGCAGTGGCGTCGATCCGGTTTGTTCATCACCCAGCCACTCGTCTTCCAGCAGTTCAACCTGACGCAAAAGCGCCAGTAGTTTCTGCCCCTGTTCGGTTGGGCGTGGTGGTACGGTACGCACCAGCAGCGGTTGTCCGAACATATTCTCAAGCTGTTTTATGCGCTGTGAAACCGCGGATTGCGTGATGCACAGCTTTTGCGCCGCGCGCTCAAATCCTCGTTCACGAATAACCGCATCCAGTGCTTGTAGTGTTCTGTAGTCCGGACGTTTCATTGCTTTGACGCACTCCTGAAAATTTTGCTTGTTCTGCACTATGACACAAATTTAGGTTGGGTAAAGACGAAATCCGCCGCTTGCGAGCGGGTGTGGGGACATTTTTCTGCACAATGTTCTATAATGCGCGTGAATTTTCCCACCATATTCACACCACAGGCGAAACGATCATGACGCAGGATGAACTGAAAAAAGCAGTAGGATGGGCGGCACTTCAGTATGTACAGCCCGGTACCATTGTGGGCGTAGGTACAGGTTCAACAGCCGCACACTTTATTGATGCGCTGGGCACAATGAAAGGTCAGATTGAAGGTGCGGTATCCAGTTCGGACGCTTCAACCGAAAAACTCAAAAGCCTTGGCATCCACGTGTTCGATCTTAACGAAGTTGATAGTCTCGGCGTATACGTTGACGGCGCGGATGAAATCAACGGCCACATGCAGATGATCAAGGGCGGCGGTGCAGCGTTGACCCGTGAAAAAATCATTGCTTCTGTGGCGAAGAAATTTATCTGCATCGCGGATGCGTCCAAAGAAGTCGACATTCTCGGCAACTTCCCGCTGCCGGTTGAAGTGATCCCAATGGCGCGCAGCGCTGTGGCTCGCCAGTTGGTGAAGCTGGGCGGTCGTCCTGAATACCGTCAGGGCGTAGTGACGGACAACGGCAACGTGATCCTTGATGTACATGGTCTGGAGATCCTTGACGCCGTGGCCATGGAAAACGCCATCAATGCGATTCCGGGCGTGGTAACCGTCGGTCTGTTTGCCAACCGTGGTGCGGATGTCGCGCTGATCGGTACCCCAGACGGCGTGAAAACTATCGTAAAATGATCTGATGGGAGTGTCTTCTCCCGTTAAAAAAATTTTGGCAGGGCAAATTTGGTGACTTGTGTCACGTTTATAATATTGTCCTGCCGATCTCTCCAAAGAAAAAGTTATCGCCAGTATTTTCCTCTGACATTTCTCTCTGAATGACATTTCTTCAGCACGGCGACGCAAACGTTCATATTGCCGCAATATTATTTTTTGATATGTTGAAGAGGCGGATGAAAATCCCACACACAACACATCAGTTTGAACAAAAAAAGACAGGGTCGGGGAAATGGCAAAGGTATCACTGGAGAAAGATAAGATTAAATTTCTGCTGGTAGAAGGCGTGCATCAAAAAGCACTCGAAAGCCTTCGTGCAGCAGGTTATACCAACATCGAGTTTCACAAAGGCGCTCTGGACACTGAACAACTGAAAGAGTCCATCCGTGATGCCCACTTCATTGGCCTGCGATCCCGTACCCATCTGACTGAAGATGTGATTGACGCCGCAGAGAAACTGGTCGCGATTGGCTGCTTCTGTATCGGCACCAACCAGGTTGATCTGACCGCTGCGGCAAAGCGCGGGATCCCCGTGTTTAACGCGCCATTCTCTAACACGCGTTCCGTTGCGGAACTGGTGATTGGCGAACTGCTTCTCCTGCTACGCGGTGTACCCGAAGCGAACGCCAAAGCACACCGCGGCGTGTGGAACAAACTGGCTACCGGCTCCTTTGAAGCGCGTGGCAAAAAACTGGGGATCATCGGTTACGGCCACATTGGTACTCAGCTAGGCATTCTGGCGGAATCGCTGGGGATGCATGTCTATTTCTATGATATTGAAAATAAACTCCCACTCGGCAACGCCACGCAGGTGCAGCATCTTTCCGACCTGCTCAATATGAGCGACGTGGTCAGTTTGCACGTACCGGAAAATGCCTCCACCAAAAATCTGATGGGCGCGCGTGAGATTGCGTTGATGAAACCAGGCGCGCTGCTGATTAACGCCGCACGTGGTACGGTTGTTGATATTCCTGCGCTGTGCGACGCGTTAGCGACCAAGCACCTGGCAGGGGCGGCAATCGACGTATTCCCAACCGAGCCGGCAACCAACAGCGATCCTTTCACTTCGCCGCTGTGTGATTTCGACAACGTGATCCTGACGCCGCACATTGGTGGTTCAACGCTGGAAGCGCAGGAAAACATCGGTCTGGAAGTGGCTGGGAAACTGACCAAGTATTCCGATAACGGCTCTACGCTGTCTGCAGTTAACTTCCCGGAAGTTTCGCTGCCGCTACACGGCGGTCGTCGTCTGATGCACATTCACGAAAACCGTCCGGGCGTACTGACCGCGCTGAACCAGATTTTTGCCGAGCAGGGCGTCAACATTGCCGCACAGTATCTGCAGACTTCCGCACAGGTAGGTTACGTGGTTATTGATATTGAAGCGGATGAAGATGTGGCGGAGAAAGCGCTGCAGGCGATGAAAGCTCTTCCGGGAACCATTCGCGCTCGTCTGCTGTACTGATTTCCTCTACATGGGCAGGCAGTTGACCTGCCCATCTTTCCTCTGATTATCCTGCCTTACTATCTCTTTGTGTAACGCATACATTCCGTTTTCGATCTTTGCCGCAATTGGTAATTAAAGGCTGCGCTCTGCGTTGTACATCAATAAAAGGAATTTACGATAGGGGCTCAGCATCGTGCTGAAACGGGAAAGCCCCTACCGAAGCAGGGGCTTTAAAAAGGAAAGGGACGATGATGAGATACGTCATCATGCTGCTGATCCTGTTAATCATCGCTTCGCCAGCATATTAACAGAGAGTACGCAGGAGGGAGGTTCGCCTCCCTCACCCTTCACCGAGAAAGTTAGTTTAAAAAAACGGCGCTGTCAATCGACAAAAAAGCTACCATTCCCATACTTTTGACGGCGTCACCACCGCAGGCAGCGGGATATCCCATTCTTCAACAGGCAGCTTTTCTACTCGCTGACAATCGTGCGCGTAGCCTACGGGCTGGATCTTATGCTGCTGCCAGTTTTGTAGCGTGCGGTCATAAAATCCGCCGCCCATGCCCAGGCGTTGCCCATATTCATCAAACGCCACTAGCGGCGTAATCAGTACATCCAGCTGTGACAGCGGTAATACGTCACGTACATCAAGTCGTGGTTCCTGGATCTTTAAGCGATTGGTTACCAGGTCGCTATGCGGATGATAGTGCAGGAACAGCAAATTACCGGTGCTGAAGGGATGAAGAACCGGAAGATAAACGCGCTTGCCCGCTCGCCACAGCTGATCTATTAGCGGCTGGGTATCGAGTTCGCCATCGAACGAGAGGAATACTGCCACCGTATGAGCGAGTACAACAGGGGGAAAGCTGAGCATTCGGGTCGCGGCTTGCTGACCGTATTGTCGTTGCTGTTCGGAGGTAAGCGCACGACGACGCTGCCGAATCAGTTGACGAATTTCTTGCCGGGATAAAGGGAGTTCAGAAAGTAATGTCATGGCTGTTGCCAGGTAGAAGGGAATCTCCGAGATGCCGCCGCAGGCTGTAACCCTTGAACCCTTGGTTCAAGGTGAATGTGTCGTCACAGTTTTAAGGCTTCTCGGACGGGCCGAGCATGCTCACCAACCGTGGAGCGCCACATTCTTGTGGTATGAAATATCGGCTCAGGGGACTGGCCCGCTTGCAAACATCTCAGAGAAATTTTGTCTTCACGGTCACTCTACCACAGTAAACCGAAAAGTGTTATTCAAAGTTTTGGCCCGTTTTTTCGGTTATGCGACCCTGATCAAGCAACGCCTGTTCGATGGTCTGTTGTAGCATCCGAATACGTTGCTCCATGCTCGCCGCGTACTCACGCGTCTTCGCTTTTTCCTGAGTTAATTCATAGCTGATGTTCAACGCGGCGATGAAAACCAACTGCTCAGTATTTGTGACTCTAGTGCGAACTTTCAGATCTTGCAATCGCTGATTGAGATCGTCCGCAGCCTGATTCAACGCATCCCTTTGTTCAGGCGGGCAATTCACTCGCAGTGAACGGCCAAATATTTGGATATCGACGGGTTGTGCAGACATGCCACCTTCCTGCTGATTGACTGCGCTGCCTTCGTCTCCAGACCGTGGGTCCGCGAAGGGGCGACACTATAGCTACCCTGGTATCAAGATACAAGCCCTTTTCTGGTCCACCAGGGTCCAAAGTGGTAGCATACCATGAATATTCCTCCCTTTGATGACGAATGCTTATGTCTATACAGAACGAAATGCCTGGTTACAACGAAGTTAGCCAGTTTTTGAACCAACAAGGGGCTGGATTAACCCCGGCCGAAATGCACGGCTTGATAAGCGGAATGATTTGCGGTGGAAACAACGACAGCTCATGGCAGCCGCTGTTGCACGACCTGACGAACGAAGGTCTGGCCTTTGGTCACGAGCTGGCTCAGGCGCTGCTGAAAATGCACTCTGCCACCAGCGATGCCCTCGAAGACGACGGCTTCCTTTTTCAGCTTTATCTGCCTGAAGGGGATGACGTCAGCGTGTTCGATCGCGCTGATGCGCTGGCGGGATGGGTAAACCACTTTTTGCTGGGCCTTGGCGTCACGCAGCCGAAGCTCGACAAAGTAACCGGCGAAACCGGGGAAGCGATTGACGACCTGCGCAATATCGCGCAGTTAGGGTATGACGAAGACGAAGATCAGGAAGAGCTGGAAATGTCGCTCGAAGAGATCATCGAATACGTGCGCGTAGCCGCTTTGCTGTGTCATGACACGTTTACGCGTCAGCAGCCGACTGCGCCGGAAGTCCGTAAACCGACTCTGCACTAAGAACGAAACGCAAAGGAGAGTGTGATGAGCGAGATATCTCAGCAAGAATTCCAGCGTCGTCGCCAGGCTTTACTGGCACAAATGCAGCCCGGCAGCGCCGCGCTGATTTTTGCCGCGCCTGAAGCGACGCGCAGCGCGGACAGTGAATACCCGTACCGCCAAAGCAGTGATTTCTGGTACTTCACCGGTTTTAACGAACCTGAAGCCGTGCTGGTGTTGATTAAAAGCGATGACACTCATAACCATAGCATTTTGTTCAATCGGGTTCGCGATCTGACGGCGGAGATCTGGTTTGGTCGCCGTCTGGGCCAGGATGCTGCCCCGGCAAAACTTGGCGTTGACCGGGCGCTGGCCTTCAGTGAAATCAACCAACAGCTGCACCTGTTGCTCAATGGCCTGGACGCGGTCTACCACGCACAGGGCGAATATGCCTGGGCCGACGAGATTGTGTGCACGGCACTGAATAAACTGCGTAAAGGCTCCAGACAAAATCTGCACGCACCTGCCGCGATTATCGACTGGCGTCCAATGGTGCATGAGATGCGCCTGTTCAAATCACCGGAAGAGATTGCGGTCATGCGTCGTGCCGGAGAAATCACCGCGCTGGCGCATACCCGTGCGATGGAAAAATGCCGTCCGGGAATGTTTGAATACCAGTTAGAAGGGGAGATTCACCACGAATTTACCCGCCATGGTGCGCGTTATCCGTCCTATAACACGATTGTCGGCAGCGGTGAAAACGGCTGTATCCTGCATTACACCGAAAATGAAAGTGAAATGCGCGATGGCGATTTGGTGCTGATCGACGCTGGCTGTGAATACAAAGGCTATGCGGGCGACATTACGCGTACCTTTCCGGTAAATGGTAAATTTACCCCAGCACATCGTGAAATCTACGATATCGTGCTGGAATCCTTAGAGACCAGCCTGCGTCTGTATCGTCCCGGAACGTCCATTCAGGAAGTCACCGGCGAAGTGGTGCGCATCATGATTACGGGTCTGGTGAAACTCGGTATTTTGCACGGTGATGTCGATCAGTTGATTACCGAAAATGCACATCGCCCATTCTTTATGCATGGTCTAAGCCACTGGCTTGGGCTGGATGTGCACGACGTCGGCGTTTATGGTCAGGACCGCTCACGTATTCTTGAGCCGGGAATGGTGCTCACCGTCGAGCCGGGACTGTATATCGCGCCAGACGCCGATGTACCACCGGCTTATCGTGGTATCGGCATTCGTATTGAGGATGACATTCTCATCACCGAGGACGGCAATGAAAACCTGACCGCCAGCGTAGTGAAGAAAGCGGATGACATTGAAGCCTTAATGGCTGCGGCGCGACTGCAATGAGCGTGATTATCGTTGGTGGTGGTATGGTTGGCGCGACGCTGGCGTTGGCCATTTCTCAGCTCAGCCATGGGACTCTGCCGGTTCATCTGATAGAAGCGAGCGAACCTGAAACTGACAGCCATCCCGGGTTTGATGCCAGGGCGATCGCTCTGGCGGCAGGAACCTGCCAACAGCTGGCGCGAATTGGCGTATGGCAGGCGATTGCCGATTGCGCAACGGCCATTAAAACGGTTCACGTCAGCGATCGCGGTCATGCCGGATTTGTGACGCTGGATGCGCAGGAATACCGTATTCCGGCTCTGGGCCAGGTGGTAGAACTGCACGACGTCGGGCTGCGTCTGTTTGCGCTGCTGCGCAAAGCTCCGGGCGTCACATTGCACTGCCCCGACCGCGTAGCCAGCGTGTCGCGCACGCAGGAGCGCGTTGAAGTAACGCTGGAAAATGGCGAAATAATTGATGGTCGCCTGCTGGTGGCCGCCGACGGTACGCGCTCCGCACTGGCTACCGCCTGCGGTGTTGACTGGCTGCAACAGCCTTATGAGCAACTGGCGGTAATTGCCAACGTCACGACCTCTGTACCGCACGACGGTCGAGCGTTTGAACGCTTCACGCAATATGGTCCGCTGGCAATGCTGCCGATGTCTGACGGTCGCTGCTCGTTGGTGTGGTGCCATCCGCTGGAGCAGCGTGATGAGATTATGGCCTGGTCCGACGAACAGTTTTGCCGTGAACTACAAACCGCTTTTGGCTGGCGACTGGGACGTATTACCCAGGCCGGTAAACGCAGCGCCTACCCGCTTTCGTTAACTACAGCGCTGAAGGCGATTACCCATCGTACCGTGCTGGTAGGGAACGCCGCCCAGACGCTGCATCCCATTGCCGGGCAAGGTTTCAACCTGGGTCTGCGTGACGTAATGAGCCTGGCTGAGACGTTGACGCAGGCGGAAAACGGCGCGGAAGATGTGGGTGATTATGCGGTGCTGGCACGCTATCAGCAGCGCCGCGAAAGCGATCGTGATACGACGATTGGTGTGACCAATAATTTAGTGTATTTGTTTGCCAATCACTGGGCCCCGCTGGTTGTTGGGCGTAATGCCGGGCTGATGGCGATGGAATTATTCCCCCCTGCGCGCGATGCGCTGGCGGAGCGGACCCTGGGCTGGGTTGCGCGCTAAATATAACCTGTAGGCCGAATTAAAGAAGTAGGCCTGATAAGCGCAGCGCCATCAGGCAATGTCGCGGAATTGATGCCGGATGGCGGCTTTGCCTTATCCGGCCTACGGTTTTTGATTGTCCTATTTTCAGGAGCAAACAGTGCAAAGTGTTGATGTAGCAATTGTTGGTGGCGGCATGGTAGGACTGGCGGTTGCCTGCGGCTTACAGGGCAGCGGGTTGCGCGTTGCTGTATTAGAACAACATGTTCCGCAGCCGTTGGCGGCGGATGCACCTCCTCAGCTTCGTGTTTCGGCCATTAATGCCGCCAGCGAAAAACTGCTTACCCGTCTTGGCGTCTGGTCCGACATTGTTGCCCGTCGCGCTTGCTGCTACCACGGCATGGAAGTCTGGGACAAAGACAGCTTTGGGCGTATTGCGTTTGATGACCAGAGCATGGGCTACAGCCATTTGGGGCACATTGTCGAAAACTCAGAGATTCATTATGCGCTGTGGCAAAAGGCGCAGCGTTCAGCGGATATTACGCTGATGGCACCCGCTGAATTACAGCAGGTGGCCTGGGGTGAGAACGAAGCATTTCTGACCCTGAAAGATGGTGCGATGCTGACGGCTCGTCTGGTCGTCGGTGCTGATGGTGCTAACTCCTGGCTGCGCAACAAAGCGGATATTCCGCTCACCTTCTGGGATTATCGTCATCATGCGCTGGTGGCGACTATCCGTACGCAGGAAGCGCACGGTGCAGTTGCGCGTCAGGCGTTTCACGGCGAGGGGATCCTGGCATTCCTGCCGCTCAGCGATCCACACCTGTGTTCTATCGTCTGGTCGCTCTCGCCGCAGGAAGCAGAACGTATGCAGCAGGCAAGCGTTGACGAGTTTAATCAGGCGCTGAATATCGCTTTTGATAATCGTCTGGGGCTGTGCAGCCTTGAAAGCGAACGCCAGGCATTTCCGCTGACGGGACGTTATGCCCGTCAGTTCGCCGCCCATCGTCTGGCGCTGGTGGGGGATGCGGCGCATACCATCCACCCGCTGGCGGGTCAGGGGGTTAACCTTGGCTTTATGGATGCGGCGGAGCTGATCGATGAACTTAAGCGGCTACAGCGTCAGGGTAAAGATATTGGTCAGTATCTTTATTTACGCCGCTACGAACGCAGCCGTAAGCACAGCGCAGCGCTGATGCTGGCAGGGATGCAGGGTTTCCGTGAACTGTTTGCAGGCGAGAATCCGGCGAAAAAACTGCTACGCGATATTGGGCTGAAACTGGCCGATACCCTCCCGGGCGTAAAACCACAACTCATCCGTCAGGCGATGGGACTGAACGATCTTCCCGAGTGGTTACGTTAGTGTCCGTAAGGACAATCTTAAGAGTTTGAGACCCGTCACACTTTCCTCTCCCGGCCTGCGCGCCGGGGTGCTTCTCTCATTTGAAATAATCTAATTCCACGCCTTTTTTCGCATTAGTTTTTTTAATATCACGTTTTTTTCATAACGCCATTTTTGACATTTTTTCCACATTTAATGTGGATTGGTGCTGTAGGTTTGCGCTTATCTTTGTTTTTTATTCTGATTTATTACTATGTACATGGAGTTTTATTCTGTTGGCGATCTGGCTGTTTTTCGCCATAAGCTAATGTGATGGTTAATTTTGACTTATGGTTTAGCGTCTGTTTCGGTGGTAAGTTCAGGACAAAGAGAACGTTTGCGTCGTAGCCCCTGGAGCGGCTGCGGTGCTGGGTTTCGTGGCGAAAATTTCACCGCGAAAGAGTTGGTAGCCCCGCTTATTCAACGAGGAAAAGATGGCTCAACAGACTCCTTTGTACGAACAACACACGCTATGTGGCGCGCGCATGGTCGATTTCCATGGCTGGATGATGCCACTGCATTACGGTTCTCAGCTCGATGAACACCATGCTGTTCGCACCGATGCCGGAATGTTTGATGTGTCGCATATGACCATCGTCGACCTGCGCGGTAGCCGCACCCGGGAGTTCTTGCGTTATCTGCTGGCAAACGACGTCGCAAAGCTAACGAAGACGGGTAAAGCCCTCTACTCCGGTATGCTTAACGCTTCGGGCGGCGTGATAGATGACCTGATTGTCTACTACTTCACTGAAGATTTCTTCCGCCTCGTTGTAAACTCCGCCACCCGCGAAAAAGACCTCTCCTGGATTACCCAACACGCTGAACCTTACGCCATCGACATCACCGTTCGTGATGATCTGTCGCTGATTGCGGTACAGGGTCCAAACGCACAGGAAAAAGCAGCTACGTTGTTTACTGACGAGCAGCGTCAGGCGGTAGCAGGCATGAAGCCGTTCTTCGGCGTTCAGGCGGGCGACTTGTTTATCGCAACCACCGGTTATACCGGCGAAGCAGGTTATGAAATTGCCATGCCGAATGAAAAGGCGGCAGATTTCTGGCGTGCGCTGGTACAAGCAGGTGTCAAACCATGCGGTCTCGGCGCGCGTGACACGTTGCGTCTGGAAGCGGGCATGAACCTGTACGGTCAGGAGATGGACGAAGGCATTTCTCCACTGGCGGCCAACATGGGCTGGACCATCGCATGGGAACCAGCTGACCGCGACTTTATCGGTCGTGAAGCGTTGGAAATGCAGCGTGAAAAAGGCCACGAACAACTGGTTGGGCTGGTGATGACCGAGAAAGGCGTGCTGCGTAATGAACTGCCGGTGCGCTTCACCGATGCTTCCGGCAACCAGCAGGAAGGCATTATCACCAGCGGGACATTCTCCCCAACTCTTGGTTACAGCATCGCGTTGGCGCGTGTCCCTGCGGGTATCGGCGAAACTGCGATCGTGCAGATCCGTAACCGCGAAATGCCGGTAAAAGTGACTAAACCTGTTTTTGTGCGTAACGGCAAAGCCGTCGCGTAATTCATCCTTTTTTGGAGATTGATTGATGAGCAACGTACCTGCAGAACTGAAATACAGCAAAGAACACGAATGGCTGCGCAAAGAAGCTGACGGCTCTTACACCGTTGGTATCACCGAACACGCTCAGGAGCTGTTAGGTGACATGGTTTTCGTTGACCTGCCAGAAGTTGGCGCCACCGTCAGCGCGGGCGATGATTGTGCCGTTGCGGAGTCCGTAAAAGCGGCATCCGATATCTATGCGCCAGTAGGTGGTGAGATTGTGGCGGTTAACGACGCGCTCAGCGACTCCCCGGAACTGGTCAACAGCGAGCCGTATGCGGGCGGCTGGATTTTCAAAATCAAAGCCAGCGATGAAAGCGAAATTGAATCGCTGCTGGATGCGGCCGCATATGAAGCATTGTTAGAAGACGAGTAAATACGCTTTTGCCGGATGGCGCTGCGCTTATCCGGCCTACAAAGCATGCGTAGACCCGGTAAGCGCTAGCGCTGCCGGGCTCGTAGACAGAGACAATCACGATTCACTGCACGTTTCAGGAACCATCGCCCATGACACAGACGTTAAGCCAGCTTGAAAACAGCGGCGCTTTCATTGAACGCCACATCGGACCGGACGCCGCGCAGCAGCAAGAGATGCTGAATGCGGTTGGCGCCGAGTCGTTAAACGCGCTGATCGGCCAGATTGTGCCGAAAGACATTCAGCTCGCAACCCCGCCGCAGGTGGGCGAGGCGGCGACCGAATACGCTGCGCTGGCTGAATTAAAAGCCATCGCTGGGCGTAACAAGCGCTTCACGTCCTACATTGGCATGGGCTACACCGCCGTGCAGTTGCCACCGGTTATCCTGCGCAACATGCTGGAAAACCCGGGCTGGTACACTGCATATACGCCGTATCAGCCAGAAGTTTCTCAGGGGCGCCTGGAAGCGCTGCTCAACTTCCAACAGGTCACACTGGATCTGACCGGTCTGGACATGGCCTCCGCCTCTCTGCTAGATGAAGCCACCGCAGCGGCTGAAGCGATGGCGATGGCAAAACGCGTCAGCAAACTGAAAAACGCCAACCGCTTCTTCGTTGCGGCTGATGTTCATCCGCAAACGCTGGACGTCGTGCGTACTCGTGCACAAACCTTTGGTTTTGAGGTGATTGTTGATGACGCGGCGAAAGCACTGGATCACCAGGATGTGTTTGGCGTGCTGTTGCAGCAGGTTGGCACCACCGGTGAAGTGCATGACTACAGCAAACTGATTACCGAGCTGAAATCCCGTAAAGTTGTGGTCAGTGTCGCTGCCGACTTTATGGCGCTGGTACTGCTGACTGCTCCGGGCAAACAGGGCGCGGATATCGTTTTCGGTTCTGCACAACGCTTCGGCGTACCGATGGGTTACGGTGGCCCACACGCGGCATTCTTCGCCGCTAAAGACGAATTCAAACGCTCCATGCCAGGCCGTATTATCGGCGTCTCCAAAGATGCGGCGGGCAATACCGCACTGCGCATGGCGATGCAGACTCGTGAGCAGCATATCCGCCGCGAGAAAGCGAACTCCAACATTTGTACCTCGCAGGTCCTGCTGGCCAACATCGCCAGTCTGTATGCTGTTTATCATGGTCCAGTTGGCCTGAAACGCATTGCTAATCGCATCCACCGCCTGACTGATATCCTGGCAGCCGGTCTGCAACAGAAAGGATTGAAGCTGCGTCATGCGCACTACTTCGACACCCTGTGCGTTGAAGTAGCCGATAAGGCCGCAGTGCTGGCGCGTGCCGAAGCGGCAGAAATCAACCTGCGTAGCGATATCCATAACGCGGTAGGTATTACGCTCGATGAAACCACCACCCGTGAAAACGTGGTGCAGTTGTTCAATGTACTGCTGGGCGACAGTCACGCTCTGAACATCGATACGCTGGATAAAGACGTGGCGCTCGACAGCCGTTCTATTCAGGAAAGCATGCTGCGTGACGATGCGATCCTCAGCCATCCGGTGTTCAACCGCTATCACAGTGAAACCGAGATGATGCGCTACATGCACTCACTGGAGCGTAAAGATCTGGCGCTGAATCAGGCAATGATCCCGCTGGGTTCCTGCACCATGAAGCTCAACGCCGCTGCCGAGATGATCCCTATCACCTGGCCTGAATTCGCTGAGCTGCATCCGTTCTGCCCGCCAGAGCAGGCTGAAGGTTATCACCAGATGATCGGCCAGCTTTCCGAGTGGTTGGTTAAACTGACCGGTTATGATGCCGTCTGCATGCAGCCGAACTCCGGTGCGCAGGGCGAGTATGCGGGTCTGCTGGCGATTCGTCATTATCACGAAAGCCGTAACGAAGGTCATCGCGATATCTGCTTGATCCCGGCTTCTGCCCACGGTACCAACCCGGCATCTGCACAGATGGCGGGTATGCAGGTAGTGGTGGTCGCCTGTGATAAGAACGGCAACATCGACCTGGACGATCTGCGAGCAAAAGCAGAACAACATGCCGACAACCTTTCTTGCATCATGGTGACATACCCATCCACCCACGGCGTTTATGAAGAAACGATCCGTGAAGTGTGCGACGTTGTGCACCAGTTCGGCGGCCAGGTTTACCTTGATGGCGCTAACATGAACGCTCAGGTTGGGATCACCACGCCGGGCTTTATTGGCGCAGATGTCTCGCACCTCAACCTGCATAAAACATTCTGCATTCCGCACGGCGGCGGCGGCCCAGGTATGGGACCGATCGGCGTGAAATCACATCTGGCGCCGTTTGTACCGGGCCACAGCGTAGTGCAGATTGAAGGGATGCTGACCCGTCAGGGCGCAGTTTCTGCGGCGCCGTTCGGTAGCGCATCCATTCTGCCAATCAGCTGGATGTACATCCGTATGATGGGCGCAGAAGGTCTGAAGCAGGCAAGCCAGGTGGCGATTCTTAACGCTAACTACATTGCCAGCCGTCTGAAAGATGCTTATCCGGTACTGTATACCGGTCGCGATGGTCGCGTGGCGCATGAATGTATTCTCGACATTCGTCCACTGAAAGAAGAGACCGGCATCAGCGAACTGGATATTGCCAAGCGCCTAATCGATTACGGTTTCCATGCGCCGACTATGTCATTCCCGGTCGCGGGTACCCTGATGGTTGAACCGACTGAATCTGAAAGCAAAGTGGAACTGGATCGCTTTATCAATGCGATGCTGGCAATCCGCTCTGAGATCGATCGCGTGAAAGCCGGTGAATGGTCACTGGAAGATAACCCGCTGGTTAACTCACCGCACACGCAAAACGAGCTGGTCGCGGAGTGGAATCACGGTTATAGCCGCGAAATCGCCGTCTTCCCGGCGGGTGTGGCGAACAAATACTGGCCAACCGTGAAACGCCTTGATGACGTTTACGGTGACCGTAACCTGTTCTGCTCCTGTGTACCGATGAGCGAATATCAGTAATCTGCTGATTCAACTATCTTTTAAAGGCGCTTCGGCGCCTTTATTTTTTGGGAGAAACGTTATGGCTATAGCATTGGTGACGGGCGGCAGTCGTGGCATTGGTCGAGCAACCGCGCTGCAACTGGCGCAAGAGGGTTACACGGTCGCCGTGAATTTTCATCACAATATTCGTGCGGCAACCGAGGTGGTGAACAGCATCGTCGCTGCAGGCGGTAAAGCATTTGCTTTGCGTGCGGATATCAGTGATGAAAGCCAGGTGGTGGCAATGTTTGAGTCTATTGACCGTGAAGGCGAGCAACTGACTGCCCTGGTGAATAATGCCGGGATCTTGTTTGAGCAAAGCACGGTCGAAAACTTAACCGCCGAACGAATTAATCGCGTACTGGCAACCAACGTTACCGGCTATTTTCTGTGCTGTCGGGAAGCGGTAAAGCGCATGTCGTTCAAGCACGGCGGTCAGGGTGGCGCGATTGTAAATGTCTCTTCGGCGGCATCGCGGCTTGGTGCGCCATTCGAATATGTTGATTACGCGGCCTCGAAAGGTGCTGTGGACACGCTCACCACCGGCCTGGCGCTGGAGGTTGCGGCGCAAGGGATCCGCGTAAACTGCGTGCGACCAGGTCTTATCTACACTGAAATGCACGCATCAGGCGGCGAGCCGGGAAGGGTCGATCGCGTGAAATCACTGTTGCCTATGCAGCGTGGCGGGCAGCCGGAAGAAGTCGCGCAGGCAATTACCTGGCTGTTGAGCGAGAAGGCATCTTACGTAACGGGCAGTTTTCTTGAACTGGCGGGCGGGAAGTAGGGACTTGATTGCCGGATAGCGCTGCGTTTATCCAGCCTACGGGAGTATAACCTGTAGGCTGGACAAGGCGTTTACGCCGCCATCCGGCAAAAATTACAGATTCTCGCCGTTGCTGGCAATCACCTCTTTGTACCAGTCAAAACTCTTCTTTCGTGAACGCGACATATCGCCGGTGCCGTCGTCATGTTTGTTCACGTAGATAAAGCCGTAACGTTTGCTGTACTGACCGGTGGTAAACGATACGCAGTCGATGCAGCCCCATGGCGTGTAGCCCATCAGGTCTACGCCATCATAGGTCACCGCTTTCATCATTTCTTCGATGTGGGCGCGCAGATAGTCGATGCGATAGTCGTCGTTGATGCTGCCGTCTTCTTCTACTTTGTCATAAGCGCCAAACCCGTTTTCAACGATAAACAGCGGCTTCTGGTAGCGTTCATACAGCTCACATAAGGCATAGCGTAGACCGACGGGGTCAATCTGCCAGCCCCAGTCGGAGGCTTTTACGTGCGGGTTCGGTACGCTGCCCTCAAAACCAGAAATGGCATCGCCGCTGCCGCCTTCCGCTTTTACCGCGTTGGTCATGTAGTAACTGAATCCGAGATAGTCACAGGTGCCTTCACGCAGGATTTGCTCATCGCCGGCCTCCATTCGGATGTTGAATTCGCGGCGTTCCCACTCGTTCAGTACATATGATGGATAGTAGCCGCGCAGCTGAACGTCAGTGAAAACGTAGCGCTCACGCATCGATTCCTGCGCGAACATCACATCTTCAGGCTTACAGGAGAACGGGTACAGTGGCACCATCGCCAGCATGCAGCCTACTTTCATTTCCGGGTTGATGCGACGTGCCGCCTTTACCGCCAGCGCGCTGGCCACGAACTGGTGATGCAGCACCTGGTACATAGTCTCTTCAGGGTTTTCATGCTCGGTATACACCTCGCCGGAGCAGCAATAGCCAAACAGCGGCGCGCGCCAGTTACGCTGGTTGTTGATCTCATTGAAGGTCATCCAGTATTTGACCTTGTGCTTATAGCGCTCAAAAACGACTTCAGCAAAACGGACAAAGAAATCGACGACTTTACGATTGGTCCAGCTACCGTACTGTTGAACCAGGTGCAGCGGCATTTCAAAGTGGGAAAGGGTGATGACTGGTTCAATGTTGTACTTCAGCAGTTCATCGAACATGTCGTCGTAGAACTTTAGCCCTTCTTCATTCGGTTGGATTTCGTCCCCTTTGGGGAAGATACGGGTCCAGGCGATGGAGGTACGGAAGCATTTGAACCCCATCTCGGCAAACAGCTTGATGTCTTCTTTGTAATGACTGTAAAAATCGACAGCTTCGTGGTTGGGGTAGTACTTACCGGGCTCAACTTCCTGAGTGATTTCTCGCGGAACACCGTGTGCCCCTCCGGTCAGTACGTCGCAAATGCTGGGGCCTTTGCCACCTTTGTTCCAGCCGCCTTCAACCTGGTGCGCCGCAACCGCGCCGCCCCATAAAAAATCGTTTGGTAAGGTAAGTTTTTTCATCTGCGCTCAGTCTCAAATTAATACAATCTGATTTTGAGTCTAACAAAGGAAAGATAAATGTCACGATATAACAAAATAGCGTAAATGTGATTTGTTACATCAAAAAAACAGATTGTTTTTTACGCTATTCTTTTCGCCAGCTTGCGACCGAGTGATTCCAGAATATAAATAACGGGGATCTGCGTGGTTATATCGTATACCCCGGCAATACGTGTTTGTGGAACATGCCAGGAGAGGTTAAAGTCGGCGAGTTTCGCCAGGCGAGAGTGTTCATGGCTGGTGACCGACAGAACCTTACAGTTGTGCAGACTGAACTGGCTGGCAAAGCGCAGGATCTCTTCTGTTTCACCAGATACGGAAAGCACGATCGCCAGCGCGTTTCTGGCCATGTCGTTAGTTACCGGGAAATAAGGATCGTCAATGTGATTACTGAATTTACCGACGTTTGAGAAAAAACGTGCGCCATATTTTGCCAGCGCTCCAGACGTTCCTGCTCCGACGAATATAATACGTTCGGACGATAATATAATATCAACAGCCTGATCGAGCAGTTTATCGAACTCGTCGTTATTGACGCCTTTAAAGAAACTGATAATTTCGCTGGCACCGAAATTAGCCTGTTGCGGTTCATTCTGCTCTAAATATAATTTGAAGCGCACGCGAAATTCTGAGTAACCTTCACATTTAAGCTTGCGGCAAAAGCGCAGTACGGTGGTAGTGGAAACACCCACGGCATCGGCCAGCTCGCGAATGGTCATGTACATGACTTTGTCACGGTTTTTGATGACATAGTTGTAGACCAGCATCTCAAGATTGTTGAGACTGGCGATGGCAGCGTGGGAGAACATACTCACAATGGCAAAACTCACTCATCAGACTTCATCTACAGGGAATAATAACATGCAGCCAAATGACATCACTTTTTTTCAGCGTTTCCAGGATGACATTCTGGCCGGACGCAAGACCATCACCATTCGTGACGAGTCCGAATCACACTTCAAAGCCGGGGACATTTTACGGGTTGGGCGCTTCGAAGATGACGGTTACTTCTGCACGATTGAGGTTGTTGGCACCTCAACCGTCACGCTGGATACGCTAACGGATAAACATGCCCAGCAGGAAAACATGACGCTTGAAGAACTTAAACATGTGATTGCCGAGATTTACCCGAATCAGACGCAATTTTATGTGATTGATTTTAAATGCCTTTGATTTAAAGAAACATCTGTTAGTTGAAAAATCACTTACAACACAATGATTTTAAAGGATTAATATTAATGTGATATTTATTTTAGCTAACAGGTGTTCACTGGAACCATTCTCAGTTACGCTAGAGGCGCAATAACGAAAGTGTTCGTTTCTGGGGAGTAACTTATGGTTCAGAAGCCATTAATCGCGCAGGGATATTCGTTGGCAGAGGAAATAGCCAATAGCATCAGTCACGGTATCGGGCTGGTGTTTGGGATTGTCGGACTGGTGTTATTACTGGTCCAGGCAGTAGATACCAACGCCAGCGCTATGGCCATTACCAGCTATAGCCTGTACGGCGGCAGCATGATCCTGCTGTTCCTCGCCTCAACCTTGTATCACGCGATCCCCCATCAGAGAGCGAAAGTCTGGCTGAAAAAATTTGACCACTGTGCGATTTATCTGCTGATTGCCGGGACCTACACGCCATTTCTGCTGGTGGGGCTTGATTCGCCGCTGGCACGTGGACTGATGATTGTTATCTGGAGCCTGGCGCTGATCGGTATTTTATTCAAACTGACCATTGCGCACCGATTTAAGGTTCTGTCGCTGGTAACCTACCTGACAATGGGCTGGCTATCGCTGATTGTGGTGTATCAACTGGCGGTTAAGTTGGCAGCGGGAGGCGTGACGTTGCTGGCTGTTGGCGGTGTGGTGTATTCCCTGGGCGTAATTTTCTACGTCTGTAAGCGTATTCCTTATAACCATGCGATCTGGCACGGCTTTGTGCTGGGCGGCAGCGTTTGCCACTTCCTGGCGATCTATCTGTACGTTGGTCAGGCGTAATCACTGACGCCGGATGGAGGCTAGCGCCTTATCCGGCCTACAAAACAAAAGCCAGCATGCCTGATAGACGCATCGCAATCAGGCATTATTCATTTACTCTTCCAGCGAATACGGCAGCGGTACGATTTGCAGCGTTTTTGCGTCGTCACGAACGCGGAACACGCTGTCGGCCTCCATGTCGTTATTCATCACAACTTGCACCAGTACCTGACCATCGGCCAGTTTTACTGCGGCAAGTACGGTACCGGTACGACGCCAGTTCTCGCCCATTTTTAATTCAAGGTCTTCGCCAGCTTCCGGTACTCGACCGGCGGCACCCGCCAAAGTCCACATGGCGCGTTTATTGGCTCCGCGGAATTTTGCACGAGCAACCATTTCCTGACCGGTGTAGCAGCCTTTTTTAAAGCTGATCCCGCCCAAAGCCTGCAGATTGGTAGCCTGTGGAATAAACTGTGCACTGTTGGCTGTATCAATAACGGGGATACCCGCTTCGATATCCAGCGCCAGCCACTGCTGGCTGTTATTTAACTCTGCTTCGCCACGCAGCTTTTCAACCAAGGTTTCTGCTGTGGTGGCATCAACGATTAGCAGAAAACGTTCAGCAGGGTGTTCGAACCACAATACCGTGGAGGCACCTTCGGTAATGGCCTGCTTATCACTGTTCGGTAATTCGCTAAAGAGATTGGCCAGCGCTGCACGTGCCTGGAATCCCGCAACGCCCAGCAGGACACGCTCGTCATCCGGGGCAATCGCCACCTTCGAGAAGACCGCGTATTTTTTCAGCTCGGTGAGCTGCGCATCACGCAGGCTACGGCGCTCAAGCCATGCAAAACCGTCACCCTGTCGGAACAGACGCAGGTTGCTCCACATTTTACCTTTGGCGTCACAATGTGCAGCTAACAGGTGCTGATGCTCGGTCATCTGGCTGACATCCGCCGTGACCTGACCCTGAATATACTTCTCACTGTCGACACCGGTGATGGTGGCGAGCGCCCAGTCATCGAGCGTCATTAGCGTCAGAGGCAAACGCGTTGACGCGAAAGGCTGGCGAGGAGGAAAAGATGTAAAAGCCATAATAATGTCCTGATTTGCTTAACGCAGTGATAATGACTAATGGTAAAAGAGCTATGGCCCATTGCAAGCGGTTTAAACAGGCTATTTGTGCCATATATTGCGCTTTGCGAGGAAACATCAAAAAATGGTGAATCCTTTGGCTTAATAAGGTTTTATTTAGCGAGCGAGCTTCAGTTTACTGATATTCCCGTAAAAGAGCGGGAAAAACACGTTACAATAGCGGGATACTTCGTTTTCGCGAGACAGGGAGAAGAACATGGATATTAACAACAAAGCACGTATTCATTGGGCATGCCGCCGCGGTATGCGCGAGCTGGACATCTCGATCATGCCGTTTTTCGAATATGAATATGACAGCTTAAGTGACGAAGAAAAGCGTATCTTTATCCGTCTGCTAGAATGTGATGATCCAGATTTATTTAACTGGTTGATGAATCATGGGAAACCAGCTGATGCTGAGCTGGAGCAGATGGTGCGACTTATCCAGACACGGAATCGGGAACGTGGTCCAGTGGCAATCTGATTTACGCGTATCATGGCGCGCGCAGTGGCTTTCACTGCTAATTCATGGGCTGGTCGCGGTGTTTATTTTATTGATGCCCTGGCCATTGAGCTACACCCCATTATGGCTGGTTTTGCTCTCTCTGGTGGTATTCGATAGCGTTCGCAGTCAGCGTCGAATCAACGCCTGTCAGGGTGAGATTCGGCTGTTGATGGATGGCCGTCTGCGCTGGCAAGGGCAAGAGTGGTCTATCGTTAGCGCCCCCTGGATGGTTAAAACAGGCATGATGCTGCGTTTGCGCTCTGATGCCGGAAAACGTCAACATTTGTGGCTGGCGGCAGACAGTATGGATGATGCAGAGTGGCGGGATTTACGGCGGTTGATGCTGCAAAAGGCGAAGCAGAAGTAGCACTGACGGTAAGGTTGCGACCTTAGCCGTCAGTCGGCAGAAATTCAGGACCAGTGTTCGGCCATTTCGCCAAGAATTTGCTCGCACCAGGCCTGAATGCGTTCATCGCTGAGATCGTACTGGTTCGTTTCATCCAGCGCCAAACCAACAAACAGCTGTCCATCGGCAATGACGGGTTTATCGCTGGTGAATTCGTAGCCTTCGGTGGGCCAGTAGCCGACAAACTTTACACCTTTGGTGATCAGTTTATCGTGCAACATACCCAGCGCATCCAGGAACCATTCACCGTATCCCAACTGATCGCCCATACCGTAAAGCGCGACAATCTTTCCTTCCAGGTTGAGGTCGTCCAGTTGCTCCCAGACCGCTTCCCAGTCCTCCTGAATTTCACCGAAATCCCAGGTTGGGATGCCCAAAATGAGCACGTCATACTGCTCCATTAGGGTCGGGGAATCGTCTTTGAGGTTGTGCAGTGTCACCAGTTCGGGACCCAGGATATCGCGGATTTTTTCTGCTGCCATTTCGGTGTAGCAGGTGCTGGAACCGTAAAAAAGACCCATGTTCATGACGTAAACATCTCAATTCTGCTGTAGCGTTGCGGGTAGTGTAACAGAATCGCCGCAATCCCGGCACAATGAGGCATAATGCATCAAAAATGAGAGTGGAATAAGGGGCGCGAGTGGAACAGGATCTGGCGCGCATCGAGCAGTTTCTTGATGCCCTGTGGCTGGAACGAAATCTGGCGGAAAACACATTAAGTGCGTATCGTCGCGATCTGACCATGCTTGTGGAATGGTTACATCACCGCGGCGCTTCGCTTGCGACCGCGCAAAGTGATGATCTGCAAGCCTTGCTGGCTGAGCGGATGGATGGAGGGTATAAAGCCACCAGTTCTGCACGTTTGCTCAGTGCGACGCGACGTTTTTTTCAGCATCTGTACCGCGAAAAATATCGCGAAGATGACCCCAGCGCCTCGCTTGCATCACCTAAACTTCCGCAGCGTCTGCCCAAAGATCTCAGCGAAGCGCAGGTAGAACGACTGCTGCAGGCGCCGCTTATCGATCAACCGCTGGAGCTACGCGACAAAGCCATGCTGGAAGTGTTGTATGCAACGGGCCTGCGCGTGTCTGAACTGGTAGGACTGACGATGAGTGACGTCAGCCTGCGTCAGGGCGTGGTACGGGTGATCGGTAAAGGTAACAAAGAGCGCCTTGTCCCGTTGGGTGAGGAGGCAGTGTACTGGCTGGAAACATACCTGGAGCATGGGCGTCCATGGTTGCTCAACGGCGTATCGATTGATGTGCTGTTTCCTAGTCAGCGGGCGCAACAGATGACCCGTCAGACCTTCTGGCATCGTATCAAACACTATGCTGTGTTGGCGGGAATCGACAGCGAAAAGCTGTCACCGCACGTCCTGCGGCACGCATTTGCCACGCATCTGCTCAACCATGGCGCAGATCTGCGCGTGGTGCAGATGCTACTGGGGCATAGCGATCTCTCGACAACGCAAATTTATACTCATGTCGCAACGGAGCGCTTGCGGCAACTACATCAACAGCATCACCCGCGAGCGTGAGTGCTGACAGGATAGGATAGGCTATGAAAAAACGTTTTATGATGTTCACCCTGCTGGCGACGGCGTTTTCCGGCATGGTACATGCAGACGACGCGGCAATTCGCCAGTCATTAGCAAAGCTGGGTGTGCAGAGCACCGAGATTCAACCTGCTCCGGTTGCGGGCATGAAAACCGTACTGACCAATAGCGGCGTGCTGTACGTAACTGAAGACGGTAAACATATTATTCAGGGACCGATGTATGACGTGAGCGGCGCAAGTCCGGTGAACGTCACCAACCAACTGCTGATGAAGCATCTGAACGCGCTGGAAAAAGAGATGATCATCTACAAAGCGCCGCAGGAAAAACACGTCATTACTGTTTTCACCGACATCACTTGTGGTTACTGCCACAAGCTGCATGAAGAGATGAAAGATTACAATGCGTTGGGGATCACCGTACGTTATCTGGCCTTCCCACGTCAGGGGCTGGACAGCCAGGCTGAGCAGGACATGAAGTCTATCTGGTGTGCTAAGGACAAAAACAAAGCCTTTGATGACGCGATGACTGGCAAGGGTGTAAAAGCGGCGACCTGTGATGTGGATATCGCTAACCACTATGCGCTGGGCGTACAGTTTGGCGTCAGCGGTACACCGGCGATTGTGCTGAGCAATGGCTATGTCGTACCTGGTTATCAGGGCCCGAAAGAGATGAAAGAATTCCTCGACGCACATGCAAAACAAACCAGCGGTAAATAATTCGCGTGAAACAACAGATACAACTTCGTCGGCGTGAGGCCGACGAGACCGCCGAGCTACCTGCCGACTTGCCGCCACTGCTGCGCCGTTTATACGCCAGCCGTGGTGTACGTAGCGCGCAGGAGCTTGAGCGTAGCGTGAAAGGCATGCTGCCGTGGCAACATTTGAACGGCGTCGAAAAAGCGGTTGAGATCCTCTACAACGCCTTTCGCGAAGGAACCCGAATCATCGTTGTCGGCGATTTTGATGCTGATGGTGCGACCAGCACGGCGCTAAGCATCCTGGCGATGCGCGCGTTGGGCTGCAGTAACGTTGACTACCTGGTGCCAAATCGTTTTGAAGACGGTTATGGTTTAAGCCCGGAAGTCGTTGATCAGGCCCATGCCCGGGGCGCTCAGCTGATTGTCACCGTAGACAACGGCATCTCGTCTCACGCGGGTGTCGAACATGCCAGAACGTTGGGGATCCCGGTCGTTGTGACCGATCACCACCTGCCAGGGGATACGCTGCCGGGCGCAGAGGCTATCATCAACCCTAACCTGCCCGACTGTGAATTCCCGTCGAAATCGCTGGCTGGCGTTGGTGTGGCCTTCTACTTGATGCTGGCGCTGCGCACGTTTTTGCGTGACAAAGGCTGGTTTGATGAACGCGGCATTGCACCGCCGAACCTGGCGGATTTGCTCGATCTGGTTGCACTTGGCACGGTGGCGGACGTGGTCCCGCTGGATGCCAATAACCGTATTCTGACGTGGCAAGGCTTAAGCCGCATTCGTGCCGGAAAGTGCCGCCCTGGTATTAAAGCGCTGCTGGAGATTTCCAATCGCGACCCCCTAAAGCTGGCAGCCAGTGATTTAGGTTTTGCCCTCGGGCCACGGCTGAATGCGGCGGGCCGTCTGGACGATATGTCCGTTGGTGTGGCGCTGTTGCTGTGCGACAACATTGGCGAAGCGCGTGTGCTGGCCAATGAGCTTGATGCGCTCAACCAGACGCGCAAAGAGATCGAGCAGGGTATGCAGGCCGAAGCACTGACTTTGTGTGAAAAGCTGGAACGCAGTAGCGATACACTACCGGGCGGCCTGGCAATGTATCATCCTGAGTGGCATCAGGGCGTTGTGGGGATTCTGGCATCGCGTATTAAAGAGCGATTCCATCGCCCAGTAATAGCGTTTGCCCCGGCAGGTGACGGTACTCTCAAAGGATCCGGGCGTTCGATTCAGGGGCTGCACATGCGCGATGCGCTGGAGCGCCTGGACACCCTTTATCCGGGCATGATCCTCAAGTTTGGCGGTCACGCCATGGCGGCGGGTTTATCGCTTGAAGAGGCGCAGTTTGAGCGTTTCCAGCAGCGTTTTGGCGAGCTGGTAACCGAGTGGCTGGATCCTGCCTTACTGCAAGGTGAAGTGGTGTCGGATGGCCCACTGAGCGCGGCGGAGATGACCATGGAGATCGCACAAATGCTGCGCGATGCCGGACCGTGGGGGCAAATGTTCCCGGAACCGCTGTTTGACGGGCATTTCCGTTTGCTCCAGCAGCGTCTGGTCGGTGAGCGTCATCTGAAGGTGATGGTCGAGCCCGTGGGCGGTGGTCCGCTGCTGGACGGTATTGCGTTTAATGTCGATACCACCTGCTGGCCGGACAACGGCGTGCGCGAAGTTCAGCTTGCCTACAAACTGGATATTAACGAGTTTCGCGGCAACCGCAGCTTGCAGATTATAATCGACAATATCTGGCCACTTTAGCGTCACTAATCGCTATAAAAAAGGGCGTGGATTAGTTACAATCCCGCTCTTATCACCGCATTTTGACTAGTCCAATAAAAGAAATCAGACAATGTTTGAAATTAATCCGGTAAATAACCGCATTCAGGACCTCACGGAGCGCTCTGACGTTCTTAGGGGGTATCTTTGACTATGATGCCAAGAAAGAGCGTCTGGAAGAAGTAAACGCCGAGCTGGAACAGCCGGACGTGTGGAACGAACCCGAACGCGCTCAGGCGCTGGGCAAAGAGCGTTCCTCCCTTGAGGCCATCGTTGATACGCTCGATCAGATGAGCCAGGGCCTGGAAGATGTCTCCGGCCTGCTGGAACTGGCTGTAGAAGCCGACGACGAAGAAACCTTTAACGAAGCCGTAGCAGAACTCGATACGCTGGAAGATAAGCTGGCCCAGCTGGAATTCCGTCGTATGTTCTCCGGTGAATATGACAGCGCGGATTGCTATCTCGATATTCAGGCAGGTTCTGGCGGTACGGAAGCGCAGGACTGGGCAAGCATGCTGATGCGCATGTATCTGCGTTGGGCTGAAGCGCGCGGCTTTAAGACTGAAATCATTGAAGAGTCTGAAGGTGAAGTAGCGGGTATTAAATCCGTGACCATCAGAATTGCTGGTGAATATGCGTACGGTTGGCTGCGTACTGAAACCGGCGTACACCGCCTGGTACGTAAGAGTCCGTTCGACTCCGGCGGACGTCGCCATACGTCGTTCAGTTCGGCGTTTGTTTATCCGGAAGTTGACGATGATATTGATATCGATATCAACCCGGCGGACCTGCGTATCGACGTTTACCGTGCCTCCGGTGCAGGCGGTCAGCACGTTAACCGTACGGAATCTGCGGTGCGTATTACCCACATCCCGACCGGGATTGTGACGCAGTGTCAGAACGACCGTTCCCAGCACAAGAACAAAGACCAGGCCATGAAGCAGATGAAAGCGAAGCTTTATGAACTGGAAATGCAGAAGAAGAATGCCGAGAAACAGGCGATGGAAGACACCAAGTCAGATATCGGCTGGGGTAGCCAGATTCGTTCTTATGTCCTTGATGACTCCCGCATCAAAGATCTGCGTACCGGGGTTGAAACCCGTAACACGCAGGCGGTGCTGGATGGCAGCCTGGATCAATTTATCGAAGCAAGTTTGAAAGCAGGGTTATGAGGAACCAACATGTCTGAACAACACGTACAGGGCGCTGACGCGGTAGCCGACCTTAACAATGAACTGAAAACGCGCCGTGAGAAGCTGGCGAGCCTGCGTGAGCAGGGGATCCCGTTCCCGAACGATTTCCGTCGCGATCATACCTCAGACCAACTGCATGCTGACTTCGACGCGAAAGAAAACGAAGAGCTGGAAGCGCTGAACATTGAGGTATCCGTTGCTGGCCGTATGATGACCCGTCGTATTATGGGTAAAGCATCATTCGTTACGCTGCAGGACGTTGGCGGCCGTATTCAGCTGTACGTTGCTCGCGATGACCTGCCGGAAGGCGTCTACAACGAGCAGTTCAAAAAATGGGATCTGGGCGATATCCTCGGCGCGAAAGGTAAGTTGTTCAAGACCAAGACCGGTGAGCTGTCTATCCACTGCACCGAACTGCGTCTGCTGACCAAAGCGCTGCGCCCGCTGCCGGACAAATTCCACGGTCTGCAGGATCAGGAAGCACGCTATCGTCAACGTTACCTGGATCTCATCTCTAACGATGAATCCCGCAATACCTTTAAAGTGCGTTCACAGATTATGGCTGGCATCCGTCAGTTCATGGTTGCTCGCGGCTTTATGGAAGTCGAAACCCCGATGATGCAGGTGATCCCAGGCGGTGCGGCAGCGCGTCCGTTTATCACCCATCATAACGCGCTGGATCTGGACATGTACCTGCGTATCGCGCCGGAACTTTACCTCAAGCGCCTGGTGGTTGGCGGCTTCGAACGCGTATTCGAAATTAACCGTAACTTCCGTAACGAAGGCATCTCTGTTCGCCATAACCCAGAGTTCACCATGATGGAACTCTACATGGCTTATGCGGACTACAAAGATCTCATCGAACTGACTGAATCTCTGTTCCGTACGTTGGCGCAGAACGTTCTGGGAACGACTGAAGTGCCTTACGGTGAAGAAGTCTTTGACTTCGGTAAGCCGTTTGAAAAACTGACCATGCGCGAAGCGATTCAGAAATACCGTCCGGAAACCAACATGGCCGATCTGGATAACTTCGACTCTGCAAAAGCGATTGCTGAATCTATCGGCATCAAAGTTGAGAAGAGCTGGGGTCTGGGTCGTATCGTGACCGAGATCTTTGAAGAAGTTGCAGAAGCGCACCTGATTCAACCAACCTTCATTACCGAGTATCCGGCAGAAGTTTCTCCGCTGGCGCGTCGTAATGACGAAAACCCGGAAATCACCGATCGCTTCGAATTCTTCATCGGCGGACGTGAGATCGGTAACGGCTTCAGCGAGCTGAACGATGCCGAAGATCAGGCGCAGCGTTTCCAGGATCAGGTTAACGCCAAAGATGCGGGTGATGACGAAGCGATGTTCTACGACGAAGACTACGTTACCGCTCTGGAACACGGTCTGCCGCCGACTGCGGGTCTGGGCATTGGTATCGACCGTATGGTTATGCTGTTCACCAACAGCCACACCATCCGTGACGTGATCCTGTTCCCGGCGATGCGCCCGGTTAAGTAAGATGTGAAATGCCGGATGGCGGCTGACGCCTTATCCGGCCTACGATTCGTAATGTAGGCCAGATAAACGTAGCGCCATCAGGCAATAATTTGTTGGCAGTAATTCTGCAACAGCGCACGCGCTTCTTTGTTTGCAACCTGCATTACCATCCACGGACTGAAAGCCCACGGCGTCGCGTCAATCCCGCTTAAGACATCCTCAAGATTGCTCCACTGGCAATCCATCACTTCATCTGGGTTTAGCTGTAGCTCACTGACGATATGTGCGGCATAAACCGGACATACTTCGTTTTCAACTATTCCACTCGGGTCCGTGGCGCGATAACGAAAATCAGCGTATACGGGGGTGAGCAAGTTGATATCTGCACCCAGTTCGAAGCGAGCCCGGCGGACAATAGCAGCTTCGTTGGTTTCACCTAACTGCGGGTGACCGCAGACAGAGTTGGTCCAGACACCTGGCCAGGCTTTTTTGTGCAGCGAGCGGCGGGTGACCAGCAGTTGGCCCTGCTCGTTAAATATCCAGCACGAGAAAGCGGAGTGCAGGGGGGTTGTGGCGGTATGCGCCGCATACTTTTCCAGCGTTCCGCAGGGTTGGTCCTGCTCATTCAATAAAATGACATGTTCCTGTCGCATAGCGTCCACCATCAATCTTAAGCACTCACATTATATGCTTAATTAAGTCAGAGTGATTAACAGAGGGTGTGAAATGCCAGAGCTGCCGGTTCGTTGCGCGATATGATTTGGCATCCGGTTTCTGGCTGCTATGATAAAGCGTCTGAAAATGTTGCGAGGTATTGTTTTGAGTGCAGGACGCCTGAAGAAAAATGGCCTGGGTATCGTGATGCTGCTGTGTGTCGGTCTGCTGTTAGCGGGCTGTTCCGGGAGCAAGTCGTCTGATACAGGAAGTTATTCCGGCTCCGTGTATACCGTGAAGCGGGGAGATACGCTATACCGTATTTCGCGCGCCACCGGTACCAGCGTGAAAGAGATCGCTCGCCTGAATAATATTTCACCGCCCTATACCATTGAAGTGGGGCAAAAGCTGAAGGTCAGCGGCGGCGCGAAAACCAGTTCAGGATCTGGCAAAACAACCAAGAAATCCTCAACCAAAACGGCGGCGGTCAGACCATCTTCTTCTGTGCCGCAGTCGTCCTGGCCACCAGTAGGGCAACGTTGCTGGCAGTGGCCTGCCAGCGGTAAGGTGATCCTGCCTTATTCTACGGCGGACGGCGGCAATAAGGGCATTGATATCTCGGCTGCGCGCGGTACGCCGATTTATGCGGCCGGAGCAGGGAAGGTGGTTTATGTCGGTAATCAGCTGCGGGGCTACGGTAATCTCATCATGATTAAGCACAGTGAGGACTACATCACTGCGTATGCGCATAATGACACCATGCTGGTGAACAACGGTCAAAACGTGAAGGCCGGGCAGAAGATAGCGACGATGGGCAGCTCGGATGCGACGACGGTGCGCCTGCATTTCCAAATCCGCTACCGGGCAACGGCTATCGATCCGCTGCGTTATTTACCGCCGCAGGGGAGTAAGCCAAAATGCTGACGGTGAATTAATCGCCAGTCAGTCGGTTAGTCCCTTGCCAAGAAGAGCGTAAGGTTTATAATCCCTTACGCACTTCAATGCGGGCGTAGTTCAATGGTAGAACGAGAGCTTCCCAAGCTCTATACGAGGGTTCGATTCCCTTCGCCCGCTCCAGATCTCTCCCCTTGTGGCAAAACTTCGATAAAAATCGTTTTGCTTTCAACAACTTAATTAACATAAGTTGTCGTGTTCGTTCTACCATTGAACGACGATTTACCAACACAAGGTACACTGTTAGTTGTCACGGATAGTTACTATGGAAGTAAGAGTATAACTATTCGGCGGCGGCAGTTGTAGCCCTCACACCGCGATAGCACAACGTGAAGGAAAAGCCTGATCCGGGCATTGTCTCTTACACCAGACTGATCACACGCATTCAAGCCCGATGTGTGGCCCTATGAGCCACGTAAACAGGTTTATGGTGATAACGTACCTACAAACGACATGTAGGCTCTATCAGCGTTTCAGCCACGCTCCCGCAAGGGTACACGGTTATCCTGATAAGGTGTGATCCCTCTGACAGTCTGATGAAGTCGCTACGCTCCGCTTGTTGCTGTATCACCAACGGGGCTTTATGGCTTCTATTGTCCAGAATCTTTGAGTTGCACATTTTCAGTGTGCTGGATAACCTGAGATTAATCCTAACCATCAGAGAAAAGAGACTATGCAGATCACTGTCACATCCCAAAACGTAGACACGCATAAGAAAAACATCAGACGTGATGACCTGAAAGGGTTAACTTGTTTCATGCAAATGGCACATAGTGTGCGTGTGACCGCATCGCAAGATCACCAAGCCATCGTTCAGAGTGTTTTGGGGAAACCTGATAGCGATCACCACCATCAATTATCATCTTATTGGACATGGAATGATGTGGACGCCGTAAAGCTGGTTGATGTGCTGTACGCAGTCGCTAACGCATGAAGCCGTCGGAAGTTTCTTGTTTTAACGGAAGTCTAGCGCTTAGCAACTTGATAAACCTGTTATGGGTAATAGAGCCACTCAAACGAAGGTTTTCAAATGGAAATGTTAAAAAGTGCGGTGTTCTCAGATTGTAAGCAGTATCGCTATTCAATAACCAGGACCTGGGATGAAACAAAGCCCTATGTGGTCTTTATAGGTCTGAACCCTTCTTATGCTGATGCTGAACAAGATGATCCTACGCTTGGGCGTTGTATCTCGTTTGCTCAGGGGTGGGGAATGGGGGGAGTACGTATTGTTAACCTCTTTGCATTCGTACATACAAACCGCTTCGAGATGATGAAAGTTGCTGATCCGGTTGGTGCTGATAATGATCGCTACATAGTTGAAACGGTAGCTAATGCTGGCATAGTGGTTGCTGCATGGGGCAATGAGGGACGGCATTTTCAACGCTCTGCTGCAATACGTGCTTTATTACCAGCTCACACTAAATGCTTTAAAATCAATGCAACAGGTGAGCCTAAACACCCCCTCTATGTACATGGTGACACAGCGCTAATTCCCTTTATTTAATTGGTAAGGTATCCGGTGAGTTTACCTATTCCGTATTGTGAAACAACGTCATTAACCCCATAATCCCTTTTAACCTTGGGTGATCTCAGGTGTTGAAACCTACTGCAATGGGAGATTAGAAATGGGTATGATTACGTGTGAAGAATGCGGGGCTGAGTACAACGAAGAAGACGGTTACTGCGTAGCTTGTGATGAGTCTACGCCACCACCAGGTGAACAGTGTGAATTTTGCGATAACCCTGCAACCTCTTATGTACAAGATCATCCGGTGTGTGATGATTGTTTTGATGATGCCTATCCTGTTGATTGATAGTTTCTCTAACAAAAAAGGGGGCTTTGCGCCCCCTTGTATCATCCTCTCAAAGCCTGTAGCCACATCATAAGCAAATGAAGCTGACTTCCTGTCATTGCTGGTACTTTAACCGCTTGACCTCGTTCTGCGTTGCACAGCGCGAGCGCTAACGCCATAATGCTGCTGTTCTGCATTTCCTTCTCTCCGTTGGGAATGTTGAATACGGCGGGGGCTGGCTTCTTGGTGGTTGGCGGCCCCTGCCACCTGATTAACTTGCTGATCAACTGCTCTTCTAAGGTTTGTTGGTAACAGGTAACGCTGTATCGTCGTCCCTGCAAACTTCACTACCTGCGTATAAACGCACACCGTAGCACCACACCAGATAAAGCTGGTGATTAGCTCTTCTTCCTTTTTCACTCTTCCGAATCCTCTGTATTGAAGGTTTTCGCATAGGGACATTTCCCCTTAGTTACGTAGGTGAACAGGTAATTGGTGTTCTCATACACGCACAGCGTTTTTCCGTTCTCCGTCTGTTCCTCCTGTGGGTTGGTCATCGTAATTTGTCCGGCATTAGCCAGGGGTGGCAGTAGCACCAGCGTCAGCACCAGTAAGCTGTTTTTCATGTGTACCCTTATAAATCCATCTCATTGATCACACGGCTAACGGCTTGCTTGTCTAAGTCCAGATAGCGCCTGGTGTCGGTAATGTTGCTGTGATTGAGCACGGTCATAGCTAACGCGATGTTGTTTGCTGAACGCTTGTAAATTGCATTACCTCCCGCCTTTCGGAAGCTGTGCGCCGATACAGTGCCATGAATCCCGATAGCTTTAGCGGCTTCTGCGATCTGCTTGCTCACTTCTTCGCGGCGTACTGGTGCTTGCTTGTTCATTGATCGGTTACGCTGGCTCCTGAACACATGCACGTCATGCGGATACTCAGCACGGCGACGTGCGATCATCTGCACCACTGGAGCCGGAAGGGTGAGGGCTTTACGCTTCCCTGTCTTCTGTTCTTCTATGTCTATCTCTCCGTTGATCACTTCGTCGAAGCGCAAAGCGACGGCATCCCCCACACGCAGTACGGCGGCTTGCATCATTAACGTAACGTCAGCTATCAGGCTCTTGTTACGTGCGTTGAGCCACTCCCTGATCGCTTTGGCTTGCTGTTCGTCTAACACTACTGCTCTGTTCAATTTACCCTCCTTCAAGGTCACACATCTAAACCGATGAAATAAACATTATGATCAATTTCAGTGAGTTGCAAGATAAATGATCAAAAATTGATCTGTGTTGTGTGTGGTAAATGGCGCGATTGTGTCCAGGGTTCAGCACGAAGAATCACGGCTCCCTGTTTGAAATTTGCATGATTTTGAAATATCTTGAACAAAATCATAATGTTGGCATTTATAAACATGTGTTTGGACGTTGCCAAATGGTCGTATCGGCAAGAAGAAGAGCGGCAAAACTGGAACATCACACTACACATGGTTGTGTGTGGTCTTTGTCTATCTCATTGTTTTTGCATAGGTAAATGGGGGGCTGTTAGGCGAGGGCGGCGCTAACCTGCCAGTATGCACGGAGTATGCAGAGTTTATTCATTCGAAACTGATTGAATAATGAAATGATTAGAATGCTAATTAATTGGCGGTTTTGGCATGGAAAAATCAGCGGCGTTTCATTTCGTGAAACTCGTTCGACAAATTGCACCTGTCATGAAAGTGTACATTCTCCACAATGATCGCTGTGAGCCGCACGGCGTAAGGCTCCCGCATAAGTGAGGGTAAAGTGTATTGATAGATAGAAAGTGATTCAGAGAGCGTTACAGGTGGATTATTTAGAATAGATTAAGCATCGCTTTACCTAGGGTTTAGCGGGTATTTAGAATGTATTTAGCGTGGGATTTTTCCGGCGCTATGGAGTGTTGTTTCATGCGAGCACTGCGAACATGAAAAGATTATTGCATGTGTAGCATGTAATGCGGAGCATGAAAGAGTTATACAGGAGATGATCACTGGATAAAGATAATTTGGTTCAATAATTTCTCCTGTAATAGTCATTTGTCATGCTCGCTACGCTCACCGACAATTAACACCTAACCACTAACCCTTAATTAAATTAAGGTTATTAATTATCCCTTTTATGTTCTCGTACTCCTCGAACATACATCTATTGTGCAAGATGGCTTTGTGCAATCACATTTCATGCAACATCCACCCGCTGATCGCTGGTTCATCGTGAGCCTACATTTTCCGAAGGTATCAAAATAAATGTAAAAGGACTTATCATTTAAAATGATACCTCCTCTTACGTGATACCCTCGTAATCAGCTTGATTGTGCAATGTAGCGTAGCTACAAAATCGGCTCACTTGCATGAAGAGCCGGAAATGATACCCTCTCTTGAGTTGCCGTCTTCTCTAACGCATAAAAAATGATTGACAGCAAATTTGTTTTGTGGTAGGGGTTGACAAATAGGTAAGAAAAATGTTATAGTACCCATGTAGCATAAAACTTTATCCACATAATCCAATCAATCAACGCACTTCGAAACCATAAGGTTTGCGAGGTGTTTTTCTTTATACGCCTAACCAAGGAGGCACTATTGAGATACTTCGACATTGAAGACACACTTCGACAATTAAAAGACGGAACCACCACCCGTTACCACATCCGAGCATTACGCAACGCCTGCCGCGCTCGTGGATACCACGAAAGAGAAGCCTTTCTTACAGAAGTATTGAAGCGATGGGATGAAATCCGCGCTTCGACCACTGAATAAACTTTGAGGAATAGATAATGAAGATCAACTTCACCCCTGAGACTTATCAGGCACTGATCAAACGTGCCAATCGTGAAAATAAAGCCGCCGCCGCACTGGTGAGCGAATTATTAACAGAAATCCTTAACAAAGAGGAAACCAATGAACCAAAGAAGAAGAATAACCTACGTTGATGCAATTTGCGGATCTGGAAAATCCACCACATTACAGCACTACATCAAATCAAGTTTATTAACAAATTCCGAAGCAATTCCCCCTCGTTATCTCCTGGTGATGCCAACACATGAATTATGTGGACAGGTGAGGGAAGAACTCAAAGACAGACGGGTTAAGAGTTATCACGTAGACACTGAAACAGAAGCAGTGAATCACCTGGTGGCAACTCTTGAGAATGACTTCGAACACTCTGTAATTATCTGCACTCATCAATGTTTCATCCATTACTGTTATCGTGCAGAATTCGAGCCTGAATTACAAAACCTCCTGAAAAATTTCAGTGTGGTAACTGACGAAATTCCTGATGCAATGTTTGGCGCTTACATCAAAGTGCAGCATACAGATCAGACGGAAGAAAACTTCCCATTCCTGGAATGGCTGGAAGAGCGGGACGGATTGTTATTCCTGCGTGAAGATTGTCGGGATGAATTTTATAAATACTGGCATGAAAAACAGGCGAGCGGTGCTGAGTTAAAGCGCCTACTCTGGGCGATTATGCAAGGTGCTGGACTTCTCTATGAAGAAAATAAACACCTGTTTGCATTTACTGCGTCACCAATAATCAGATCGGTAGAATGGGCTGAACAATTTACACTTTTAGGTGCTGGCTCTTCTCGTAGTTTATTTGTCTGGACTGCTGAACATCTGGCAGGGTATGCAGTAGAGGAAGCTGGTGAACATCTACAGCCACCACTTGAAAGACGTAAACACAAGAGTGTGCCGATCTCTCTGGTCGCCGTATGTGAGAACAGATGCACTTTGACAGCATTACAGAAAGTGTTTCACGAACATCTACAGGAAATTATCCAGCGTGTTCCAGGTGAATTTATCTTCGCTACCAACAGGGATAAAGCCTTGTGCCAGTTTACGACTATTGGAGATGAAATTCTTTCAAATTCTGCCCGTGGTGAGCGTGTTTCAATGGCTTCCTACGGATTAAACCACTACCAGCACATTCACAATGCTGTGTTTCTTGGATGCAGTAATCTTGACAGAGATTTTCAGGGTAAATGGCGGCAGTATGCAGAGCTTAACGGATGGGATGTTGAAGAATTTGAACAGAAACAACGAGCCGCAATGAATTATGAACGGTGCTACCAGTTTATTAGCCGCACATCTGTACGTAATGCTGACACTGATCACCCTCTGGTGTTCGTAGTGCCGGATCTGGCAACTGCTGAATACATCAAAGAGCATTATTTCCCAGGTGCAAAGGTTGAATGTCTCAACTTTGGTAAAGCGAGGAAGAAGCGAAATACATCGAAGGGTGACAATACCCGCGCCGAAATACAGAAGCATAAAGCTAACGGACTAACTCAGAAGCAAACAAGAGAATTAATGAATGTGGGAATCGCCACTGTTAAACGAAACTGGAACTAAACAGGAGGAATAATTGATACAATACATAAAACTGAATAACACGAAACAGATTCAAATCAACGATAGCGGGAAGAGCGTTTATTACGCGCTTGTCTGGTTCTGGAAAGGTAAGAAAACAAAAATTAGCTACGGCGAATTATCTGATAAATCCGGTGTAAGTGATAACGGGATCAGATTCTGGCTTCGTGCTCTGCGCAACATTGGCGTAATTGAGATAGATGATGAAAGTAATTATTTATCTTTCACGCTAAAACAAATCGAGCGCGATAATGTAGAATTTATCTACACCAATTTCTAAAACACACTACGGGAAACTTTTATGATCGTCGCTATCTATTGGCTATTTGCATTTTACGCAGTATGGACATTAATGAGAAAACACGGAAGTTTCCCTCTACGAGGAATGAATGGGAAAAAGAGAACGCAGTAACATTGTCAGAATCGAAAAAACAGTAAGAGCAACAAAACGCAAATTCACTACCACGCTTAAAGATTATTCAAGAGAATCTATTCCTGGAGAATGGAACACCGAAGTAATAGAACACCCTCCAACGGTTCCAACCGGATCAGAGTTTGAATTATTGCAGGATGTTTTAGCATCTTCTGAAACTGTCTTTTACAAACCACGCCGCCGCCGTGAATACCGGGTTGATTCATCCAATCTGAAAAAATGGCAACTATTCTCAGAAAATTACATTGACTACGTAGGCTATTCACAAACTAACGGCCTATCTAATCACACTCAAGATTTAGATTTTTTATTTCATGACGACAAGGAAAATTATAATGACTAACACATACAGCACTATCCAAACTAAAATTATCAGCTTTGAAGAAAATTGGCATTTGCCAACATTATCTTTGGTCAATCAGGCGCATCGATCAGGAACGCCCTCCGCGCTCTTGGAAGCCGTGAAGCACACGGATCAGGCAATTACAGCGCTTGAGCACCTGCAAACGTCCGTGGCGTTACTGGTGCAGCGTGACGGCAGCACGATCACACCGCAAGAGGCCTGGCGCATTGCGAATGACCTTGAAGAACTGGCTTGTTCCTTCCAATACATCACGCTTGAGCTTGGAGAGCTTGCCATAGAGATCGCAGAAGAATGCGCTGTATGTGAAGGTGAATAATTATTCACTCAAAGTGCTTGACAATTCGTAACGAAAATGTTATACTTAAAGATAGGGGACACATTGAACGGATCGGTGTGCCTCCTCTGCTTCTACTACTCCCATAGTAGGAATGGCTTTTCTCTTTCCTGCCGAACCAGAAAAGCCCTCTTCCCTAAAATCATTCTCTCATTGATTTTTGGTTGTGTCTTTATTGCTACGTTTCGTTTGTTTTTCTAACAAAGGATTCTCCACTGCCTTATTTATTGCCTCTTCTCGATAAATAGGGGGTATCCGGTGGAGAACACCTTTATTAACGGTAGTAATTCACAACGAGTGATTTTATAGAAGAGCAATTCCGCTCTTTACAACTGTAATCATTATACGCCTGTATAATGTGCAGCTGTCAGACGAAAACATCTTGGACGAATGGAACATTGTTTCTATTGTCGAGTGTTATTGTCTCTTCATTAATTATTGAGCTTCCCGAAAGGCTGAATAGCTAATGAAATTCCATAGGTTATTATTGCCAGCGTGGAAACACGTTTAATAATCTCGGCTGGATTCCTCCTAAGATTGCCAGCCTCCCATAAGCCCCTTAATTGGGGCTTATTTCACCCCTGTAGTAACAAATTTGTTAAGGAAACACCATGTTCCTGATGAACTATGATCGTGTAATAACTCATAAATCCTCTTCAATTATCCTCACTGAAAAGATGATTAAACAAGCTGCTGATGTATTCGGCGTGAGTGTAGAAGAGATTAGAGCGGCTACAGAAAAATTCTGGCCTACATCAACGATCACAAAAAACAAAGAGAAGCCTCACCCATTATCAGGGCTTGAGGGACGATTAAAACTATTAGCTAATAAAGGAAAATAACCAATGCAATTTGGAACATTTCAAACATTAAACGGGGATAACAGCCACGCCCGTTACAAAGTGGTGGCCTATGCCTCAGATCTAATTATGCAGGATAAGCTAATCAAGCCAGCCTCACCAATTACCGCCGATCTTATTGTGGGCGACCTTGTTGATTCCAGTGGGAATCTTGCAACGTCAGTTGATGCAATTGCGTATGTTGTCGTAGAACCTGCTCCAGTGGGCGCTAAGGCGTTTGTAGTGGCTTCTCCAGAACATACCATTCTATCACTTGCAGGTATTGAATTTGGTAGCCTTGATAAATCATTAGCTCAAGCGCAGCTTGCCACTCTTGGCTTTACCTTTACTGACTTTGACACTGTAGCGCTACGCACTACCTAATAAGGAAATTAAAATAATGTCTAAAGATTTATTCTCTGGTGTAGTGTACGACAGTTTTACAAGCCCGTTCACTTTCAGCACTCAGCTAAACCGTATTATTTCAAATCTGGGCTTATTCCGTCAGGAGTCCCACAACGTAAATCTGATCGCCCTCGAAAAGATTACCGATGTTAAAAATCTGGTGGCTAAGGAAAATAGCCCATACGCTCAAAGCGATTGGAACTCTGCACAACGTCCAGAATTTAGCAATGCACTATACCAGCTTAAATACCACGGTATTCTAAACAGTGTTACCTCTCTTGACCTGCAACAATACGCCGCGCGTGGAATTGCTGACACTGCCGATCAAGTGTCAATCGCCCTTAGCGATTTCTCAGATAGTCAGTATTCTATGGCAGAAAATGCCGTTGAAATTGATCTGGTGAATGCTCTGTTAGGACTTCGTGTTAACAGCGACTATGCCGGACAGGGTGATCTTGATTTCCTTGCTGGCGGTGCTCGTACAGAATACACCCTGGACACTTCCGACACGGCGAACATCTTCGAACAACTAAGCGAAATTGCCCGTATTCAGAATGTGGCTCTTGGTGATGGCCTGGCACAACAGAAACAAGGCGCTGTGATCCTGGCTTCTGGCTTAGCGGCAAAGGCGCTAAGGTATCATCCATCTATTAAAGATTTCATGGTGTACACCCTAAGCGTAAATAGCTCTGACAACTTCTACACTCGAACAGTAGAAAGTAATCCGGCTTACGAGGTGTGGACTCTGAACGGGATCACGGTGATCGATGTAACAGGCTATAGCCTCATTAGTGACAAGATCGGTGTGGACGGGTTCGCCGTCATCCCACGCATGAGTGAGGGGAGTAATGCACTGGTGCTGCACACTGGGATCGGCGTTCGTCATTTAACACTCGGCAAGAGTGCTACTCTGCATAATCAGTATGTTGTTTCAGATGCAAAATGGCAATTCCCATCTATTGCAACAGAAACCAGCTATCTACCAATTAATAACATCCCTACAGCGATCGTTTTCGGTAGCATTGCGCCAGCGGCGAAGAAATAGAACTTTAAATAAAGTTCAATAGAAAACTATGAGCATAGGGGAGGGCGTAGAAATACGCTTTCCCCTTTTTTATTTGTAAGGAGTCCATTTTATGGAAATTATACTCAAGAGTAAAGGTGTTCATCTGCATCTTGATAATACAACAGCAGAACAGCTATTAAATCTCTCTGCTGTAGCTCGTTTGCTTGAAGTCAGCCCAACACATTTACGCCAGCTTTTACACCGTGGGATGAGTGTTAGCGATGCTCTGCATTATCTGACAAGCAAGGAGGGTAATAATGCTTGAAATTCAGACCAGTAAAATTAATAACGTGGTGACATTCACCGTTGATCGTAATTCAATGAAGCAAGCTATGGACGCTTTCGATCAAATTCAGAAAAAAGCGAAAGGTATGAAAGACCCCACTTTGAACATGAAAAAATTCAATCAGGGGTTAAAGTCTGCTGAAAGAGAATTAGATAAGCTGAATAAGAAAGCCTCTAAGCCTCGTAATAGCGATGAACGAGAAAAGGCAAGGGCAGCTAAAGCCGCGCTTCGTGTAGAGCAACAGGCAGCGAAAGAGGCCCAAAGAACAGCAGTACGCAGAGAACGTGCTGAATTGAAGCTACTCGACACGGCAAGCAGCTTTAAGAGTATGCAGCACCTTACCAATGTTGAGCTTACACAGGCAGCACTGGCAGCGTCACGCATAACTAAAGCGTACTCCCAGGGCACGATCAGCCTACAACGCCAAAACAGCGAGATTAAGCGCCTCCAGCAGAGCTACAGACGCATTAACGCAGAGCGTAGGGCAGCGGCAAAGGCGGGAGGGGCTAACGCTCTTGCTGGCGGTGGTAAAGCGACAGGGGCGATCTCTGGCTCTCTGATGGGCTTAGGTGGCGGGGCGATTGCTGGCGCTGGTATCGGTGCGGCGGCTTATGGCGCTTATTCTTGGGGCAAAGATGCAGTAACGGCACAGGAAGAGCGTAGCGAGATTGTACAGCGTGCCAGATTAGGGAACGTTGATTACAACGCGCTACAAGCACAAAGCCAGTATGCGACGGCTAACGGGATTGATTCCGGTATGGGCTTGCAGGGAATGAGAAAACTCCTTGATAATTATAAGGATATTCAGGATCGCATTGGTCAAACCCTCAACCAGGCTAAATACGATAAGAAGTCTGGAGAGTGGAAAGGTGGTGATCAGGGGATTCTGTCAGCAGTGAACACTGCCGGATTCACGATGGACGATTTACGCCGATACCAAACAAACCCGATGGGCTTTACCTCTGCCTATGTTAACACCTTGGAAAAACAAGGGAAATCCTCAGAGCAAATCCTCGCATCTTTGGAACAGCTTGGTGATGACATGGGTTTGTATGTGGGTGCTTTCCGCAATCAAGGTAAGGCACTCACTGATCAGGTGGACGTGCTCAAGCGTAACGGGCAATGGTTGAACCAGGAACAGCAAGATCAGCTTGTAGCCTATCGCAAATTCAATCAGGAAATGGACATTCTCAACGATAGCCAGAAGTTGGCCTTCTTTGAAGGTTTCATGGAGTCTCTCGACCCTGCGACGGTTAAAGAGTTTAAGGAAGCTATGCAGGAGGCGTTACCCTTCTTCAAAGGCTTAGGGAAAGCGGCGGGTGATGTTGTAGACGGCCTAATGAAGCTAACCAACTGGATCACAGGCAAGCTAAACCTCCTCAATGGTGACAACACAACTAAAGAGGCGGTGAGCCAGCATTACGGCACAACGTCAGCACCTGCACAGCCTAGAAGTAATCCTGTGGCTAACGCCTATGGAGCCAGCCAGCCTAAAGCAGACGGCACACACCCGCATAATGTGTTTGATACGGTGCGCGAGTGGTGGAACGGCACAGGCGATGCTAAAGACGTGAGCAGCTACGCACAGGGCGCTAACGGTGATTATTCTCCTGTTTCGATGTTGAAACAATCCGCAGCGGCTACAGCAACACCGCCAGTTAATAATACGATGGTGCAACCTGTAGTATTACAAAATAACCTGCCGGAAGGAATGATCTCTCTCACTATTGCCCCTGATCCGACATTCGGAAACATGCTAAATGCGAGCGTGGATCAGCGTATTAATCAGAACAATCAGCGCATGGTGCTGGCTGTTTCATCTGGACAAGGGACGGGGGGCTAATTGCCCCTCTTCGTAAGGAATAAAATAAAATGGCAACACCAGGAAGTTTAACAATCGGGGGCGATTCTTCCCGAATCAATTCAACCTCAAATAGTAATAACAGCAGTGCTACACGTAATAAAGGTGAAAACGGATTCACTATTCTTGCATCTGTTTATAATCCAGCTTCTGATAGCTACATTCAAAACTATCAGGCAATTGTATTTGATGCCGTGACGGATACGGGAATACGCAGACAGGCAGACATTACAAGCTATCCCGTTGAGAGCAGGGCAGAAGTGAGTGATCACGTTCAGATTAAGAATAATACATTCAAGCTATCAGGAATTATTACAGAAACTCCGGTAAGGCTTGAGAAAGATTTATTATACAGTGCTGGCGTTAATGGTACTCGTATTTCTCAGGCTATCCAGTATCTTGATAAAATCTTTGATAGTCGTCAGCCTATTACATTAGTGACAGAGCACAAAGTGTATGAGAATGTCATTCTCTCTGGAATCAGTTACGATTATAAATCTGAATACGCGATGCAATTCGATCTTGAATTTGAACAGATCAGACTTGTTAGCAAAGCTACAGTTAATGTAATTGCTACTAAAACGCAGGGGAATAAATCTGTAGGCGGTACGGTGAAACAAAGGGTGGTGAACAATGCATCTAAGAAAACCGAGGGTGATACGGTTACTACGGAATTTAAGAAATAAAAAAGGGCATTTTGCCCCTTTTACAAGGAAGATGATTCGAGCTATACCAACGAATCTACGTTCTCAAATGGGATGGATTTAAAAAGATAACCCTGTAACCCCCAAATGCCTACTTCACGCAAGATTTCTATACTTTTTCTATCCTCAATGCCTTCAATAACAATTTTGTCGCAGTATTTTTTAATTAATACAATTAATTCGTAGAAGGTTGGTTTTTTCACCTGCTCATTAAAGAAAATGCGATCTATTTTTACTACTTCAAAGTAACCTTCTATCAAACTAACTACATTCGAATTACCTGCCCCAAGGTCATCGAGCCACAGCCCATTCACACCCTGGCTCAGCGACTTTAACAAGGGGCTATTTAATCCTTTATCTAAACCTGGGAAATTCTCAGAAAGCTCAAGTTTGATGAATGGCATCGATTCGAAAGTTTGTCTAAGTATGTAGTCATGACGTATCAGAAAAGCCATTTGCTGATCAATGTTCAGTGTACAAAATAGATTCTTTCGTTCGAACCACTTTTGCATACTGGCAATGTTTCCGCATTGTTCGTATAGGAAAAGCCGTTTCCTATCTAAATCCCAAGATGAAATTGCGAACTCAGGATGAAGGGGGCGTCCATCTGGGGAAATGAAGCGAGTGAGAAGCTCAACGCCCAACAACTTTTCGTCAATGCTTACTATAGGTTCAGCAATGAATGTAGTATCCATAACAAACACCTTAAATTTCTACATAGGTTCATTCATAATGTGGTGTTTGTAACAAAAAATCAATAATGATTTCTGTTATTTAAGTGTATAACCTACTGAATTTTGGTAGGTTTTTGTTTTTTTTTTGGTTTTAGTGTTAAGGGTTTTATGCTCTTTTGTTACTATTTTAATCTTGCTTTGTTTGTAAAGCAAGAATTGGCGTGTATAATTCATAAATAATAGCTTATTAATCTAATCAATTTGTTTATAAAAAAGGGGCTTACGCCCCTTTTTCCGTTTTTGAAAAGATCAACTCGGGATAATCTACCATTTCCACATAGTCGGATAGCTCTTTCATGGAACATCCAGCGCTGTATGTCTTAAACGCTTCTGTGGCTGCGGCCTGGGAAGAATGCCCGGTAATGTAACCAATTCTTTGTTCAGGAATGCCAGCCCGATCCAGGCAAGTGATAAAATGCCCCCTGAGACTGTGGAAACATTGACGATCTGTAGCGGTAGGCAATACACGATGGCGTAGCCTGGTAAACGCTTGTGAGTAGAATGGGCCTTTCTTACCGTCAGCACGGTTAATCTTGTTAGCCTGTGGGAATAGGTATTCTCCATAGCCGTGGCTTAGGTATTCATCGACAATTGTAGTTAGTCGGGAGTGAATCGCCACATGTCGGATTCCAGCCTTAGTCTTCGACTTTGAAATGAAGAACGTGCGTACACCTTCCACCGTTTTGATTTCTGACTTCTTGAGGCTTGCCAGTTCATCAAGGCGGCATCCTGAAAACAGCCCCATTATTATAATGTTCCTGATTTCCGACTCTGCTGCATCAAGTAGCTTTTGCATCTGGTCAGGCTCAAACGGCTGATAGCTCTCAATTGTTCGCCTTGCCTCGAGGTTATGACCGTGAAACGGGTTATCTGGTGTTATGTCGTCGTAACTCCTCCGCGCATACTCGTACAGACTTCCCAGGCATGTTAGCCAGTTCTGCACGGTTTGAGGGGCTTTCTTGTCCTGCTGGTTGATGAACATTGCCACTTGTGAGCGTCTGACCTCAGTGATCTGAATGTCTGCACGATTAAGAGAAGTAAGAAATACTTCTACGGCACGAGCAGATTTAGCCAGCGTCGAGAATGAGCGCTTATCTCTGTATCTGTCAGCGTATTGATCGCGGATAGCGGTTAACGTTGGCACTGTCTGGAGTGGGGCGCGTAGCATGGTTTGTTTATGCAATCCGGCTATGGCGTTTTGTATGCGCCGTTCCTCCGTATTCGGGGAATACTGTTCCTTGAGTGTCTTCCACTCGATCAGCATGTGATTACGGAAGTGCTTAGCGGCGTTAAGGTCTTTGGTTCCCGTTGATTTCCGGTAGAGACGTTTCCCCCCGAAGATGTGGCGCATGTACGACGGGATGAAGATCTGAAACATCCAGACTCCTTCCGCAGTTGGATAAAGATAAGATTGGCCCTTGATAGACATGAGATTAATCCTCTAAAATCTCCGCTATCAACTACCAATGTTGAGATCTTTCGCGGTTCCTGGGCTTCTTTGTTCGATTCCCTTCGCCCGCTCCAAACTCAAGTCTTCTGAAGTCTACCAAACTCAATTTTCCCTTGATAAATCAGCAGTTATAGCATTCTATTAGTCTATTGAACTCAATTGTACTCCCCCAGGGTCAAGCTCAATGTGGGGGTATGGATGGGGGTATAATTGTACCCCCTGCTGAGAGGTACCCCCAATGAAGCTGACAGCTCGTCAGGTTGAAACTGCAAAACCTAAAGATAAGCCCTACAAACTCGCTGATGGTGGTGGTCTTTACCTGCTGGTTAATCCCAACGGTAAAAGATACTGGCGTCTCAAATACCGTTCGCTAGGTAAAGAGAAGCTGCTCGCTATTGGCGTTTACCCCGATGTTTCTTTAGCTGAAGCCAGAAATAAGCGTGAGGATGCAAAAAGGACATTAGCGGCTGGCAACGATCCTTCTCTTGAACGGAAAATTGAGAAACTTAGTCGTCAACAAGATGCAGAAAACTCTTTTGAGGCTATCACGCGGGAGTGGTATCAGCGTCGCTATGACCGCTGGTCTGTCTCCTACCGCGAAGAAATGTTGAGAACCTTTGAAAAGGATGTGTTCCCTTATATCGGTCACCGGCCAATCAAAGATATCAAACCGATGGAGTTGCTTGCTGTTCTTTCAAAGATAGAAGTTCGAGGAGCAACTGAGAAGGTCCGTAAGGTTCGCCAGCGTTGTGGAGAGGTCTGGAAGTATGCCGTTGTGACTGGCAGGGCTGAGTACAATCCAGCTCCTGATCTAGCCAGCGCAGTAGCTCCCCATGAGAAAGAGCACTATGCTTTTTTGACCCAGGATGAATTGCCAGAGTTTCTTCAAACTCTGAACACCTACGCAGGTAGTGTACTTGTTAAAATAGCGATGCAATTACTTATTTTGACTGGAGTAAGGCCTGGGGAATTGAGGCAAGCGGAGTGGCAGGAGTTTGATTTTGAGCGGAAGGTTTGGAACGTGCCAGCAGAGCGCATGAAAATGCGCCGCCCTCATCTGGTTCCGTTATCAAGCCAGGTAATTGACTTGCTTAATCAGCTTAAACCCATGACGGGAGCGGGAACGTTGCTGTTCCCAGGACGTAATAATCCAAAGAAACCGATGAGTGATATGGCATTGACTGTGCTGGTCAGGCGTATCGGCTATGCCGGGCGTGTTACGGGGCATGGATTCCGCCACACGATGAGTACTATTTTGCATGAGCAGGGATTTAACTCAGCTTGGATCGAGCTACAACTGGCTCACGTCGATAAGAACTCAATTCGTGGAACGTATAACCATGCTCAGTATCTAGAGGGAAGGAGGGAGATGATGCAGTGGTATGGCAATCTAATCATTGATTTGAATTCAGCAGTACGGTCAGGCTGACCTGCCCCCACGATTAGATACAACACTCAGTTAGTAACGTCGGAATCTTCATTCTCAGAATGACCCTTTCTCCAGCCCGCTGCAAATTCAGACGGTGTCTGATAATTCAGCGTGGAGTGCGGGCGGCATTCGTTATAATCCTGCCGCCAGTCATTAATAATTTTCCTGGCATGAACGATATCGCTGAACCAGTGCTCATTCAAACATTCATCGCGAAATCGTCCGTTAAAGCTCTCAATAAATCCGTTCTGCGTTGGCTTGCCCGGCTGGATTAAGCGCAACTCAACACCATGCTCAAAGGCCCATTGATCCAGTGCACGGCAAGTGAACTCCGGCCCCTGGTCAGTTCTTATCGTCGCCGGATAGCCTCGAAACAGTGCAATGCTGTCCAGAATACGCGTGACCTGAACGCCTGAAATCCCAAAGGCAACAGTGACCGTCAGGCATTCCTTTGTGAAATCATCGACGCAGGTAAGACACTTGATCCTGCGACCGGTGGAAAGTGCGTCCATGACGAAATCCATCGACCAGGTCAGATTGGGCGCCGCCGGACGGAGCAGCGGCAGACGTTCTGTTGCCAGCCCTTTACGACGTCTTCTGCGTTTTACGCCCAGGCCACTGAGGTGATAAAGCCGGTACACGCGCTTATGATTAACATGAAGCCCTTCACGGCGCAGCAACTGCCAAATACGACGGTAGCCAAAACGCCTGCGCTCCAGTGCCAGCTCAGTGATGCGCCCTGATAAATGCGCATCAGCAGCCGGACGGTGAGCCTCATAGCGGCAGGTCGACAGGGATAAACCTGTAAGCCTGCAGGCACGACGTTGCGACAGACCGGTCGCATCACACATCAACATCACGGCTTCCCGCTTCTGGTCTGTCGTCAGTACTTTCGCCCAAGAGCCACCTGAAGCGCCTCTTTATCCAGCATGGCTTCGGCAAGCAGCTTCTTGAGTCTGGTGTTCTCTTCCTCAAGCGACTTCAGGCGCTTAACTTCAGGCACCTCCATACCGCCATACTTCTTACGCCAGGTGTAAAACGTGGCATCGGAAATGGCATGCTTGCGGCAGAGTTCACGGGCGGGTACCCCAGCTTCGGCTTCG
>NZ_JAOWES010000068.1:0-13610 GCF_030334095.1 Citrobacter sp. Cf118 | reverse complement strand
CGAAGCCGAAGCTGGGGTACCCGCCCGTGAACTCTGCCGCAAGCATGCCATTTCCGATGCCACGTTTTACACCTGGCGTAAGAAGTATGGCGGTATGGAGGTGCCTGAAGTTAAGCGCCTGAAGTCGCTTGAGGAAGAGAACACCAGACTCAAGAAGCTGCTTGCCGAAGCCATGCTGGATAAAGAGGCGCTTCAGGTGGCTCTTGGGCGAAAGTACTGACGACAGACCAGAAGCGGGAAGCCGTGATGTTGATGTGTGATGCGACCGGTCTGTCGCAACGTCGTGCCTGCAGGCTTACAGGTTTATCCCTGTCGACCTGCCGCTATGAGGCTCACCGTCCGGCTGCTGATGCGCATTTATCAGGGCGCATCACTGAGCTGGCACTGGAGCGCAGGCGTTTTGGCTACCGTCGTATTTGGCAGTTGCTGCGCCGTGAAGGGCTTCATGTTAATCATAAGCGCGTGTACCGGCTTTATCACCTCAGTGGCCTGGGCGTAAAACGCAGAAGACGTCGTAAAGGGCTGGCAACAGAACGTCTGCCGCTGCTCCGTCCGGCGGCGCCCAATCTGACCTGGTCGATGGATTTCGTCATGGACGCACTTTCCACCGGTCGCAGGATCAAGTGTCTTACCTGCGTCGATGATTTCACAAAGGAATGCCTGACGGTCACTGTTGCCTTTGGGATTTCAGGCGTTCAGGTCACGCGTATTCTGGACAGCATTGCACTGTTTCGAGGCTATCCGGCGACGATAAGAACTGACCAGGGGCCGGAGTTCACTTGCCGTGCACTGGATCAATGGGCCTTTGAGCATGGTGTTGAGTTGCGCTTAATCCAGCCGGGCAAGCCAACGCAGAACGGATTTATTGAGAGCTTTAACGGACGATTTCGCGATGAATGTTTGAATGAGCACTGGTTCAGCGATATCGTTCATGCCAGGAAAATTATTAATGACTGGCGGCAGGATTATAACGAATGCCGCCCGCACTCCACGCTGAATTATCAGACACCGTCTGAATTTGCAGCGGGCTGGAGAAAGGGTCATTCTGAGAATGAAGATTCCGACGTTACTAACTGAGTGTTGTATCTAATCGTGGGGGCAGGTCATGGCCATTACAGAGATTGTATGGATATCGATACCGGCTGCTTGAGCGTCCCTTTCCAGCTGCTCAATAACGACATCAATACTTGCTGGTGGTGCAGACATAAATAACTGCGTTGCGGCTTCTTGTCGTGACATATACGAAGGTTCCTTCGGTTACCGGTGACAGTAACCGATATTTTCCCCTCGCTACAGCTGGTCACGAATTTTTTCAGCTTGTACATCGGATACCAGAACACAATCACCTGTTGCAGAATTACAAACGTAATATTTTCCGTCCTGATGCTGCTGTAATTTCAGTTTTGTACCCGTAAGTGACACTGTAACGCCACTTGCTTCAAACTGCCCTTTGTTGGTGATGAAAAAGTTGTTTTTTGCGAGGGTTCCGGCTTTCAAATCAACGCCTCTGATCACTTCACCCAGGTCCCATTCGTTCATTACTGAGCGTTGTTTATGGATCAAGGAGCCAAGACAGACAAACACCACGACACTGATTGCAGCAAGACCCATAAGGTTTTTAAACGAATGGTGGGCTTTCAGGTCAAGCGTCTTCGCTTCTACCAGCTGCTCGGACGTTAACTGGACAGCTCGATTGTTACGCGAAGGACGTTTACGTTGGTTAGCAGTCATGGTTCACCTCTGTTTGAAGGAGAGATAATTTTAAACCTGCCAGTATATAAGCGATCTGAATTGGGTGAAGCGAATCATCAATGCTCATGGCCAGTCTACCCTTCTGATTGGTATCTACGGCTTTGCTGCCTCGGTACTGGTATCCATATCTCTTCCTGGCAAGTTCCAGGCCAGCCAGCATGTACTGGACTTGCTGTAACGATAATGAATCAATTTGCAGAGACTTGAGCCTGTTTTTTTGCTGGCACAGACCAAATAACTCCCTCGACTCGAAATCGTCGGGGTAAGAGTGTAGTAACCCATCAACTGAGCAGGCATTCAACTTATCGAATTCACGTTCAATACCCTCGACCGAGAAATGTCGGTCTCGAACGGACTCGACTCTACATTTGCTGAGCTGGCCATCTGGTGTGGCTACAAATATAGTTGCGCCTTCGGTCAGGTCTCCAGTCCAGTTTGTATGATTAGTCATATACGCTCCGTAATGGGCCTACTAAACAATATTATCACGGCTGAATATTTGACGAAGCAGTGCGCGATACGCGCCATGATAATGTTAAATTAGTCGTTTATTTGATAGCACCATTTTTCTCTGAATACTGTTCAAACCAGAAAACAATGGGTTTCTCTACAATGCTTATCTGGCCGAATCTTTCTGCCGTTCTGAAATTCATACTACTCTTCCGTGCCCTTTCAACCTGTAAACTTATTTGTTTGCGGAACATTTCCAGTGAATATGTTGTTTTGAGCAGATTGCAGGGCGCACAGGCTGGGAAAAGATTTTCTAAGCAGTTGGCACTTTCATTAAACACTTCACCGGTAGCCTTAAGCTTAAATTTCCCTCTGGCCGCAGCTTGCATATCCTGGACGGATTTCCTTAGCACAGGTTCTACGTGATCAGCGTGCCAACCTTTTTCTTTCAGTACCTCGCCACAATATGCACATCGACCACCAAATTTAGCCCTCAGTACTATTCTTTGTTTTTTTGACAGAGACATAATAAATTCCTTGTGGAACTAAGAGAATCGGCCATCGTCTATTGATTCAGCGATGTTGACTGCCAGGGCGTTATCGTCCAAGCCTGACAACGTTTCATAGCGAAAGACAGGAATGTGAGTTCTTTTAAAAAGGGCAATAATGAACTCTCCTTCAGGCTGAGCGCTGATAGCATCTTCATTGATCATTGCTAGCACTAGTTCCCCGGTATGCGCATCGGAGAGAACAAAATCGAACACGAATTCATCTGCGTACTGTTGCGCCTGAAGTACGTCAACCGGGGCAACCGGTTCATCTTCGAGCTCCAGCTCTACTAAGTCCCGGGCAAGCACCTGGGGTGCGATAATGTACTGACCATTGAACACCGCACTCAAGCGCACATAAAGATCCATCAGGACTTTTGGCAATATCGAATTTTTTTTGATGAAGTACTCGCTCAACCCATCAAGTGCGGCGTTCTCGTCGGCATCGGCATTAATATCTGCCTGCTGATCATGCTCGTCCAAAGGTTGCTGAGTTTGTTGTTGTTCTCGTTTTGTTCGACTCGCGTAGATAAGTATGAAAGCTGCAAAGCACACAAATGTCAGAAATATTGCGAGAGCGATTATATATTTTAGAGTCATGGGTTCATTCCTATAGTCTGGAGATACTCAGGCTCCTTGAACTTCATATTTTCGGGTATATGCCGCATCACCTTTTTGATGTATGGTTGTTCAATTCTCTTAAGCGTATCTAATTGAGATTGATAATCCTTAGTTCTCAAATCATGCTCAGCACCCAGTTGTCCTAATAACGTCTGAAGTTTCTTTAAGGCTTTGCTGCACTGCACTTCGGCATTATCCAGCTTTTCAATATTTAACCAGGAGAGAATATCGATAACAGGATTTATAGTCAGATCGACAAACAGATCAAGCGTGTCATCTGGTAAATTTGAATCAATAGGTGATTGCCGGGCAGGCATTTCATCTGCTAATCGCTTAAGCGCACCCATAGCTCTCTTTAACGAACTACTCGCAGAGGATGTGTCTATTGCTGAAAGTATGGATATTGCTTTACTGGTAGTAACCATATCCAGAAATTCAGTTGTGGAAGCACTATTACATTCATCCTTTGCTGTTTTTAATAGTTCACGGGCATTTTCTGCAAGTTTGAGTCGTCTGCCTGACTCGTTATATTTTATCTGAGCTTCTTTCCAGCAGTTGACTAGATGCTGATAAATCTCACAATCTGGTGATTTCGAAATTTCTTCCAACGAGGACATAACTACGTATTGAAGAAAGATGCTCCTGCATTTTGGCAGCAGCAGGTTAAGATGCAATTCACATTCGTTCAGCTTTTTTCGCGCCGGTGTCTCTCTGAAGAGACCAATAAATAGCGCCCACAATGAAAACTGACGATCTCTTGTCTCTTTAACCAACTCTTTAACTGCCAGGGCTCGGGCAATGTTAGCATTTTCAACCTGGCGTGATAACTCTTGGAGTTCTGTAGCTGTAATCATCTCTCAGCCCTTTAATGGAAGGTTTTTTCTGGTTGTTTGGCTTCTGCCGCGACACCTTGTTGTTCGTCTGACGGCGTTGTGATGAGTCCTGGGCTTTCACCCCCGAGGGCTTTTATCATTGTGTCCAGAACCTCCATAACAACAGAGGTAAACAAAACGAAATCGGCATCAAATCTTTGGGCGTGATCTTCTGGCGAAATGTCATCGTTCTGTTCAATAAGTTCTTCCGTAAAGGTCAGTCGTGAAAAGATGAAATTGTCATTCAGGATGAAAAACATCTGGTTCATCCAGCCCAGTGCAACCTTTGTCACAAGCTTTCCGGCCTCGATGTGATGAGCGATCTCATCACATATCAAATCCTGGCGTTTTGTTGTAACGACCCCCCCGTTTTCGAGCACATCTTTGAGCGTGGCTTCGTCGCATAAAGCTAGGCCAGGCGGCAGACTTCCTGTTTTGACCCACTCTGTTAACGTCAGTTCTACCGGCGTTTCCAGCGTGAATGGGATAATTGGAAGTGAGCCAATAGTTTTACGTAGCAAAGCTGTTACATCATCTGCTTTTTTATGGCTGGTGGTCTCAACAAGCAGTAGACGTGATTTAGTATCCACCCAAATGTTTGTAGTGCTGTATTTGCTGAAAGCCTTTGGTATGAGCTCAGCGAGCACGGCATCGTTGACGGCCTGGATCTCCATTTTCTTTAGCCTGCGGTTTTGCTCTTTCTCCAGTTTCTGAACCCGGGTTCGCACAATTTCTTTGATGGTCGCGGGAGGAAGTATTTTCGATTCGTGCTTAACAGTCAGAAGAATGAGATTATTCGACTCATGCTTTAACAGCTCGACATCTTCACCCAATGGCGGGATCCATCCTGACCGTGCCATATCATTAGGCCCGCAGGGAGTGTATTTCAACTCACTTAACTGTTCATCCAGCTTGTCTAATTCCAGAGCTTTTTGGATGCGGTAGACTACAAGGCTTTTGGGTTTAAATTGGCTCATCGTGGCCCTCAGCTGTTGCTTGATTAATTTTAATAAGGTCAGAGACACGCTCGCGGATCACGACACACTCCCAGTAAGTTAGAGGCTTAGAGCTCAGCACTTGTTTAAACTGCGCCACGGCAATATCAGGTGCTGTCCGATATTGTTCGGCGATATCCTGACAAAATTTCTCAGTCTCTGGGTTATGCAGCTTTTCAGAACAATGGAAGCGTTTCATGCCGCAGCTCCCTTTTTCGAGTTATCCGCTAATTTGATCGCGAAGATTTCTGAAGCTTTTTTCCCATCCCCGCTGCCTTTAAATATGCTTCTCCGGGCAGTCACACCATGAATAGCGAAGGCTTGATAAAGCTCACGAATATCAGGCGCATCGTGGCATGATGCGATGACATGAACCCCGCGTTCAGGCAGCAACTGGAGCAGTTTGGTAAGCTCAATCTGCATAGCGGGTGTAAAACCGCTGGCATGGTAAGCCGTGAATCTGCCGGGATTAACATATGGTGGGTCGCAATACACCACATCACCCGGGCGGGCCATTGATAGCGTGGTCTGGAAGCTGGCGCAAAGTAAAGTTGCTGAGGACATTTTCTCAGCCATTGCGTATAACTCTGTCTCTGGGAGATAGGGGTTGGCGTAATAACCCCAGGGGACGTTAAAGATGCCTTTCCGGTTGTATCGGCATAGTCCGCGATGGCCAAACCTATTCAGATAGATAAACAGAGCAGCTTGAGTGTCACTTGCACTATCATGATTATTGAACTGGCTTCGCAGCTCATAATAGGCGTCCTCAGAACGCCCGAGACAGTAAAGGCGTTTAAGCTCAGAAAGTACCTTTTCAGGCGACTTAAAAATACTCTGGTATGTATCGATCAGGTCGCTATTAATATCGGCCAAAATGTATTCTGGGTAATTCGTATTCATCATTACAGCGCCTGAACCGCCAAAGGGCTCAATAAGCCGACCACCTTTCGGTAGTACATGCTTAAGACTTGCCATAATGTTGTGTTTGGCTCCTACCCACTTCAGAACGCTTTTCATTTCATTCTGGCTCCAGAATATTAGGACGCAGTGATCGCGACCAATGGGAGCGAGATGGCATATAGCCATCCCGTCAGGAAGCTTGTTTTAACGTTATCACGCCCATGAAATTGGCTATTTCGAAAAGGCCGACAAAACGAGAGCGTTTTGTCAGACACGGACAGGCATGATGATGTCGTAATTGTTTTTGTTTACTGAAATCAATATGCCGGTCGTTGTATCACGCAAAGCAATCTGTGCGGCTTCTCCTTCTTCCGAACACGCCCCCAGGCTTGCCAGTGATTCCAGGAGGTAATCGGCATTCATACCGATATCAACAATTGTTTCGGGCTCGCCTGCCTCTTTCGCAATGTCCATCACCTCTTTGCAACTGATTGCATTTGAGCCGGGCGACTTAAGCTGTAGGGCGTTGTCTTTGAATGACATCACACAAACACTGGTGTTGTTTGGCGAGCCCTCTTTAAGCAATGGGGTTGCGCGTTTTAGTGCGGTGGTGAGTTCAGAAGGATCAACCTTAAACAGTTCAGTATTTTTGGCTACCGTGCTGGCCACGCGCTTCCAGTCCGGGTAACGGCCATCGACAAGATTTGAAATGACTGTATGGCTTCCGAGCGTAAATGTCAGGTTACGGTTGCTGTAGTCAATTTTGAATTGACCCTGGCTACCGCTCAGGATTTTATGGAGCACGGGGAAAACCCCGTTGGGTAAAATCACACCTGCATTCGTGTTACTGATAGAGGTAGGAGCTGTCGGAGATTGAATCTCATCGCCCACGTCATCGCTGAAGTCGATATCATGAGAACTGACGGCCATACGATGTCCATCAGTGGCTACAGCAATAAATTGGCCATTATCGATACCGAGGTAGACCCCATTCATATAAAAGCGGACATCGTTCTGAGCCGCAGCGTGGCTGACACGCTTGATAATCTGACTCAGCATCTGCGTTGGAAAGTAAACGCTGTAATTATGTTCCAGCGTCTCAGCCTGAATTTCGGGTATATGGTCTAAGCAAACCGGGATGTTATAGGAGTTTTTGTCGGTGCGAATGACAAGATGGTTTTTTGCCGCATGGAAGCGGACGTTAATTTCATCTTCGCCGCGCATGTTGCGGATTAAAGAAAAGAGTTGTGTTGCAGGTACTGATACGTCCATATCACCATTGCCCCCCGATACCGTCCCTTTACTGGTAATTTGGGCAGAGTTTAAGTCAATGCCAAGGGCAGAAAGACAATCCCCACGTAACCGCAGCGTGATCATCTCCAGTACTTTCATTGCAGGAGACCGGCGAATAACCATACACGGCATTTCGATAATTTTGAGAAGTGCTTCAGCAGAAATATCAAACCCTGGAAGCTCTTTAAATGATAAGCGTCTTGCCTTTGGTTGAACTGCGTCTATTGTAGATGCGTCTGTCATTTTACTGTCTCCCATAATTATCCGTGTTAAATTAATCGTACCCCCGGTCAATCAAGTGACGAATAGCAAATTATGAAAAAATGAAGTTTATTTGTGGTGACGGCGATAACCTAATTCAAACGCGAACTGCCATTGGTATTCATTTAAAGCACATCCAAGAGATGTGATGGCCTCAACAATTTCCTTTATAATGAGGTTGCCTGAATTCAATCTGTACTCGTAGTACCAACCTATATCAAATGCGATAAGCTGGAGGCGGAAAAGATGGATCTGAGGAACGTAACCAGTAACGCCGCTAAGCGCTTTTATATAAATGAGTTCCCCTTCCATTTCTGATAGAAAAACCATGTCAAGAATATTGGACGCGAAATTCGTCATGGTGAACATAAATTGAGCCTCTTTATTGAGCCTCGCGTAACACATCGGATGCCTTAAAGTAGCCGAGTCGGTGCATCATTTTATTGATCTGACCTACTTTGCCATCAGACCCTTCATACTTACTCAACCGGTGAAGTAAGATACGCATGGACATCAACACACTGTCTGATGCGTTATCACCACGGGTAAGTAGTTTATCAGTACTATCTGAGTATGACCCCGTAAGTGCCGCGCTCACCAAATCACCGGCAATAGCATCCGGGTGGCACAATGCCATCAAACCGATAATCAATGCCTGCCGATTAAGTTCCGTTTCTGTCAGGCCTGTTTTTGAAGTGAGTTCTGCTAGTAAATTATCAGTGCTCATTATCATGCTCCTTTTGCTTATGTTCTCCCGGTTGAATGGCGGAAGAGTCTTTACTACTGCGTGAAAATACATCCGCGACCAGAAATTTAGCTTTCTCTGAAGGACTCATAAATTTCCAGAGTTCATCAGGATATTCATCGTCATGCTTTTCAGATTTTTTCAATCGGGAGATTCCTTTTAATTTTGCAGCCATGCGGCTCCGTCCATACGGACGGATTGGCATTGTAAAATTTTGCTGCGAACTATCAATCAGACCAGTAAAGTGACGACCCATATAAATACCTCTAAGTGCAGTAGTTATTTTTTCCCGATTCAAAGCTCCGCCTTTAACGTCATACTACGGGATAGCATTACTGCAACGAAATATTCAGGGATTGTTTACGGCGTTTTGAAGGTGTTATCCATTACCGTTTTACTTCTCGCTACCCAGTCGTTTGCATCACTGCAATTGATGTTTGACGCTACGACCTGACGGGCGGATGTATAGATTGGACTTGCATAACCACCATTCCCGGCAACTACCAGACGGATACTGTTGAGATATGCGTAAACAGGATCCTGTAGGATTGTAGAATCGATGGATGCCTGCTGTTTACAGCTATCGCTACGCATCTTTACTACATCAGTTGCGACCATGACGCATTCAGGACATTCATTTTTAAGCTGAATGAACTGAGTTGGTGTCTGCCCCGCTGCCGGACTTCCATCTGCTCTAAGAGGAATATTGGCTTCAGCAATATTGATGCAGAAAGTCGATCCCGCAATTAGCGCCAGCAATAATTTCGTTTTCATATAACCTCGCCTTATTTAATTCAGATTTATCGAACTGAGCTTACTGCTTTAAGTGGTGAGTAAGAAAAAAAAAGGGTGACAAAACGGGGGGTGTTTTTTAACCTTAATCATATCCCATATGATTAGGTTGATTATGAACAATGCCAATATGCAGGGAGATGGTACTGAACATCGCCTGGAGCGCTTTTCCCGTATTCAGAAGGATGCGTTGGTACTTCTTCTTTTGTGCAAAGAAAAAGGCACTGCGATAGTGCCATTCACCAGGTTGCTGGGGTTTATTAACTCTGTTCCAGACAGCCAGGATGTAGCTGAGCCCAACCTACGTAAGTCACTCAAAACATTGCAGCAAAATGGCTATGTATGGAAGTACCGGAACAAAAACGATCTTACAGTTTCATTTGAGTTAACTTCATCAGGAGAACTCCAGGCAACTTCATTTCGGGTGCGAAGATTAGAGGCATGGGGCCAGGCAGACGAGTAAAACTCGTCTGCTGGTGGTTACACAGAAAGATACTTTTTACTGATAGTTAAAGCGCTGCGTCGTTTTAATGCAAATGGACGATTATCAGAAAGTCTGGAAGCATTACCGGCGCGAATGAATATGCGTTTCATCCTGCGGTCAAAATGTTCTTCTGACCAGCCGAAGGGATACGTACCCTTAATACCATCTATTGGCCCGGCAAGAATGCGAGCGGTTTCGCTACGAAGAGTACTTCCCCTTAAACCAAATGAGCTAAGTTTATTTCTTATCAGACTTACAGAAAATTTCCTGGGTTTTAAAACACCCTTAATACAGTACAGATGTTTACTCATAGCATTACCCTTTTATTATGGGAACGATTAGCTGCGCTGCATAAAGTCGATGGATTGGCGTTTGTTTTCTTCGATTATCTTCATTGCCTCTTCAAGCCATCCAGCATCTTCACCCCGGCTGGTTAGCTCTTTGTGCTTTAGTTTGAGTGCAAATACTGCGTCATCAGCACCGGCAGTAAACAATTCTTGTCTGACTTGTTGTGTGCTGGTTGTACCATTTATAACACCAACCATACAATTCACGATATCAATAACTTGGGGGAGTAAATCTGGATCCTCATGATTAATCTCCTCGATACTGACAAACGGCAGTAACCGGTCAATCAGCATATGGGCTAGGTTGGTGATATTCAGCAGGAATAGGTTATCGTTCTCGGTGTCGCTTTTGCTTTTTACTTCTGATGCGGTAAACGACTGAACCCGGCGATTGTATTCGCACTGCCACTCCTTACAGGCACTGATCATCCAGTTCTGTATCTCTTCATCAGAAGCGTTGGATGATGGAATGTCCATCGCAGCAGGGAGAACTTGATCCCACGGGTAAACATGAGAATCAATCATCACGCCTTCCGCGTTACGCATTAACTCAGATAAAGCCACTATGATGCGGCGCATCAGATGGTTTTCAGTGAGGAGAGTAAACTCTTGTTTCGATGCACCAACGAGCTCGACGTTGAGTCCTGTCAGCGAGTCGTTAGTGTTTGGCATAGTAACAGGCCTCCTGCCCTAAAAGATGATTATGAACCAGTCCGTGGTCGCAGGGTTTAGTAGTGCCAGTCAGCGTATCCGATTTTACGCTTTCGTCTTGATCACCAGTGTTCACTGAGGGTAGTAAAGTTTTGACGACGTTTTTCATAAAGACCTTATACTGTCATGACAGTCGTATGTAATTTTAGATAAGTTCTATAAGACATCTCAAAAAATAATGGTAATCCGCGAGCAGATTACCATTCAGGCATTCATCAATCATAATATGCTACGGTTATTATTTTATAATACCGCACTGCTTTGCTATCTCGATAACATCGCCATTTTTTATGATGATACCCAGAGTTTGCGCATCCTCAATGTGTCTAGTGGCGCATCCACCGACAGCTTTAACCTGCTCGATGAGACGGTCTGAGGCAGCAGCAGTATACGCCAGTGTACTGTCTGGAGTGTTGAGACTGAACAGATAAAAGCCTGAGACAATTCCCAAAATTACCAGTAGTCCACTTCTGAGTATCGCCGAAAAAAGGGCCGCAACGCAAATTGCACCACCGGCATAAATAGCAGCCTGGCCATATGACATAGACCCATTTTCCAGTATCGTCTGGAGTGCGTTATTGAATTCATTCACGGCAATAATTCCCCATTAGTTATGATACAAATTAAAACAGATATGCTGCTAATCATTAAAAGGCTATCTCAGTTCCATAAGCACCAGTGCTTCCTGGAACTTCATCCTGATTTCCCAAATAATAATTTTCCATTGTTGGGGGCGAGTTGCGTGGTGTTGCTGGCCTCGCGTTCGTGTTTTGTGGCCTGCGGCTATAACTGGTATTCTGCCGGTGATCCTGCCCACGGTTCTGCTGGAGGTGACGACTCACCAGTTTATTACCGCCTACATTGACTTTGCGAAGAACATGCCCCTTCACGGGGTTGACAAGTACGTCCATAAAGAAGCGTTCTTTACCATCCTCCTTGATTAGGCGGGTACGCAATTGGGCCTCCAGGTACACTCCTGTCCCGACATGAAGATGATTGCGGGCCACATCAGCAAATTGACCAAGCAAAATGATCTGATAGTGTTCTTCCGTAATTTTCTCCAGACCAGATTTATCCTCCATTGAGGACTCAGATGTTGTTACATAAATCTTTGCGTAGATGCCGTGGGTAGGGTGTTGTCGGATTTCAGGCTCACGGCCTACAGTACCTTCGATAATTACTTTGCTATAGCCACGATTAGTCATACACCCTCCCCAGCTCTGTATCGGATGACATTATTATCAGCCTGTCCGGTCTGGTGACGAATGGTAATTCGTTAAATAATTGCACTGCACATCCATAAAAATAGTCAGGATATTAAGTTTGTGGTGAGAAGGACGGCACATCAGACAAAAAAAATCCCGGCCAGGCCGGGAAAGGTGATCTTTATGCCAGCGTACTCGCCAGCGTTCTCTTTGTTATGTCCCCATACTAAACATGTATGGCCCAGAGTGAAACAATTTTTGAAACCTGCAATGAAAATACATTGTGTTTCCATTTTGTTTACCTGAAAAGAGACGAAATGTATTATTGCTTGAGATGCCTTTTTGCCATACGTTTTAGGGTTTGGAGTATTGTTTGGTAAGCAGCGAGTTCATTTTTGTACTCAGCAATCTCCGTCTCATTCTTAACATAGTCGTTTTCAAGCTTAGCTATAGTATCAGTGTATTCTTGCATACTCTGTTCAACTTTTTTTGTTGCTGTACGAAACGCAGCGCTTTTAGTCGTTCTGATGACCTGCCCCCACGATTAGATACAACACTCAGTTAGTAACGTCGGAATCTTCATTCTCAGAATGACCCTTTCTCCAGCCCGCTGCAAATTCAGACGGTGTCTGATAATTCAGCGTGGAGTGCGGGCGGCATTCGTTATAATCCTGCCGCCAGTCATTAATAATTTTCCTGGCATGAACGATATCGCTGAACCAGTGCTCATTCAAACATTCATCGCGAAATCGTCCGTTAAAGCTCTCAATAAATCCGTTCTGCGTTGGCTTGCCCGGCTGGATTAAGCGCAACTCAACACCATGCTCAAAGGCCCATTGATCCAGTGCACGGCAAGTGAACTCCGGCCCCTGGTCAGTTCTTATCGTCGCCGGATAGCCTCGAAACAGTGCAATGCTGTCCAGAATACGCGTGACCTGAACGCCTGAAATCCCAAAGGCAACAGTGACCGTCAGGCATTCCTTTGTGAAATCATCGACGCAGGTAAGACACTTGATCCTGCGACCGGTGGAAAGTGCGTCCATGACGAAATCCATCGACCAGGTCAGATTGGGCGCCGCCGGACGGAGCAGCGGCAGACGTTCTGTTGCCAGCCCTTTACGACGTCTTCTGCGTTTTACGCCCAGGCCACTGAGGTGATAAAGCCGGTACACGCGCTTATGATTAACATGAAGCCCTTCACGGCGCAGCAACTGCCAAATACGACGGTAGCCAAAACGCCTGCGCTCCAGTGCCAGCTCAGTGATGCGCCCTGATAAATGCGCATCAGCAGCCGGACGGTGAGCCTCATAGCGGCAGGTCGACAGGGATAAACCTGTAAGCCTGCAGGCACGACGTTGCGACAGACCGGTCGCATCACACATCAACATCACGGCTTCCCGCTTCTGGTCTGTCGTCAGTACTTTCGCCCAAGAGCCACCTGAAGCGCCTCTTTATCCAGCATGGCTTCGGCAAGCAGCTTCTTGAGTCTGGTGTTCTCTTCCTCAAGCGACTTCAGGCGCTTAACTTCAGGCACCTCCATACCGCCATACTTCTTACGCCAGGTGTAAAACGTGGCATCGGAAATGGCATGCTTGCGGCAGAGTTCACGGGCGGGTACCCCAGCTTCGGCTTCG
>NZ_JAOWES010000067.1:0-18367 GCF_030334095.1 Citrobacter sp. Cf118 | reverse complement strand
TGACCTGCCCCCACGATTAGATACAACACTCAGTTAGTAACGTCGGAATCTTCATTCTCAGAATGACCCTTTCTCCAGCCCGCTGCAAATTCAGACGGTGTCTGATAATTCAGCGTGGAGTGCGGGCGGCATTCGTTATAATCCTGCCGCCAGTCATTAATAATTTTCCTGGCATGAACGATATCGCTGAACCAGTGCTCATTCAAACATTCATCGCGAAATCGTCCGTTAAAGCTCTCAATAAATCCGTTCTGCGTTGGCTTGCCCGGCTGGATTAAGCGCAACTCAACACCATGCTCAAAGGCCCATTGATCCAGTGCACGGCAAGTGAACTCCGGCCCCTGGTCAGTTCTTATCGTCGCCGGATAGCCTCGAAACAGTGCAATGCTGTCCAGAATACGCGTGACCTGAACGCCTGAAATCCCAAAGGCAACAGTGACCGTCAGGCATTCCTTTGTGAAATCATCGACGCAGGTAAGACACTTGATCCTGCGACCGGTGGAAAGTGCGTCCATGACGAAATCCATCGACCAGGTCAGATTGGGCGCCGCCGGACGGAGCAGCGGCAGACGTTCTGTTGCCAGCCCTTTACGACGTCTTCTGCGTTTTACGCCCAGGCCACTGAGGTGATAAAGCCGGTACACGCGCTTATGATTAACATGAAGCCCTTCACGGCGCAGCAACTGCCAAATACGACGGTAGCCAAAACGCCTGCGCTCCAGTGCCAGCTCAGTGATGCGCCCTGATAAATGCGCATCAGCAGCCGGACGGTGAGCCTCATAGCGGCAGGTCGACAGGGATAAACCTGTAAGCCTGCAGGCACGACGTTGCGACAGACCGGTCGCATCACACATCAACATCACGGCTTCCCGCTTCTGGTCTGTCGTCAGTACTTTCGCCCAAGAGCCACCTGAAGCGCCTCTTTATCCAGCATGGCTTCGGCAAGCAGCTTCTTGAGTCTGGTGTTCTCTTCCTCAAGCGACTTCAGGCGCTTAACTTCAGGCACCTCCATACCGCCATACTTCTTACGCCAGGTGTAAAACGTGGCATCGGAAATGGCATGCTTGCGGCAGAGTTCACGGGCGGGTACCCCAGCTTCGGCTTCGGCTTCGCGGAGAATACTGATGATCTGTTCGTCGGAAAAACGCTTCTTCATGGGGATGTCCTCATGTGGCTTATGAAGACATTACTAACATCGGGGTGTACTAATCAACGGGGAGCAGGTCACTGATACCAACGGGGAATGTTTTCCCGATTTCCACGTCATGTTTATAGAAACTGCTGATGCTTGTATTCCAGACGCTTGGCTTTTTGTCGCTAGGCCGAATTTTGATAAATGTGATTCCAGGGATTTTATCCACAAGAAAAACAGTTTTTTCACTGCCTTCTGCCGCATTCTTTTTCATTCGAATTGTTTTTACGCCAACTTCTATTAATTCGACGCTGGTTTTTATTTTCGACGGGTTGTCTACGTCCATATCAATAAATACCCGCCAGCATGACTGGCCCTCTTTTATCGATGAAGGACACGCTTGTGGAAAATGGTCTTTGTACATGGTAAACCCCAACAACCTGAAATATGTAGGATAAAGATTAAGGGCATTTATGCTGCTTACGAAATTCGGGGCGACTCACTAATCACAGGGTGCGCTGGATTGACTCTGCGGCCTGTTGCCTTAGTGCGTTGCTGATACCAATTGCTTCAGCGAGATAAGCAAGATTATCCACCAGCACACATCGTGTCCCGGAACTGAGATCTCCAGTTACTCCCCAGCGGAGCATTTCACCAGGAGCCGGTTCATAATTATCCAGTTCACACTCAGGAAGGTCTACTGGCTCTCCCAGATAATCAATTAAGACCGGCCTGATATCGCTATATTCGGCATCAATACCAAGTGGCAGATCTTTCCTGACATATTGCCTCAGAACAAATAAATCCCTTTCGCTACATTGAGGGAAAATTCCAACCGGCAAGTTTGTGATAAGAATAGCTGCACCTTTTGAATCGCCAATTTCCTGAACGAGTTTTGCGGCGCACCAGACCGCCCCCTTCAGGAACTCCAGATTTTCATGCGATTGCTGTAATGACATATGACCTCTTTCTTATTGTCTGGCCCGCTTAAATCCATCGTTGCCATATGATTTAAAATACTCAGTAAACCCCTTATCGCTTTCACGAGTGTCGGCTGCGGCTTTCGAATTTGCCTCTTGCATGTCTCTTTCGCCTTTTTCCTGGCTGAGTTTCATGAAAGTCTTAATGTTATCGTCATTAGGGTCAGCCAGTACTTTCTGATAAGCCTTCTGGTAGCGCTCATCCAGGCTTAACCCTATTCCGAGACTCTGGCATCCGCTAATGCCGGTTATGAAAGCAATGATCAGAAACTTTCGTAGGTACGCACATTTCATCATTACTCCTACCGGGATGACCCGAGCATTTTGTTCCAGGCCGTAATCAGTGACTGAATCCCAGAAGTGGGCACAGGAGCAACCCATTTACAGCAGCTGAACCACAGGCGGTTAAACCGGTGAGGCATTTTCGTGATGTAGTTTTCCTTATACTCAAAGTTGTATTTATCACCAACGATGCGCGGAACTTCTTTGCAGAACGGACAGCGTTGAGCACCCGCGCTCATTTCAGGAACGATGATGAACTCGGTTTCCCCCAGCGTATCTGGATCCCACGGTTCGCGTTCACGCCAGCATGTGCCTTCTGGGAGCACGATATTCTCGTCGCATACGATGTATTCAAAGGTGGGAAATAACAGTTGATGAACACCGTGTTTACGCCAGCGCACTAACGCCAGAAACTCAATATGTTCTGAGCTATCGGCTTCCCGGGGAACAATAAAACGGTATACACCTGCTTTAGTCGGTAACCCTTCGCCCCGGATGCCAACTGGAGTCCAGCTTGGTTCTGTTGAGATACGGCGTAGTGCAGTCATAGTTACTCCCATTAAATTTTCTTCGTTCAATTTCCAGAATGAATCGATCTTTAAATCACTCTAACGGTAACTATTCCGATTACGAAATTCCGTTACCTTTAGGAATGATCGTGTTAACAGCCAGCATTGCATTTTTGAAGAAGTGTGCATTGCTACTTCTTAACTTAACAGAAGCATTAGAACTGACCGGGCTCAATGCCAGTAATGCGGTGCTGCGTCCCAGCCAGCGATAATATGAGAATAAACCCCACGAATTCAGGAATTCTCGTTTCATAATTGACATCAATTCAGATCTATCAGTCTGGTTAACTTTTGGGAACGTAATGAAAACTGCGCTATCCGGGTTCCGGGACAACCAACTGAAAACCTCTTCATTGGTGTAATAATACTTACCTTGCGTAAACACTCGCCCATTAAATCCTAATCGCACGACTGAGGACGGTATAATGTTATGGCAATAATCGAGCATGGGATATCCCATTTTCATCTGAGCGATATCAATGCGATTATCGCTCGGAATGCTTGCAGGTGCATTTGCATTTTTGAAACCGCGAGTACTGATCGAGTAATGACCGTCATCTGCATTCTGATAAACCCAGAATGGCTTGCAATACTCTTCTGAGTCTATAGCGGCTGTAAGATACGCTTCATCATAACTTTCAAATAACTTTTTTACTTTAGTCTGGTGGTCTGCAATATTTCTGGATTGAAGGTCTGGCCTGATTTTTAAAGGAATAGAATACACCGGTTCAAATGCCTTGACCGTATGGCCAGAACTCGTATGGTTTAGCAAATACCCAACCCACTCACGTTGAATTCCTTTTCCTATATACTCGCCGCTGTTCGCCCCTGCGTTGGTATCAAAACGCACGATAGATGTTCCACGCGCAGAAAGCATATTTTCAAATTCAGCACGGATAATGTTGGTATTTTTGCTAGTTAACGAATTCTGGAGATCATGCATATGTAGCCACCATTCATGTTTCAGCTTCGACTCTCACTATAATCACATGTTGAAATTTATTGTTACAGTGAGAATGAGGACGTTTTGCACCCAAAAATAAATAGCTTTTTCAACCGCAATTTGTGGGCATAAATGGTTTTTCTTAGCGTAAAAAAATAGCCGACTATGTCGGCTATTGTGACGATTCAACAGCTGGTGGTCAGAAAATGCACATCGAGGCGTATGCCGTCTTCTGGGAAACTTCAGTAGGGTTACGACCAATGAAAATACTACGGTTATTTTCTTTCTCGCTACGCATGAAGCGGTAGAGGTGGATGGCTACTCCATGAGCTTTCTGCACATCACGTCGGTGCAGCACAAGGTGCATTCTTTTTGGTGGTATGTGTGGGAAACGTTTCGCCAGAATTTGTCCAAGCACGTTAAGTGATTCACTGTTCTCGCGTAGCTGGTAAAGGTCTTCCACGATGAAAAAGATGTTATTCCCCCTGTCGAGTTCGTCAGGTACGGGGCACACTTTTAATCGGCACTCGATGACTTCACAACTCCAGTCACGATGAGGCAGAGACATGATGATGTTTTCTTTCTGCAAGACATTCGACATAAATCCCACCTCACGGTAAAAGCTGTATCAGTTTAACTCCCAAAACCCTTCGGCTGTGGGTTCTGCATTACGCACCGGCTCTCAGATTCCTTAAGGCTTTGATCCAGTATTATTCTTGAGAAATTTGAGTTCAGAACTACCCGGCTTCCCTTTTTGGGCCGTCTTGATAAATTCCCGCTCTTTGAAATACCACCGTTCAACAATTTGTGAAGATAGCGTATTGGATTCCAAGGCATAAGCCTGCAACTCCCTCCATGCAGCTATGTTATGCGGTTTGTATTTTGCCAGCTTAATATCCAGTTCTTCTTGCCAAGATCTGGCGCGTTTTGTAAAAACCTTTCGACCCAGCATTGGGAAAACCAAGAGCCCTGCTATATTGCCGACGAACTGTACAGACCAGTCAGAGGTTATGTAAAACCATATCCCGGCATTAACCGAAACCAGAACCAATAACCATGTTCCATACGCTCGCTGAAATGGAGGGAAGCAGTTATCTCGCCACATTCGAATACTTTTTCCAATGCTGTTCAGCAGGTTTTCGTTTGTTTTCATCAGTTATCTCTGTTCCTCTTCAGCATAGGCCGTTTGTATCAATTCAAACCTGTTCACCCTGACTACTTGAAGAACTATCTGATCGGTAATGCACCTAACCGGCGTAGTGCATCAGTAACCTCGTCTATGCCGAATAAAGACATTGGCGGGACTTTATCTCCAGAGATTGAGCAGGCTGTACACAATGCATTGTATGAGCTTACTCGTTCACGATGTAGAGACTGAAGGCTTACGATCAACAGATCTCGCTCTGGGCCCGTGGTAGCTCCTATAAGGTCAAATAAACTTTGTTTAACCACTTACGTAATCCTCCGTCAAAATCAGTCAAGAGTGCGCTCATTCTCCTCAGTTTCATTTTTTAATGAACGGAAAAGGTCGACAAATCAGGCGGTATTAAAGACACCATCGTCTTTTAGTCCCATCCGTGTGTATACATCATTAATATGCTTGTGAATATATTGAAGATCACTTGCCTGCTCATGCTGTCTGATACGGTCTTCATGGCGAGAATTGGATAACCGAATGCAACGTTCCCGTTGTTCAACAATGTACTCAGTACACTGGGTATGTTCAAACATGACCTCTCCCCATTGCCTGGCAGCGCGGAGATACAACCCTCTTTCTTCCAGGTCCCGGGCAAGTATCACCGATTTGGTCGCTGGTATCTGGTACATTTCTTCAGCGAGCAGGAACGCTGCTGCACATTTTCTTTGTCCCATATCTACCTCTACCCTTTGTATAGAGTCGACATCTGGGCAGAAGTGAATGAGATTAACTCTTCAACCTGCCATTCGCTGATACTCTCCTGGTGGATAACCGAGTCCAGAAGTGAGCAGAAGACCCGACCTTCACAGAAGGCATCGAATAAGGTTTGCCAGGCACCGGCGAATCGCCCGGCCAGTTTACTTCGCTGACGTTTACTGCGGCAGCGATGCAATTCTTGCTGAAACAAGGATTCGTTTTCCGCACTGCTTTTTTCATGCAGAGCATCCCATAACTGGTTGAACCGTGTTTCAGTACAATTTCTGGCCGTTACCATCGTCATAATATTTCCTTCAGAGGCGGTTAAGCCTGTATCAATGTTGCTATTTGATATCTATTTTCCACGTAATATTCAGGTGACGAAATCTCAGCTATAAATCGCTGATGGCTAATTAGTCTGACCCGCATTTCTCCCGGTTGTACGCCCCACCAGGTAGCACCCATTCTTTTGACATGTTAATGACGGGCAATGTATAGACCGGATTTACCGCTTGCAGCAGCGCTTCCTCATCCGTGATATTAATAGGAGAAATATTCTGGCTTAGATCCAGAACATTTATTCGTTTACGACTGATAGTGACCCCAAAGCGGTTTTCATAGTTGGCCATTGCGTGAATACGCTCGGGGAAATAATGTTTGATGGTTGCCCATATGCGAGCACTGTTGTATATACACGTTAAGCATGAACTGCGACCCCATCCAAGACGATACGGTACTGGGGCTGTAACACGATGTTTTGCTAAAATCTCCCAGACTTGTTCTTCAGACCATGCAAGTACTGGCCTCCAGGCATCAACTTGTCTTTTTTTGCAACTGCTGGTATGTGGCTCCAGTTGTAAGTAATTGAATCTATTAGAGCTTTCCGCTCTCCTTTCCCCCGTAATAAAAAGCACCTTTTTTCCGTCAAAGCGTCTCTGATTTGTGAGTGCTCGCCGACCAACATCAATTTTTAGTGCTGATGAGCACCAACGTGTTTTAAGGCTTGGTGATTGCTGAGGGAACCGAAGTCGCGTGGCGGGAGTGCTTCGCTGGATATCACGTTCCGCGATTATTAATCCATCTGGGGTTTCGATACATTGCGGGCGACTGTAGCCATTCTCTTTCAGCATCTCACCTTCCATTCCTCCCTGAAGCCAGGAGAACATCAACGGTATCTGAAATGTTGAAGCTATTTTGCGGTTGTAGTCGGCCATAAATGGCCAGTCCATTAAAGTACTTCCCTCGCGGCCATCAACATCGTGATGCCAGAGTTCCACCCTGGACAGATCGACCCCGATGTCAATTAAGTGGAGAAGGCAGGCTATGGAGTCTTTTCCGCCGCTAAGGCAAATGATTATCACGTCATAGCAAGATATGTCGATATCTGGAGCGTTCCTGTACGTTTGTCCTGATAGTGGCGTGGTGATGCCTGCTATGCTACTCAGTGCAGGAATAATAAAGTTATCGTCGATTAAATCACTCACTTGCCGCGCTCCTGCTCTGAAGTGAATTTGTCAGAATCGCAGCAAGTCTAGTCTCGCCTAATGATGAGGCCAGATCTGATAGCGCTAGTTTACCTGCTGCTTCCATACCAAGTGCCTTTACTCGACTGGTATCAAGAACTGCAATTCTTTGGCCTGTTGCCTTACAGACAAGCGCATATCGACATACGCTTAATGTGCGATGGATGATGAATGAGAACATTTGATTGTCGATTTGTGCGCTGAATTTGCAGATCACATTTACTTTATGCGTCAACCCATTCTGGATTATGATTGTTGCAACATCGTCTTTAGGCATATCTACCTCCGGCTTTTTACTAAGCCTAATACGACGCTAACAGCTGACGAAATTTGCTTACAGATATAACTTTCACTGCAAATATCGTGTTATGAGTGACTGATTACTGCTTTGGAGACAGAATGGATTTTTCTAAAACTACTGTAGTGAAACCCGGTTTAATTGGTGATAACAACGCGTATTGGGCGATGCACTTTTGCTCAATTATTGAAACCCTTTATGATAATAACCGGATGAAGGTACGTTTTAATTCCCCTCTCATGGGGAAACATACACCAACAATGAGAAACCTAGTTTCATTAGCTGGTGAAGGATATTTTTCTTTAATTAAAGATCAGTTCAGAAACTTCGGTCTACAAAATTTGCTCTGCCACTATCTGATGAGTTATGAAGGTAGAGAAGTCTTAAATACTATACTTATTAATTTGTCTGATTATCGCAATGTCGATATCCTCGCTAATATGAGCCAGTTTGGTGTATTCATTAGCTGCCGTGACTTTAGAAGTGGCACTAATTTTGCGGTAGAGCATAATCCTTATCTACTTGGCCATGAGAATGTCTTTTATAATTCAGTTTATAATAGCTTAAAGTTTGCAGATCTATGCATTCTTTTCCGTATGAGAACGAATCCTAACCAAGAATCAGCTACTTTGTTTGGCATTCTTGGAGAGGTCGAAGGAAACAATGGTCAGGACTTGAAGAGACCGGCCTTCTGGGGAAGGAAAGGTTTGTATTTGTCTTTTGGTATTGGAGTCAATCCTAAACCCAAGGGGGAAAAACGTTCTAATCAATTTCAGCTTAATGACTGTACTTGCCAGTGGGTAAACGCTGCTGATGGTTATAAATTTGTCGCTATTTTTGAGTCAGAACACCATCTTGTTACAGATTATCTCGATGCAATAGGTACTATTGAACACCTTAATAAATTTGGCCCCAACCATCCTTTTCTAACACATTATCCAGCTCGGCACATTCTAAACATTGTGAGAGATGGCTGGGATAAATCAGTTGATATATTGATTACTGAACTGCGACGTTATCTTGCGCCTAACGAATTAGCTTCGCTAGGAACAAATCCAGTAATACCCTTTATACCCTCATTCAAACATTAAAATAAATGGGGCTACGGCCCCATTTTTTACTCACGATATAAGATGTAATAACATTTTCTGACCTGCATACTGTTGTTCAGGTAACCACAAAGTGCTTCACGACCATCCTGACTACGACCTATCCATAGGCCAGCCAAGCGTTTATCTGGTTGCTCAGACAGTATGAAAATTTTGCTGTTAATAAGACCAATGAATGGGCGTTCTACTCCCTGGGGGACTACAAAATTCCCCAGCGGTTTGTAACTTTCCAGGTTCAATACGATCGCAGCTGTCTGGTCACTGGAATTGTCAGCATCGTCCTGTTGCTCGCTGGCAGCAGGTTGTTGGTAGTTTTGAGAAGGCTGCTGAGCATAGAAATCGTTCGGATCGATCGATTCTGCGCTGGTTATGAAGGGCAATAGTGCTAAAAGGCCAAAAACAGCTTTTTTCATATGTCCACCATAGGGTTATGCGTTTAAATATGATTAGGCTATCAGTACCAATGCTGTCAGGCTAAAAACAATGGGGACAAATTGAGGGCTTTTATGTTGTGTTTATTGCTATTTTTGTCCTGCAATAGCATCTATTTCACACAATACACAGTGACATTTAGCTGGTGGCTCAAGTCGTTCGAATTGCGTCAGATTATGCAGACGTAATCGAGGTATACGTCTGACAGCATGATGGCCACACGAAAGTTCAAGAAACCAGATTCGTCCGTTACGGCTCCCGTCCTGAACCTTTACGTTTACAACTTCTCTCCATATGCGAATCATGGCTAACCTTCTGCCGGGCTCGGTGGTTCATCGTTGTCCTGGGTAATTTTAACGTAATCACCCTGATTGATAACGATTACTTCATTAAGATGAGGGCTGTAACGTACCCTCTCTACTTCGTCGAGATAGTCCACATGTCTACGCGCCTTGTTATTCGAGAAGCCGAGCGCTTTCCCTATTGCGTGAACTGATGGCCCACGGCCACCATTTCTGTTCATGTATTTTTTGACATACGTGATGATTGCTTTCCTGTCACTGGTCATGTCCGGGAGTTCGGCAATGTCATCATGACCTTGTCCTTTCGCTACGCGCAGCGTCATAGACTTTCTTTCACCATCGATAATGATTCGTCCCTGGTCATGCAACTGCCGGATACGCCGGGAAACGAGCCCTTTTGAATACCCCAGAGAAGAACAGATCTGCTCGTAAGACGGTGCTGCACCCTGCTCTTTGATTTCTGTCACAATGAAATCAAAGAGCCTGTCCAGGTGGGCATTTGCTTTTGGGGCGTTCTGTGCTTTTCCAGAAACACTACCGGCGTTGTCTTCAGTCATATCCCTTCCGTCCAGTTGGTGGTTGTTAATTAATGCGGGCTATCGACGTTCTTCGTCGAACTGAGACTAAAAGGCACGACGTCCGCTTTTACATCAGTTAAGGAGTGATTACCGCAGAGTTGCCCTTTAACTTTAGTCAGGCCCACCAGCGCATCCTCAAGCAGTTCTGATTCCTGAGATGTCACATTACTACCCAGTTCCATACCGATTTTTTCGCCCGCGTCCTTGAGGATACTGATAGCACGATCGATAGATTCACTGTACATAATCGCCACCTTGTTCGTTTTGTTAACATAGCCAATTAGTGCGTGTTCAGCTATAGCTGAGTTGTTTTATCACCTGTTTATGCGGCCCTTTTTCTTGCCAGGCAGCGAGCTAAAACCCGTTCCCTGGCTTCATGCTGCTCATCGATACAAAGCTGAATTCCCAACCCCAGGATGTAACGCTCCTGAAGTTCTGCCGGATGGAGGAAATTGAGCGCGGTGAAACCAGCTGGCACGGAACCATATTTGGCCAGGCTGTCTTCGTAACGTCGCTGGGCTATTTCACAAATTAAGTTATATTGAGCAATAGCTGCCTCACGTCCAACTTGATTGAATATTTCAACCGCCAGGACTTCCGAACATGTCTGCATTTTTGCATCCGTTTTGTTTACCTGACATCAGTATCACCCCGATGTGCTGGCTAACGAAATTTACGGATAGATGAATGTAATGAGGGGAATAGAACGTAATGGAATGTTTATACTGAACCCAAATTATGGGGAGCTTGATAATCAAATGTGGAAGTCTGTTGAGAAGCAGACTTCCAGACTTGGTATTAACTGGTTTTCTGACTATTAAGCCAGCTGATTAGCTCATCTTGCGTGTCAAAAGACGCGACAAAGGTCTGCTCCTGATCAGGACGTTGTGCATCCCTTATCGCTCTGAATGGAGCTTCACCGCTATAGTAGAATATTGGCTCCGCACGGCGTTTGACCCATGCTGATTGCTCGCGCTCTGCGAGCTCGCAGGCTTCTTCGTAATTGTCCGCTACTCCCAGCACTGTCGAACGATCCCAAGCTCCTCCATTCAGGCATCGAACAGTGATTTTCCCGTCCGGGCAAGTAATGCCATATGGATGATCCCACCAGGCATCAAGCTGAGACTTTGAGCGCTTTTCATTAGGTGTATCGTCGAAGTTTTTAGGTAATACCGGATTAAGGGGTATGCAGTTTGGCACTTGGATTCTCCCTGTAGCCTGAATCTACAAATAGGCAGTAAGCAATGTTCGTCAGGTTAACATGTACCTCCTGTTAGGTAATTAAGTACTTCGTTCCATTTTCGATATTCGCGTTATCTGACTCATTTTCTCCGACTTCAGGAGATCTCCATGCTGCTACGTAAGCCATGTGAATCAGGCTTGTTTTTCGCCCCGCTTTGACCCCATTTCCATGATGTTCTCAAACCTCGCGCTGTTACAGTAGGACAACTGCTACTGACGAGGTGAATATGACCAGATACCTTGGATACTGCGCCCTTGCGCTCCTTACCGTCCTGCCGACCGCTTCGGTATATTCTGCTGTACAGAATGATACAATGGGCCTATACGCTCCCGATCCCAGCTACACACCTGACATCCAAAATTCAGCACCTGTAACGCCTTCTCCGGGGGATGACAGTCTGTACAGTGATGACGTACCCGATTCATCTACCGCTCCAGAAAGCACCATTACCCCCCTGAATAGCTTTGATGTTATGTCTTTTTCTATAGGGCCGGTAAGCCTGCGGATGACAGCTTCTGAAGCGATCACTGCTATCACTGACAAACTTGGCCAGTCTGCTGGTGAAGAAATTCAAAAGCGCTACAGTAACAACTCATTGAATAGTATTTTCTGGGGAGATGCTCACCAGGAGACGGTGGTCTATTTTATCCCCGATACGGCAGTTGACCCCATTGAGCCGGTGGCTTACAAAATCCGCTTTTCATTCAGCAACCCTGATCTCTTACTGAAGTCGGCGATCGAGAAATATGGAGAGCCTTCAGTCTCTGATGCCCAGAGAGGTCGTTATATCTGGTGCAAGGCACTGGCGGAGAAAACGAATAAGTGTGATGACAGTAAATCTGAGCTTACGCTGACAACGCGAGAAGTTGAAGACACTGGCATCCTGACTCTCAGCGACCCAACGGTCTCATTTGATGCCTCGCGGACTGCAACGGCCACCCCGGATAAAGACCAGGCTGCGACTGAAGATAACCAGGGGCCATTGCCACAGCTCTGAAGTCGTCCGTCGCTGTCCAGCATCCTTTTGCAGGATTACTAAACCGACTGAATTCGTCAGCCGGTTTTTTTATCTGAATTTTACATTAGCGTCTGAAAGTACGCTTTCCAAACGGGCTTATCTCTTTGACGTGAAAACCCGCATTAGTCAGCATCCTGGCCATGACAACTGATGCAGGAAGACAGGATGCCTCCACTTTATGGCCGGGAGTAGCATCCAGAATACTTTGCAACATGGAGCGCCCAAATCCTTTTTGTCTTTGACTCCTGGTAACACCAAACATCCTGATTTCCAGATGTGAAGCAAGTCCATTTGCACCATTTTTGCCCGTCAGTAGGGCAAAACCTATCGCTGCGCCATTATGTTGAGCATCAAAGACAAACAAGAAATCGGCGCAATTCTCTCCCCGTTCCCGCCTGGCAATGGCTTCTGAGATCTGACTTTCGAACTGAGACAGTCCGTCATCATCATCAAAGTTAAAATACCCATCCCGCATACCGTCGCGAATCACCGCTATGATAAAGGGAACATCCTGTTTGGTTCCAAAGCGCATTTCAGGGGCAGATAACACCGTCATCAGTTTGTCTCTCGTAACCGTTATTATTCCATCAATTTGATTACATGGAGGTAAAGAGGTCAATAGAAATGAACGGGGTATTTCGCTGATGACCATTTGATCGGTGTTAGTGGTTTCAGTAGCAGAGCCAGGAGGTATATAAGGCCAGCAAAAATGCCAGCCTTTTTCATTTAAACCGGTTTTCTTATGATTCTCTTGATCGGCATTCCTGCCTTATCAAAATATCGGGTTGGCCATATTTCTTGAGGTTCTTCACCAATTGCATTAGCGATGATGATCTCGCCTCTAGGCCAGTCACGTGTCAGTGCATTTGCCAGAGTGCTGCTTGAAAGACCGTTAGCCCTACTCAGTGAGGCAAGTGACAAACCTTTCTTATGTAGCGCAGCTATGATGTCTGCCTTATGCCAGTCCTGTTTTTCCATCTCCATTTCCTTTGGTGGTGAATCGGAACATGGTTTGCAGTACCAGCTAATGACGACTGGCGAGCCGTAAGGCTCCCACGCCCCGACCCACCATTGACAAAAAACAGGCGAGCGAGTGCGAACCGTTCAAGTACATGAACGGCGTGTCATTAGTCGGGGCTGCAAATCCCCACTCTTACGATTTAGTAAGGGCTACAACAGTTTACAGCATTTAAAGGGTGTATCAGAAGTGTTAATGCCGTAAGTTTGCGAGTCGGTTTGAAATTCAGATAATAACTATGCTTAATGGCCTGTTCAGGAAAGCACTTCGATGCTGTTCATATAGCCAAAGCCGAATATCCGCTTTCTGCCGATCCCGAAAGCGTATGCCTGTTCAAGTGCGCCGACATCTTCAATCACGCATTCAGCATCGTACTGGCTCATCGGTACAATGATCTTGTGGGATGTACGGCCAACGCTCCCGGGCTTAATAATATGGAACTTGGTGCTTCGAACGATACGTAACCGTCCACAGATCACTCCGGCCCGTTCCAGGTGATAGTGGATATAATCCGGGAGTTCATGGGCAGGTGGACAAATCTCTCTTTTCCGGCCTCCAGCTTCCTCGCGTCGAATAGTGGCCAGCGAGCCGCAGATTCGAATTTTCTGGCCAGACACAAACATGATTTCCTTCATGACTTCGCCAGGGAGCCCGAGTGCAACAGCCGTTCTCAGAACAACCTGGGTGTCGGAGGCACTTTGTTTGCGAGAGTAGAAGGTGTATGGGAGTCGCGACCCAGAACGTTCCTGGACTACCTTATCCAGTTGCTGGTGGATCCCATACACGTCACCTGGGGCGATTCTGAACCTGAGCGCACATTCAAAGTATTTCACGCCACATTCCTTGCTGAACATAATGAATTTTCAATATTAGTTTCAGGGTATGGCATGGACGGCGAGTGACGAAATTATGAGGGGGGAATACGGCCAGTCCTTTGGCCGGTGTGGTCAGAGAATCATTTCGATACTTTCGCCGTGGAATATACCGATCACATCTGTCTTGAGGCGGTTACTCCTCGGCTTTACTTCATTGGCCACGAACTCTGGCAATGGCCGAATTTTCACGTGCTCATCCTGAATGATAATGAACGGCATAGATGAAGCGGCAGAAAGACGCAGTATCTGGTCGGGGTGTTCAGGATCAGCCATCGCGATGTTTGCAGCTGGATGCACTTTAACCGGACGGCGTAAGCGAAGCTTTTCTTCCGGTACACGCGCAATAGCCTTAATCAACGAGTTGAGTCTGACTGATTTATCTTCATCTTCCTCGATGTCCTTGCCCATCTTCTGGAGCAACTCGATTTTGTTAACCCTGCTAAAAAGCGTCTTTTGCCTCCAGCCGAAACTGACCAGATTGACGTTAGCATTATCAAACATACGCAGCTGCCGATAGAGATGCAGGGTCATGACACCAGGGCAGGCGCTATGCAGCGCGTTGAAGCGCATGTATTCCGGTCGGCGATCACCACCGTAGTTTTCGATGATGTGGCGTTGAATGCTCTCTTTATGCTGGTTGATGGATGTCACCAAACGGGTAACCAGCTGAGAGAATTCCGCATCTGTATTGTCGTACCATAATACGCCGGTAGTGCGCCGAGCGGACTTCTGCGAATAGCCATCCCTGATATGCAGGTCAGCGTATGCCGCGCAGGCAGCATGGACAGCATCGTGTCCCTGTTTCAGCTCAGGCATGATGTGTTCGATGGCCATATCTTCTTCGCCATCAGCAACGGCTGGCAGGACGCAGACACTCGCCTTGAGCGGAAGCCGGGAACCCAGCACTCCACGAAGTTGTGTGATCTCGCTCTCCAGCGTCTGGAAAGTTGTTGAGATATTCATTTCTATCCCCGAAAAAGGGCTCTAAACTCCCTCCGCTGCACGGAGGACTGTATGTACATACATACTCATAACAAGCGAAACCGAGTATATCAAGTTCGTTTTGTTTACAGACGAATTTTATCGATGACGAATGAAGTTTTCACTGCTGATTAGCCAATCCTGACGCGAGGGATTTCATTAATGTTAGTGAGATAGGATGGTGACAATAACTCCCGCCGCATCGTCCAGTCTTTGTCGATGCCCTGGCCCGCAAACCATAATTTCCCCCGACCTGACCGGTTAATTCTATCCATCACGCCCATCAACGCTTCACCATTGGCAAAGAGTCGGTTCTCACCAAACAAATCGAGCTGGCTGGTGGCGCTATCATAAAAGTCAGATAGCATCACTCCGGCTTTATGGTATCGGTATCCCTCCTGCCAGATATGCCGGAGCCCTGCGACCGCAGCCGCAATGATTTCCCGGGTATCGGCGGTGGGGTTTTCCAGCTTGACTGTCTGCTGGCCACTGTAAGGGGCCGTTTTCGAATAGTAACTTGTGCCAATAAAAACCGTTATGCAGCGACAGTATTGCTTCTCTTCGCGCAGCTTCTCGCCTGCACGTTCGGCATACTCACACACCGCCTGGTGCATTGCTTCGTAGTGCTCTATTTTCTGGCCGAATGAACGCGAGCTGATGATCTGCTGCTTAACCTTCCTCACCTCTTCCAGGGCTATGCAGGACTCGCCATTCAATTCGCGCTGCGTTCGCTCCAGTACGACTCCAAATGTGTTACGGATAAGCGATGTTGGCGCATTGGCCAGATCGAGAGCAGTCCTGATGCCCATGCTGTTCAGTCTGGTGGCATATCTCCGGCCCACCCCCCAGACATCGCTTACGTCAATATATGGCAATAATTTACGTTGTCTTTCTGGACTGCTGAGATCAACCACTCCGCCTGTTTTAGTCCATGTTTTTGCAGCTTTATTTGCTAGTTTTGCCAAAGTTTTAGTTGTCGATATGCCCACCCCCACGGGTATATGGGTGCTCTTTAATACGGTTTTCTTTATTTCTCTTCCATAGTCATCAAAATTATAATTTTTCTGCATTCCTTCAAACGAAAGGAAAACTTCATCAATACTGTAGACCTCAGTATTACTGGAGAATTTAAATAATGTCTCACACACCCTACGGGAGATCTCCGCGTACAAGGCATAGTTAGAACTGAAAACATGTACACCGTTAGCTTCAAAGAATGCTTTCTTCTGGAAGTACACGTCACCATTCTGGATACCTAATTTTTTAGCTTCCGCTGAACGTGCCACGACCATGCCATCATTGTTCGAAAGGCATACAATTGGCTTGTTCACCAGATCGGGCCGAAAGACTCTCTCGCAGGAGGCGTAAAATGAGTTGCAATCCACCAGGCAGAACATCACAAGGCCTTGTACACGATGAAGGTCACCACGCCAAAAATGGCCAGTTCTTCGCCTTCTTTCAGATAGATCGGTGACATCCGGCTATTCATTGGCAGTAGCGCGGGAGCCGGGCTTAGCTGCAACCGCTTAATGGTGAAATCACCATCAACGGTCGCAATCACAATATCCCCCTCTTTCGCCTCAAGTGAGCTATCCACGATGACCAGATCGCCTTCGTGAATACGTGCCTCTACCATCGATGAACCTGTTACTCGTAAGAAGTAGGTTGCAGATGGATGTTTGATGAGGTGAGTATTTAGATCAATAAATTCATCAACATAATCGGAAGCGACTGAAGGGAAACCTGCGCTGACAGGCTCAACGAACAACGGGAATTGGCCTGGTGATTGTTGTGTCACTGGGATAAGTTTCATAATGCTCTGCTCTTCGTGGTGCTGTATATCCATACAGTATTATAGACAGGAGCCAGGAATTTTCGCACCTCCTTTTCCGAAAGTTATTTTCCGCTATCACTCTTCAGGTTTTTCTTATCACTTGTCCAGAAGTGGGTAACTGCACATAACAAATTGCAACCATATGATTCCTCAGTTCATTTTCAGAATTTACTCGTGCTTACTTCGTATACAATTCGGAATTTATCCGTACATTTTATAAGGAGTAATAACGATGAAGCAGTTTACAAATGAAGCAACTCAACAAATGCTGGCCGACTTTGACAAATCCCCTTTCTCTGACGCTGATCTGGCCGCAATGGATGTGGATGCTCGACAAATTATTGAGCAGAACGCTGAAAGGGATCGCCAACACCCGGTAACAGCAATCTGGCGTGTTGCGGTCGAGGGAAGCCTGACTGCGCGAGGTGGTGTCGTAACCGCTGTTGATAGCGCCAGGGTTATGGATCTAGGCAACGGTCAAATGGTCAAAATCGCAGTGGAGGGTGATGCAGTCACTTATACCGATGGTTCATCTGCACGGATTGTTTCAAGCGCTGGCCAGAAAGCTACACACTTCGAGAAAGGGCTCGCGCTGGTGGGCAGCGTACTGGATAACGGGGATGAAATTGTCTCGACCCCGCAGGACAGATTAGTGCTGTTATCGCGCAAAGGTATGGCTGAAGCCCCCGACTTTCTGGCAATACCCGGAGGCGTGACTCATGGGGTATCGAACTAACAATTATGGCCGGGGCCAGGCGCTCCACGGAGATAAAACCACCACAGGCGCGACCGTCCTTACTTGGGGTCAGTTTGGATATCGAAAATTATTGTACTATAAGGACTTCCCCGGCATGTCAAAGCCGGTATTTATGGTTTCTGTCTGCTCTTCAGTAAAAATAAAGGGGAGAGACTGCGGTACTATAAACGGCCATGATGAATCGTCATCGATTCGGGCCCTGATGAAAGACGCGCGTGAGGTTCTTGTTCGTTAAGCGGATACGTATATCCTGTACAATAGCCAGATAGGCCTCACGGGGTCTAACCCTTTATCATCAACGAATTGCAGGTCAGATGGTTATACAGCTTCGAGCTTTAGTTGACTGAGTACAGCCGGAAATCATCACCGTAATGTAGTGATGCCCAACACAGCCGCGCATTTTTGGCGGCGATGGCCACAACAGCCCGCCAGTACCCTCTGCGCTCAACCAACATACAAACCCAACGGCTGAATGAGTCAGTCCTTTTCCCGGCGCCAATAAGCACTGAACGAGCCCCCTGAACCAGAAGCGTTCGCAGATACGAATCACCGGCTTTTGTGATCCTGCCGAGTTTCGACTTTCCCCCGCTGCTGTATTG
>NZ_JAOWES010000066.1:0-12149 GCF_030334095.1 Citrobacter sp. Cf118 | reverse complement strand
AGTGTGCCCGGAGTTCAGGGCGGGCATGGATGCTTAAATGAACCGCGAGTCTGTCTGGAATATTGAACCGGTAACTCACGATGAGAAACCCAACAATCCCACCGGGTGTGACGGTGGAGAACCTGAGCGGCAGTGACCTGCGGCATGCCCGCAGGGTGATGTAACCCGCTGACAACGGGGATTGAGGCGAGATCACTAAGCCGAGATGATCCTCAAGGTTAAGTACTGAAAGGCTGAAGAACATGAACCCGTTAATCCGCCTCTGTGGGTTGAAAACGTCACCACGGCCTACGTGATCTGACAGGCCGTGCAGGAGGAACTGGCAGTGATACGTAAGCACTGCCGGTCGAAGGTGTTTTGACATGTATGCGAAACACCGGGGCAGCAGCGTCTATCACGCTTGCGTTGCTGACTTCTGCCAACTTGCGGCAAGCAAGGATAAAGAGTGCGACGGGCAGCCTCCTCAGTATGCCTGAGTCCAGGCAGGTAAACCGGGGAAGGTCAGCGACGGATGTTAAGGGGGCATGGCTCCGATGACGCGCTGGCTGGCGGAGCTTCCGTAGTAGTCCGCGATGGGGAAAGCCCATTACATGGCGAAGGGAAGCAGTTTGAATGTGTTTGCGACGTGAATTAACTGACCTAACGAGGTGAAGACCTTTGATAATCAGCGAAATGCAACGCAAGCTTGCCACATGGGCAGCCACCGATCCGTCCCTACGGATTCAACGGCTGCTGCGTCTGATAACACAACCAGAATGGCTGGCTGAAGCGGCGCGGATCACGCTTTCATCAAAGGGGGCGCATACCCCCGGCGTTGATGGCGTGAACAAAACAATGCTACAGGCCAGACTGGCTGTTGAGCTGCAAATCCTCAGGGATGAATTACTCTCAGGCCACTACCAGCCCTTGCCCGCCAGACGGGTTTACATCCCTAAAAGCAACGGCAAACTGCGACCACTGGGTATCCCCGCGTTGCGGGATCGTATTGTTCAGCGGGCCATGCTGATGGCGATGGAGCCGATATGGGAGAGTGATTTTCATACGCTCTCATATGGCTTCCGGCCTGAGCGCAGTGTCCACCACGCGATCCGCACGGTGAAATTACAGCTCACAGACTGCGGTGAAACCCGGGGACGCTGGGTGATTGAAGGCGACCTGTCCAGTTACTTCGACACCGTACATCATCGACTGCTGATGAAGGCTGTACGCCGCAGGATCAGTGACGCACGTTTCATGACTCTGCTGTGGAAAACCATCAAGGCGGGACATATCGATGTCGGTCTCTTTCGGGCGGCCAGTGAAGGTGTGCCACAGGGCGGTGTTATATCGCCGCTATTATCGAACATCATGCTGAATGAGTTCGATCAATACCTGCATGAGCGCTACCTGAGCGGGAAAGCCAGAAAAGATCGGTGGTACTGGAATAACAGTATCCAACGGGGCCGAAGTACGGCGGTCAGAGAAAACTGGCAGTGGAAACCCGCGGTGGCGTACTGCCGCTATGCCGATGATTTTGTCCTCATCGTCAAAGGCACCAAAGCACAGGCGGAAGCCATCAGGGAGGAGTGTCGGGGTGTGCTCGAAGGCAGTCTGAAACTCAGGCTGAACATGGATAAGACTAAAATCACCCATGTTAATGACGGCTTTATCTTTCTGGGGCACAGGATCATTCGCAAACGCAGTCGTTATGGCGAGATGCGAGTGGTCTCAACGATCCCGCAGGAGAAAGCCAGAAACTTCGCCGCATCGCTGACAGCACTGTTATCAGGCAACTACAGTGAAAGCAAAGTCGATATGGCTGAACAACTCAACCGAAAACTGAAAGGCTGGGCCATGTTCTATCAGTTCGTTGATTTTAAGGCCAAAGTCTTCAGTTATATCGACCGTGTCGTGTTCTGGAAGCTGGCTCACTGGCTGGCCCGCAAATACCGTACAGGTATCGCTTCCCTGATGAGGTGGTGGTGTAAATCACCGAAACCGGGTCAGAGCAAAACGTGGGTTTTATTTGGTAAAACCAATCACGGCAAGCTCAGCGGCGAAATACTGTACCGGTTGGTGGGGCAAGGCAAGAAGCTGTTCCGCTGGCGGCTACCCGAAGGTAATCCCTATCTGAGGACGGAGACCAGAAACACGTATACATCGCGCTTTACAGAAGTGGCAATGGCGTTCGCCAGCATTTAAATGGAGAGCCGGATGCGCTGAAAGGTGCACGTCCGGTTCGGGGAGGAGAGGCAGGGAAATAGTCCGACTACGCCCTGCCTCTTACTCTACTCTGGACAGGCAAGCGTTGGGCTTACCTTGCTGTTGTTCTCGATCTGTTCGCAAGGAAACCTGAGGGTTGGGCAATGTCATTCTCACCGGACAGCAAGCTGACATCAAAGCGCTGGAAATTGCGTGGGAAGCTCGCGGTAAACCCGCCGGAGTGATGTTCCACAGTGACAGTAATAATGCCGGTGTCAGTCTTTACCACCACTCAGTTTGCCGTTTAACCCGATTGGTGTGATTACTGATGCAGTGAAGACCTTTCCGCATCACATCACTACAAATATTGATTTTTGATTGTTGGATTCGCACCAGATTTCACCTCTGTAGGGTATTCAAAAATGCTCAGTTATTACTGATGCCTAAACTGCAGCGTTGCGGGCAGGTAGCGTTGTAGCGTTTCGGGCGTATCGCCCTCGATCAATTGGCTTATCAGATCATAGCAGTGCCAGGCCAACTGGCGGTTATCCTGCTGTACGGTATCGATACGCAGCGACAGCGAATCATAAAGATAGTGATCGTCAAAGCTCGTCAGATGGATATCTGAGTCGAGTAAATGGTGCTGGCTCATATAGCGCAGTACCCCTTCGAGCAGTCCACAGGCGGCAGTGAACAGCGCCTTAGGCGGCCGCCCAAGTCGCGCGCAGAGTGCGGCGAACATCTCATAGCCTGAGCTCGGGTGGTAGTTACCGTTAATCACCCATTCCGGGCGCAGTGCAATACCCGCCTGAGCCAAACCCTGCGTGAAGCCGGTCAGACGATCGCGTGAAGGCGACAGACGCGACTGACCGCCTAAAAACCAGAACTCATCGCTATGCTTAGGTGCAATGCGGGAAATCAGTTCCGCCGTTGGGGTAATCGAATCAGTCATCACCAGCGGCAGCAGGCTTTCATTAGGACAACGGTCAAACAGCACTACTGGCAGTTGTTGGCTGAGCTTAAGATAGTCGGCATCGTTGTGCATACATGAAGCGACGATCAGACCGTCAACCTGGCGGGAAATCATGTTATTGACCACCACGCTCTCCTGACCGGGGTTTTCATCAGTACAAGAGATCAATAGCTGGACGCCTGCTTCGCGGCACAGCATTTCCAGCTCATGTGAAAAGACCGCAAAGCCGTGGTTGGTGATCTCCGGCACCACCAGTCCGATGGTGTGGCTGCGGTTGTCGCGCAGCGAGCGGGCGTGAATGCTTGGCTGATAGTGCTGCTCACGGGCAATCGCCAGTACTCGCTCACGCGTTTCCTGCGCCACACGCAGCTCCTTGCCACGACCGTTCAGTACTAGGCTGGCGGTCGCTTTTGAGACGCCAGCCTGTTCGGCTATATCTTTAATGGTTACGCGTTTAGTTTTCATTACGACGCCATGAGCTTGAGGCAAAACGCTTATTCTACCATGCAAGTTCGCAGCGGCCAGTAGCAGAATGCGTCCGGTGTGATGCCGGAGAACATTAGCTGCCCTGAACAGGCCGGGAAGTAGCGGCAGCTCATCACTCCTTCGCCGCCGTTGATGAAAATCTCCACGCTAGACTGGTCGATGAAAATATGCAGCGAGCGGACGTCTCCGCGCCAGTAACGATAATGCTTCTCGTCGCTGGCCAGACTGGGTCGGGCCAGGCGGATCCCGCTGGCATCGCGTTCAAGGGTTAATGCGCCGTCAAAATCGAGGCTCAAAATATCGTCCCCAGTGGTTTGTAGAACGATTTCCATCGGTGCCAGCGGCAGGGAGTTCCCTGCCCAGCCGTGCGCTTCGCCGCGCAGGGCGCTCAGCTCTCGTAGAGGACGTTGGTATAGCTGACCATCGATAAACTCCAGCTCACGCAGGCAGGTCATCTGATGGATCCAGCCGTTGGTGAGGGTCGGTTGAAGCATCTCTTCGCCCTCCGGCACGCCCATCCAGCCGACCAGCAGACGGCGGCCATCACTGGTAAGCATGGTTTGCGGGGCGTAGAACTCAAACCCTGCGTCCAATTCGTGCAGTTCGCCATGCTCGAAGGCCGCGCGGTGGTAGTCGAAATCGCCGCTCATCCACACTGCCGGGTAGGTGTTGAGATAGCGCTCTTTCTCACGAGGCACGCCCTGCGGGCAGCAAATCAGGACATGCTGGTCGCCGAGGGCAAACAGGTCCGGGCATTCCCACATATAGCCCGCGTCGTCCAGGCCATTGATGCCATAACCGGCGATTTCGCCCTGACTCGTCCACTCATGAAGGTCCGCTGAGCTGAATAACAACACCTTGCCACGCTTTTGCAAATCCTGTGCGCCCAGCACCATGTACCAGCGACCTTCGTGCTGCCAGACTTTCGGGTCACGCACGTGGCCGGTATAGCCCTCCGGCAGCGGTAATACCGGGCCGAGTTTGGTAAACGTGCCGTCGGCATTTTCCGTCGCCAGGCACTGCCACGCGGTTCGGCTGCCGTCGTCAAATTTTACGTTGCCGGTATAGCACAGGGTGAGCGTGCCGTGACTATCCACGGCGCTGCCGGAGTAGCAGCCGTTGCGGTCATACTCTTCATCCGGCATGAGCGCGATCGGCTCATGTTGCCAGTGCAGCAGGTCGGCAGAGCTCCAGTGCCCCCAGCACTTGAACTTATGATCGCAGGCGAGCGGGTTCCACTGATAAAACAGGTGATAACGTCCGGCAAATTCAATAAAGCCGTTGGGATCGTTCATCAGCCCGGTCACCGGCGCATGGTGCCAGCGGGGATAGTGGCTGTCGGTCAGCGCGCGCGGCTGGCCCTGCATAACAGCCTGCAAAATCGCAGGCAGGCGTGATGGATGTGACATTATTCAGCGTCCGTTTTGTATTTCAGTACCAGGGAGACGACAAAGGCGACGCCAAAGGCGATAACCATCCCGATAATGTAGTTCAGCAGCGAGCTGGCCTGCACGATAGCCATGCCAGGGATAGCCGTCAGGCCCACCGCGGTCATGTAAACATGCATGGATACCACCCACGCGCCGCCCACCGCGCCGCCAATCAGGGCTGCGATAAACGGTTTTACAAAGCGTAAGTTAATACCAAAAATCGCCGCTTCGGTGATGCCGAGCATGGCAGAAAACGCCGAGGGCAGGGTAATGGCTTTGATTTTGGCATCTTTCGTTTTGAACCACACCGCCAGACAAGCACCGCCCTGAGCGACGTTGGCCATCGCCCAAATCGGCAGCAGGAAGTTGACGCCGATGGATGGGTTGCCCAGCAGTCCCGCTTCGATGGCGTGGAAGCTGTGGTGAATACCGGTAATGACGATAACCGAATAGAGACCGCCAAACAGCAGTCCGGCCAGCCAACCGGCGTGGGTAATCAGGGTGCTAAGGACAAACGAAATACCGTCGCCAAGCGCGCGACCAGCCGGGCCGATAATCAGCAGGGCGATAAAACCGGAAATGATCACCGTCAGGAACGGCGTCAGGATCAGATCCAGTGCATCGGGGATCACGCGACGCAGCTGTTTCTCAACGATGCTCATAAACCACACCGCCAGCAGCACCGGGAACACCGTGCCCTGATAGCCGATCATGGCAATCTCAAGGCCGAAGAAGTTCATGGTGTGGAAACCGGCGGCCACACCCCAGGCGTTGGTGAGCGCCGGGTGAGTCAGGATGCCGCCAAGCGTCGCGCCAAGATAAGGATTACCACCGAACTCGCGGGCGGCGGTGAAGCCAATCAGAATCGGCAGAATAATAAACGCCGCTGAGCTGCACATATCCAGCATGATGTAGATGGCGTTACCCGGGTCGACCCAGCCGTACGTTTTAACCATCCCCAGAAGGCCCATCAACAGGCCGGAGGCGACGATAGCCGGGATGATCGGCACAAAGATGTTCGACAACAGGCGGGCAATGCGCTGGAAAGGATTCAGTTTTTTCGCCGCAATGTCGGCAGCTTCCGATTTGCTGGATTCGCCAATCCCTGCCGCCTGGATAAAGGCGGCGTAGACTTTGTTCACCACCCCGGTGCCGAAGATAATCTGCATCTGTCCGGCGTTACGGAAACAGCCCTTCACCCCATCAATTTTGCCGATGGCCTGCTGATCGGCCAGTGAGTCATCGACCAGCACCAGGCGCAGGCGTGTGGCACAGTGCGCGGCGCTGGCGATATTTTCCTTGCCTCCCAGAAGCGGAAGTAGCGAGCGGGAAATCTGTTCAAAATCCATAGTACCCTCTGAATGCGTATTGATTTTCGAGTTGTCGTCCCGTGGTAGCCGGGGCGCATTCTCTTCGTTGTTATTGTGTCCGGGGCGACGAAACGTATTTTGTCGCCCCGGCGGTTACTGTCGCCAGGTGTTAACCATCAAAACCAGGTTTCCATCTGCATCCCGAACGACCATTCGCCGCCCGATTTAAACCCACTGCTACCCAGCGCGTCATCGCTGGCGTAATTATTGAGTTTTTTGCTCCAGTCCATCCATGAGGTATAAAGACGGATTTCAGGACGACTGAAGAAATCACCGATGTCGCCAACCTTAAAGGTCGGGGCGAAGGTGAGCTTGTAGAAGCTACCGTTTACCGCATGGCGATCGTTATAACCTTCAGGTTTGAGATCCATATACTGGTAGCTGCCTTCATAAGCGAGGGCGAAGTTCTGATTGATCTCCTGGATCAGGCGCATGTTCAGCGTCGCCCACTGGTAGCTGTCGCCATCGACATAACGGTCTTTACTGGTTTGTGCCAGTATCGCCGGGGCGATAAACCAGTTCTTGCTCAGTGGCGTGGTGCCGTAGCTGGCGAAGCGCCAGGTGTTAGCCCCCGAGCGTAACGCGCCATCAGAGCCGACACCTTTAACTTCTGCACCCAGACCGTGACCGTAGAGCAGGGCGGTTTTGCTGGCACCTTCACGCAGGCCGTAAAAACTGTCGTTGTGCAATCCGAGCAGCGTATGCACGCCGGTATTTGCCGCATCGCCTTTGACCGGATTACCGTTAGTATCCTGGCGTTCGTCGTTGTCTTTTGCCCGCATCCCGCTGACCATCACCTGCACCGGACCGATGAAATTGTTCATGCTGACGATGTAGTTCTGCACGCTGTTGCTGGTATCAGCAATATCGCCAAAGTTACGCCCGTAAAGAGAGAAGTTGCTTCGAACGCTGTCGTTCCACCTGACGTCGTAAATACCGCCGCCGGTACCGGCGAGGAACACGACATCCGAGTCGATCCAGTGAATGTCAAAGTTATCCCGGTCAAAGCGTTTCCCGGCCCACAGGGTTGAGCCTTTAAACGGCCCGTCGAAGGTGGGCAGGTTACCCAGTTCAACAAAGGCCTGACGAACGTTCAAATCACTGGTGCTTGCCGTCCAGTCGTTATAAGTGGTTTGACCGTCGGCGACCATGACTTTGAAGCGGGTCGTTGCCCCGTTATCCAGGGTCTGCTTATGTTCAAGATTCATTTCAACATAGGTATCGGCCTGGTTTCCCAGACGTCCAATAGCCCCGCCGGTTTCCCCTGCTGGCGTCATATAGGCCCCGGATTTGGTGCTGGCACCGGAGTCATTCATTATCACCCCGGAGCGGGCGTAGCCGTGGAACTCAAACCCGCTTTTCTCATCGGCTTTTTTCTCCAGTTTGGCGGTACGCTGAGCCACTTCCTGAGTGCTGTCCTGGGTTTTTTGTTGCTGTGTCGTGAGCTGCTGTACTTTCTTCTCTGCCGACTCTGCGCGGGTTTCTGCCGTTTGCGCTCTGTTTTCGGCATCCTGTAAGCGTTTTTCCAGCGCAATTAAACGGGCTTCGATACTGCTGAGATCCGTTTGTGCATGGGCTGAGGCGGCGCCGGTTAGCAAAGCGATAAGAACCGCGAGTGTGCTTTTTCTGAACATATTGATTGCATCCCAAAAGGAAAATAAAAAATTGTGTGTTTTTGCTAAACCGGTTTAGTTGCTATGTTAAGCACGACATTTAACATTTTGAAATTGATTTTGCTAAACCGGTTTAATAAGTGTGATGGATGCAACAAAGTGGACCGCGTACGACGGTATTTAGGATCAAATCTGGCGGTGTAGATCGCGCTGGTATGGCAGGGCAGTCATCGCGCCTTTCGCCAGGGTTGCCAGGGCACCGCAGGTTTGCGCCAGAGCGAGCGTTGGCTCCAGGGCATTGATATCCGCCGGCATCCCGTTGGCAGCAAGGCTGGCAAGCAGTCCGGCGACAAACGCATCGCCCGCACCGGTGGTATCCACGCTGACAACCGGTTTAGCGCTGAAATGGGTAAACTTCTGCTGAAAAGCGGCAAGCACCCCCGCTTTGCCCCGCGTCACCAGTAGCAATTCCGGCTGATAGCGCTCTGTTACGCTGGCGATTCCGTATGCTAAATCTTTACTGCCGCTGATGAAGACCAGCTCCTCTTCCGATAGCTTTACCACGTTTGCCATGGACAAAGCGCGATCGAGGCAGGCTTGCAGCAAAGCCTGATCCTGCCAGAGATCAGGACGAATATTAGGGTCAAAGCTGATCCGACCGCCGACAGACTTGATGTTCTCCATAGCCGCGAAGGTAGCACTGCGGCTGGGCTCGGCGCTGAGCGCGATGGAGCAGACGTGCAACCACTGTCCGGCGGCAAACTGTGGCAGGTCTTCTTCAGCCAGGAACAGGTCAGCGCTGGGGCGTACCATAAAGGTAAAGGTGCGTTCACCTTGGTCATCAAGGTCGACCACCACAGTGGACGTGCGGTGATGATCGTCAAGATACATATGGCTGACGTCGACCTGCTCCTGTTGCAGGGTATGACGCATGTAGCGGCCAAACGGGTCACCGCCGACGCGGCCGATAAATCCGCTGTTGCCGCCAAGGCGGGCAACCCCTACCGCCACGTTAGCCGGCGCGCCTCCAGGGCACTGTAGCAAGCGCCCTTCACTCTCCGGTAGCAGGTCCACCACTGCGTCGCCCAGAACCCAAACTTTTGCTTTCATGCTAAAACCCTCCAAGGCTAAACTTAATTAAACCGGTTTAGCATATTAAATCACAATGAATGAGTGGGTGGAATGTTCCAGCCGGAAAAGCGCTGCTCAGGGCATAAAAACGTGAGCCGCCTTACGAAATAGAATTGATTCGACAGCTGTGAAGACTTACGTCCTGGACACAAATGGATCCTGGATAAATTACCATACAACTTGATGAAATTATTATGTTTTATCTTATTTTGGACTGACCCCACAACAGTAGACATTTCCTGTCCTCACGACGAGGCCTGTTCGAAGGCCTCCGGACTGACGCCGCCGAGGTGGCTGTGACGCCGGGCCCGGTTGTAGAAGATTTCAATGTAATCGAAGATATCGGCCCGGGCCAGATCCCGGGTTTTATAGATACGTTTTCTGATCCGTTCTTTTTTCAGCGAACTGAAGAACGATTCGGCCACCGCATTATCCCAGCAGTTGCCACGCCGGCTCATGCTCGGTGCCAGGTTATTGGCCCGGCAGAAGCGCTGCCAGTCGTCACTGCCGTACTGGCTGCCCTGATCGCTATGTACGATAACCTCGCCGTCCGGTTTTCGACGCCACACGGCCATCATCAGAGCGTCCAGCGCGAGTTCGCGAGAGAGAGTGGGCTTCATCGACCAGCCAACCACGTTACGGGCGAAGAGATCGATAACCACCGCCAGATACAGCCAGCCCTGCCAGGTGCGGAGTAGAGTAAGAGGCAGGGCGTAGTCGGACTATTTCCCTGCCTCTCCTCCCCGAACCGGACGTGCACCTTTCAGCGCATCCGGCTCTCCATTTAAATGCTGGCGAACGCCATTGCCACTTCTGTAAAGCGCGATGTATACGTGTTTCTGGTCTCCGTCCTCAGATAGGGATTACCTTCGGGTAGCCGCCAGCGGAACAGCTTCTTGCCTTGCCCCACCAACCGGTACAGTATTTCGCCGCTGAGCTTGCCGTGATTGGTTTTACCAAATAAAACCCACGTTTTGCTCTGACCCGGTTTCGGTGATTTACACCACCACCTCATCAGGGAAGCGATACCTGTACGGTATTTGCGGGCCAGCCAGTGAGCCAGCTTCCAGAACACGACACGGTCGATATAACTGAAGACTTTGGCCTTAAAATCAACGAACTGATAGAACATGGCCCAGCCTTTCAGTTTTCGGTTGAGTTGTTCAGCCATATCGACTTTGCTTTCACTGTAGTTGCCTGATAACAGTGCTGTCAGCGATGCGGCGAAGTTTCTGGCTTTCTCCTGCGGGATCGTTGAGACCACTCGCATCTCGCCATAACGACTGCGTTTGCGAATGATCCTGTGCCCCAGAAAGATAAAGCCGTCATTAACATGGGTGATTTTAGTCTTATCCATGTTCAGCCTGAGTTTCAGACTGCCTTCGAGCACACCCCGACACTCCTCCCTGATGGCTTCCGCCTGTGCTTTGGTGCCTTTGACGATGAGGACAAAATCATCGGCATAGCGGCAGTACGCCACCGCGGGTTTCCACTGCCAGTTTTCTCTGACCGCCGTACTTCGGCCCCGTTGGATACTGTTATTCCAGTACCACCGATCTTTTCTGGCTTTCCCGCTCAGGTAGCGCTCATGCAGGTATTGATCGAACTCATTCAGCATGATGTTCGATAATAGCGGCGATATAACACCGCCCTGTGGCACACCTTCACTGGCCGCCCGAAAGAGACCGACATCGATATGTCCCGCCTTGATGGTTTTCCACAGCAGAGTCATGAAACGTGCGTCACTGATCCTGCGGCGTACAGCCTTCATCAGCAGTCGATGATGTACGGTGTCGAAGTAACTGGACAGGTCGCCTTCAATCACCCAGCGTCCCCGGGTTTCACCGCAGTCTGTGAGCTGTAATTTCACCGTGCGGATCGCGTGGTGGACACTGCGCTCAGGCCGGAAGCCATATGAGAGCGTATGAAAATCACTCTCCCATATCGGCTCCATCGCCATCAGCATGGCCCGCTGAACAATACGATCCCGCAACGCGGGGATACCCAGTGGTCGCAGTTTGCCGTTGCTTTTAGGGATGTAAACCCGTCTGGCGGGCAAGGGCTGGTAGTGGCCTGAGAGTAATTCATCCCTGAGGATTTGCAGCTCAACAGCCAGTCTGGCCTGTAGCATTGTTTTGTTCACGCCATCAACGCCGGGGGTATGCGCCCCCTTTGATGAAAGCGTGATCCGCGCCGCTTCAGCCAGCCATTCTGGTTGTGTTATCAGACGCAGCAGCCGTTGAATCCGTAGGGACGGATCGGTGGCTGCCCATGTGGCAAGCTTGCGTTGCATTTCGCTGATTATCAAAGGTCTTCACCTCGTTAGGTCAGTTAATTCACGTCGCAAACACATTCAAACTGCTTCCCTTCGCCATGTAATGGGCTTTCCCCATCGCGGACTACTACGGAAGCTCCGCCAGCCAGCGCGTCATCGGAGCCATGCCCCCTTAACATCCGTCGCTGACCTTCCCCGGTTTACCTGCCTGGACTCAGGCATACTGAGGAGGCTGCCCGTCGCACTCTTTATCCTTGCTTGCCGCAAGTTGGCAGAAGTCAGCAACGCAAGCGTGATAGACGCTGCTGCCCCGGTGTTTCGCATACATGTCAAAACACCTTCGACCGGCAGTGCTTACGTATCACTGCCAGTTCCTCCTGCACGGCCTGTCAGATCACGTAGGCCGTGGTGACGTTTTCAACCCACAGAGGCGGATTAACGGGTTCATGTTCTTCAGCCTTTCAGTACTTAACCTTGAGGATCATCTCGGCTTAGTGATCTCGCCTCAATCCCCGTTGTCAGCGGGTTACATCACCCTGCGGGCATGCCGCAGGTCACTGCCGCTCAGGTTCTCCACCGTCACACCCGGTGGGATTGTTGGGTTTCTCATCGTGAGTTACCGGTTCAATATTCCAGACAGACTCGCGGTTCATTTAAGCATCCATGCCCGCCCTGAACTCCGGGCACACT
>NZ_JAOWES010000065.1:0-33622 GCF_030334095.1 Citrobacter sp. Cf118 | reverse complement strand
CGTGGTATCACCATCAACACTTCTCACGTTGAATATGACACCCCGACTCGCCACTACGCACACGTAGACTGCCCGGGCCACGCCGACTATGTTAAAAACATGATCACCGGTGCTGCGCAGATGGACGGCGCGATCCTGGTTGTTGCTGCGACTGACGGCCCGATGCCGCAGACTCGTGAGCACATCCTGCTGGGTCGTCAGGTAGGCGTTCCGTACATCATCGTGTTCCTGAACAAATGCGACATGGTTGATGACGAAGAGCTGCTGGAACTGGTAGAAATGGAAGTTCGTGAACTTCTGTCTCAGTACGATTTCCCGGGCGACGACACTCCGATCGTTCGTGGTTCTGCTCTGAAAGCGCTGGAAGGCGAAGCAGAGTGGGAAGCGAAAATCATCGAACTGGCTGGCTTCCTGGATTCTTACATCCCAGAACCAGAGCGTGCGATTGACAAGCCGTTCCTGCTGCCTATCGAAGACGTATTCTCCATCTCCGGTCGTGGTACCGTTGTTACCGGTCGTGTAGAGCGCGGTATCATCAAAGTTGGTGAAGAAGTTGAAATCGTTGGTATCAAAGAGACTGCTAAGTCTACCTGTACTGGCGTTGAAATGTTCCGCAAACTGCTGGACGAAGGCCGTGCTGGTGAGAACGTTGGTGTTCTGCTGCGTGGTATCAAACGTGAAGAAATCGAACGTGGTCAGGTACTGGCTAAGCCGGGCTCTATCAAGCCGCACACCAAGTTCGAATCTGAAGTGTACATTCTGTCCAAAGACGAAGGCGGCCGTCATACTCCGTTCTTCAAAGGCTACCGTCCGCAGTTCTACTTCCGTACTACTGACGTGACTGGTACCATCGAACTGCCGGAAGGCGTAGAGATGGTAATGCCGGGCGACAACATCAAAATGGTTGTTACCCTGATCCACCCAATCGCGATGGACGACGGTCTGCGTTTCGCAATCCGTGAAGGCGGCCGTACTGTTGGTGCGGGCGTTGTTGCCAAAGTAATGAGCTAATTGCCGAATAACATTTGACGCAATGCGCAATAAAAGGGCATCATTTGATGCCCTTTTTGCACGCTTTCACACCAGAACCTGGCTCATCAGTGATTTTTTTTGTCATAATTATTGCTGAGACAGGCTCTGAAGAGGGCGTTTAGTCCGAAACGCACCAGAGCATTTCGGTTTGGATCGCCTCGCTTACGCGGGGTGAAAATGTTTGTAGAATACTTCTGACAGGTTGGTTTATGAGTGCGAATACCGAAGCTCAAGGAAGCGGGCGCGGCCTGGAAGCGATGAAGTGGGTTGTTGTCGCTGTATTGCTGCTTGTAGCTATCGTTGGCAACTACCTCTATCGTGACATGATGCTGCCGCTGCGTGCGCTGGCCGTAGTGATTCTGATTGCCGCAGCGGGTGGTGTCGCGCTGTTGACAACAAAAGGTAAAGCGACCGTTGCTTTTGCCCGTGAAGCGAGAACCGAAGTCCGTAAGGTCATTTGGCCAACTCGCCAGGAAACATTGCACACCACATTAATTGTGGCTGCGGTTACCGCAGTAATGTCACTGATCCTGTGGGGACTGGATGGTATTCTGGTTCGCCTGGTATCCTTTATCACTGGCCTGAGGTTCTAAGATGTCTGAAGCCCCTAAAAAGCGCTGGTACGTCGTTCAGGCGTTTTCCGGTTTTGAAGGCCGCGTAGCCACGTCGCTGCGCGAATATATCAAGTTACAAAATATGGAAGAGCTGTTTGGCGAAGTCATGGTGCCGACCGAAGAAGTGGTCGAAATCCGTGGTGGCCAGCGTCGCAAGAGCGAACGTAAATTCTTCCCGGGCTATGTACTGGTCCAGATGGTGATGAATGACGCAAGCTGGCACCTGGTGCGTAGCGTGCCGCGTGTGATGGGCTTTATCGGTGGTACATCTGACCGTCCGGCGCCGATCAGCGACAAAGAAGTTGATGCGATCATGAACCGTCTGCAGCAGGTTGGTGATAAACCGCGTCCGAAAACGATGTTTGAGCCAGGTGAAATGGTTCGCGTTAGTGACGGTCCGTTTGCTGACTTTAACGGCGTGGTTGAAGAAGTGGACTACGAGAAGTCCCGCCTGAAAGTCTCTGTTTCTATCTTTGGTCGTGCGACCCCGGTAGAACTGGACTTTGCCCAGGTAGAAAAAGCCTAAACAGCGATCAAAAAAGCGGCGATTTAATCGTTGCACAAGGCGCGAGATTGGAATACAATTTCGCGCCTTTTGTTTTTATGGACCCTGTCCGTAAAACGAATTTAATCACGGGGAGCCTCCTTGAGGCGCTATAACCCAACTAGAGGAATTTAGAATGGCTAAGAAAGTCCAGGCCTACGTCAAGCTGCAAGTTGCAGCTGGTATGGCTAACCCGAGTCCGCCGGTAGGTCCAGCACTGGGTCAACAAGGCGTGAACATCATGGAATTCTGCAAAGCGTTCAACGCAAAAACTGATTCCATGGAAAAAGGTCTGCCGATCCCGGTTGTTATCACCGTTTACGCTGACCGTTCTTTCACTTTCGTTACCAAAACGCCTCCGGCAGCAGTTCTGCTGAAGAAAGCGGCTGGTATCAAGTCTGGTTCCGGTAAGCCGAACAAAGACAAAGTGGGTAAAATTTCCCGCGCTCAGCTGCAGGAAATCGCGCAGACCAAAGCTGCCGACATGACTGGTTCCGACATTGAAGCGATGACTCGCTCCATTGAAGGTACTGCACGTTCCATGGGTCTGGTAGTGGAGGACTAAGAAATGGCTAAACTGACCAAGCGTATGCGCGTGATCCGTGACAAAGTTGATGCAACTAAACAGTACGACATCAACGAAGCTATTGCTCTGCTGAAAGAGCTGGCCACTGCTAAATTCGTAGAAAGCGTAGACGTTGCCGTTAACCTCGGCATCGATGCTCGTAAATCTGACCAGAACGTACGTGGTGCAACTGTACTGCCGCACGGTACTGGCCGTTCCGTTCGCGTAGCCGTATTTGCCCAGGGCGCAAACGCTGAAGCTGCTAAAGCTGCAGGCGCTGAGCTGGTAGGTATGGAAGATCTGGCTGACCAGATCAAGAAAGGCGAAATGAACTTTGACGTTGTTATTGCTTCCCCGGATGCAATGCGCGTTGTTGGCCAGCTGGGCCAGGTTCTGGGCCCGCGCGGCCTGATGCCAAACCCGAAAGTTGGTACTGTAACCCCTAACGTTGCTGAAGCGGTTAAGAACGCTAAAGCAGGTCAGGTTCGTTACCGTAACGACAAAAACGGCATCATCCATACCACCATCGGTAAAGTGGATTTTGACGCTGACAAACTGAAAGAAAACCTGGAATCTCTGCTGGTTGCGCTGAAAAAAGCGAAACCGACTCAGGCTAAAGGCGTGTACATCAAGAAAGTTAGCATCTCCACCACCATGGGTGCTGGTGTTGCCGTTGATCAGTCCGGTCTGACTGCGACTGTGGCGAACTAATATTCGCCTTTACGTGGGCGGTGATTTTGTCTACAATCTTACCCCCACGTTTCTGCTAATTGCAGACGTATATCCGAGATATTCAGGCTGTGGCAAGGCGACAACTGAGTGAATCGCCAGGAGCATAGTTAACTATGTGACTGGTGTGAACGAAGGCAGTCAACGCCGGCATAGATTGAATAGCGACAGATAGACAAGATTTGTTCGTTGGAGCCTGGCCTATCCAGGCCTCCGTCGAAGACCGCAGGTGTTTCGTAAGAAACTTAATGCCCTGCGTAGACGGTGACAGAACGCTAAGATTATTTCTGATACTCTGGCTTGTTTCTGCTCACCGTATTTAGACGCTCTCTCCGTTGGGGAGAGTGAAGTGAGTTCCGGAACATGAGTTCCGGCAAACATCCAGGAGCAAAGCTAATGGCTTTAAATCTTCAAGACAAACAAGCGATTGTTGCTGAAGTCAGCGAAGTAGCCAAAGGCGCGCTGTCTGCAGTAGTTGCGGATTCCCGTGGCGTAACTGTAGATAAAATGACTGAACTGCGTAAAGCAGGTCGTGAAGCTGGCGTATACATGCGTGTTGTTCGTAACACCCTGCTGCGCCGCGTCGTTGAAGGTACTCAGTTCGAGTGCCTGAAAGACACGTTTGTTGGTCCGACCCTGATTGCATACTCTATGGAACACCCGGGCGCTGCTGCTCGTCTGTTCAAAGAGTTCGCGAAAGCGAATGCAAAATTTGAGGTCAAAGCCGCAGCCTTTGAAGGTGAATTGATCCCGGCATCGCAAATCGATCGCCTGGCAACTCTGCCGACCTACGAAGAAGCAATTGCACGCCTGATGGCAACCATGAAAGAAGCTTCGGCTGGCAAACTGGTTCGTACTCTGGCTGCTGTACGCGATGCGAAAGAAGCTGCTTAATCGCAGTTATTTTTCTCAAGCATCTGCTTACGTATAAACTTATTCTGATTTTCAGGAACAATTTAAATGTCTATCACTAAAGATCAAATCATTGAAGCAGTATCCGCTATGTCCGTAATGGACGTTGTAGAACTGATCTCTGCAATGGAAGAAAAATTCGGTGTTTCCGCTGCTGCTGCTGTAGCTGTAGCTGCTGGCCCGGCTGAAGCTGCTGAAGAAAAAACTGAATTCGACGTAATTCTGAAAGCTGCTGGCGCTAACAAAGTTGCTGTTATCAAAGCAGTACGTGGCGCAACTGGCCTGGGTCTGAAAGAAGCTAAAGACCTGGTAGAATCTGCTCCGGCTGCCCTGAAAGAAGGCATCAGCAAAGACGACGCAGAAGCACTGAAAAAATCTCTGGAAGAAGCTGGCGCTGAAGTTGAAGTTAAATAAGCCAACTTTTCTGGTTGCAGCCTAAGAAATTAGGCTGATGGCTGGTGACTTTTTAGTCACCAGCCTTTTTGCGCTGTAAGGCGCCAGTAGCATTTCACACTGTTTGACTACTGCTGTGCCTTTCAATGCTTGTTTCTATCGACGTCTTAATATACTGCGACAGAGCATCAGTTCTGTGTAAATCGCAATGAAATGGTTTAAGCGTGATAGCAACAGGCATTGCGGAAAGTATTCGATTTTCCGGTCAACAAAATAGTGTTGCACAAACTGTCCCTTCGTCGGACAGATGGGTCGACTTGTCAGCGAGCTGAGGAACCCTAATGGTTTACTCCTATACCGAGAAAAAACGTATTCGTAAGGATTTTGGTAAACGTCCACAAGTGTTGGACATACCTTATCTCCTTTCTATCCAGCTTGACTCGTTTCAGAAGTTCATCGAGCAAGATCCTGAAGGGCAGTATGGTCTGGAAGCAGCTTTCCGTTCCGTTTTCCCGATTCAGAGCTACAGCGGTAATTCCGAGCTGCAATACGTCAGCTACCGCCTTGGCGAACCGGTGTTTGACGTTCAGGAATGTCAGATCCGTGGCGTGACCTATTCCGCACCGCTGCGCGTAAAACTGCGTCTGGTGATCTACGAGCGCGAAGCGCCGGAAGGCACCGTAAAAGACATTAAAGAACAAGAAGTCTACATGGGCGAAATTCCGCTCATGACTGACAACGGTACCTTTGTAATCAATGGTACTGAGCGTGTTATCGTTTCTCAGCTGCACCGTAGTCCTGGCGTCTTCTTTGACTCCGACAAAGGTAAAACCCACTCTTCGGGTAAAGTGCTGTATAACGCGCGCATCATCCCTTACCGTGGTTCCTGGCTGGACTTCGAATTCGATCCGAAGGACAACCTGTTCGTACGTATTGACCGTCGCCGTAAACTGCCTGCGACCATTATTCTGCGTGCACTGAACTACACCACTGAGCAGATCCTTGACCTGTTCTTTGAAAAAGTTGTTTTCGAAATTCGCGACAACAAGCTGCAGATGGAACTGGTGCCGGAACGCCTGCGTGGTGAAACCGCCTCCTTTGACATTGAAGCTAACGGCAAAGTCTACGTCGAAAAAGGCCGTCGCATCACTGCGCGCCACATTCGCCAACTGGAAAAAGACGATATCAAACATATCGAAGTTCCGGTTGAATACATTGCTGGTAAAGTTGCGGCTAAAGACTACGTTGACGAATCTACTGGCGAGCTGATCTGCGCAGCTAACATGGAGCTGAGCCTGGATCTGCTGGCTAAGCTGAGCCAGTCTGGTCACAAGCGTATCGAAACGCTGTTCACTAACGATCTGGACCACGGTCCGTACATTTCTGAAACTGTACGCGTCGACCCAACCAACGATCGTCTGAGCGCGCTGGTAGAAATCTACCGCATGATGCGCCCTGGTGAGCCGCCGACTCGTGAAGCTGCTGAAAGCCTGTTCGAGAACCTGTTCTTCTCCGAAGACCGCTATGACCTGTCTGCGGTCGGTCGTATGAAGTTCAACCGTTCTCTGCTGCGCGACGAAATCGAAGGTTCCGGTATCCTGAGCAAAGACGACATCATCGAAGTGATGAAGAAGCTCATCGATATCCGTAACGGTAAAGGCGAAGTCGATGATATCGACCACCTCGGCAACCGTCGTATCCGTTCCGTAGGCGAAATGGCGGAAAACCAGTTCCGCGTTGGCCTGGTACGTGTTGAGCGTGCGGTGAAAGAGCGTCTGTCTCTGGGCGATCTGGATACCCTGATGCCTCAGGATATGATCAACGCCAAGCCGATTTCTGCAGCAGTGAAAGAGTTCTTTGGTTCCAGCCAGCTGTCTCAGTTTATGGACCAGAACAACCCGCTGTCTGAGATTACGCACAAACGTCGTATCTCTGCACTCGGCCCAGGCGGTCTGACACGTGAACGCGCAGGCTTTGAAGTTCGAGACGTACACCCGACTCACTACGGTCGCGTATGTCCAATCGAAACGCCTGAAGGTCCGAACATCGGTCTGATCAACTCCCTGTCCGTGTATGCACAGACTAACGAATACGGCTTCCTCGAGACTCCGTACCGTAAAGTGACCGACGGTGTTGTAACTGACGAAATTCATTACCTGTCTGCTATCGAAGAAGGCAACTACGTTATCGCTCAGGCGAACTCCAACCTGGATGACGAAGGCCACTTTGTAGAAGATCTGGTTACCTGCCGTAGCAAAGGCGAATCCAGCTTGTTCAGCCGTGATCAGGTTGACTACATGGACGTATCCACTCAGCAGGTGGTATCCGTCGGTGCGTCCCTGATCCCGTTCCTGGAACACGATGACGCCAACCGTGCATTGATGGGTGCGAACATGCAACGTCAGGCGGTTCCGACTCTGCGCGCTGATAAGCCGCTGGTTGGTACCGGTATGGAACGTGCTGTTGCCGTTGACTCCGGTGTTACTGCAGTTGCTAAACGTGGCGGTACTGTTCAGTACGTGGATGCTTCCCGTATCGTTATCAAAGTTAACGAAGACGAGATGTACCCGGGCGAAGCAGGTATCGACATTTATAACCTGACCAAATACACCCGTTCTAACCAGAACACCTGTATCAACCAGATGCCTTGCGTATCTCTGGGCGAGCCGGTTGAACGTGGTGATGTGCTGGCAGATGGTCCGTCCACCGACCTCGGTGAACTGGCGCTGGGCCAGAACATGCGCGTGGCATTCATGCCATGGAATGGTTATAACTTCGAAGACTCCATCCTCGTATCCGAGCGTGTTGTCCAGGAAGACCGTTTCACCACCATCCACATTCAGGAACTGGCATGTGTGTCCCGTGACACCAAGCTGGGGCCAGAAGAGATCACCGCTGACATCCCTAACGTGGGTGAAGCTGCACTCTCCAAACTGGATGAATCCGGTATCGTTTATATCGGTGCGGAAGTGACCGGTGGTGACATTCTGGTTGGTAAGGTAACGCCGAAAGGTGAAACCCAGCTGACGCCAGAAGAGAAGTTGCTGCGTGCGATCTTCGGTGAGAAAGCGTCTGACGTTAAAGACTCTTCTCTGCGCGTGCCAAACGGTGTTTCCGGTACGATTATCGACGTTCAGGTCTTTACTCGCGATGGCGTAGAAAAAGACAAACGTGCGCTGGAAATCGAAGAGATGCAGCTGAAGCAGGCGAAAAAAGACCTGTCTGAAGAACTGCAGATCCTCGAAGCTGGCCTGTTCAGCCGTATCTACGCTGTGCTGGTTTCTGGTGGTGTTGAAGCTGAGAAGCTCGACAAACTGCCGCGTGACCGCTGGTTAGAACTCGGCCTGACCGACGAAGAAAAACAGAATCAGCTGGAACAACTGGCTGAGCAGTACGACGAACTGAAACACGAATTCGAGAAAAAACTCGAAGCGAAGCGCCGTAAAATCACTCAGGGCGATGATCTGGCACCGGGCGTGCTGAAGATTGTTAAGGTTTATCTGGCGGTTAAACGTCGGATCCAGCCTGGTGATAAGATGGCAGGTCGTCACGGTAACAAGGGTGTAATCTCTAAGATCAACCCGATCGAAGATATGCCACACGATGCTAACGGTACGCCGGTAGATATCGTACTGAACCCGCTGGGCGTACCATCGCGTATGAACATCGGTCAGATCCTTGAAACCCACCTGGGTATGGCTGCAAAAGGTATCGGCGATAAGATCAACGCCATGCTGAAACAGCAACAGGAAGTCGCGAAACTGCGCGAATTCATCCAGCGTGCTTACGATCTGGGTTCAGATGTTCGTCAGAAAGTTGACCTGAATACCTTCAGTGATGAAGAAGTTCTGCGTCTGGCTGAAAACCTGAAAAAAGGTATGCCGATCGCAACGCCGGTATTCGACGGTGCGAAAGAGTCTGAAATCAAGGAACTGTTACAGCTGGGTGGCCTGCCGACTTCCGGTCAGATCACACTGTTCGACGGTCGTACCGGTGAGCAGTTCGAGCGCCAGGTTACCGTTGGCTACATGTACATGCTGAAACTGAACCACCTGGTTGATGACAAGATGCATGCGCGTTCTACCGGTTCTTACAGCCTGGTTACTCAGCAGCCGCTGGGTGGTAAGGCGCAGTTCGGTGGTCAGCGCTTCGGGGAGATGGAAGTGTGGGCGCTGGAAGCATATGGCGCAGCATACACCCTGCAGGAAATGCTCACCGTTAAGTCTGATGACGTGAACGGTCGTACTAAGATGTATAAAAACATCGTGGACGGCAACCATCAGATGGAACCAGGCATGCCGGAATCCTTCAACGTACTGTTGAAAGAGATTCGTTCGCTGGGTATCAACATCGAGCTGGAAGACGAGTAACTCTCGATCAAACAGGTCACTGGTGCTGGCGTAACAGCCAGCGCCAGATTGTGCTAACTCCGACGGGAGCAAATCCGTGAAAGATTTATTAAAGTTTCTGAAAGCGCAGACTAAAACCGAAGAGTTTGATGCGATCAAAATTGCTCTGGCCTCGCCAGACATGATCCGTTCATGGTCTTTCGGTGAAGTTAAGAAGCCGGAAACCATCAACTACCGTACGTTCAAACCTGAACGTGACGGCCTTTTCTGCGCCCGTATCTTTGGGCCGGTAAAAGACTACGAGTGCCTGTGCGGTAAGTACAAGCGCCTGAAACACCGTGGTGTGATCTGTGAGAAGTGCGGCGTTGAAGTGACCCAGACTAAAGTACGCCGTGAGCGTATGGGCCACATCGAGCTGGCGTCTCCGACTGCTCACATCTGGTTCCTGAAATCTCTGCCGTCCCGTATCGGTTTGCTGCTTGATATGCCGCTGCGTGATATCGAACGCGTACTGTACTTCGAATCTTATGTGGTTATCGAAGGCGGTATGACTAACCTGGAACGTCAACAGATCCTGACTGAAGAGCAGTATCTGGACGCGCTGGAAGAGTTCGGTGACGAATTTGACGCGAAGATGGGTGCGGAAGCAATCCAGGCCCTGCTGAAGAGCATGGATCTGGAGCAAGAGTGTGAAACTCTGCGCGAAGAGCTGAACGAAACCAACTCCGAAACCAAGCGTAAGAAGCTGACCAAGCGTATCAAACTGCTGGAAGCCTTCGTACAGTCTGGCAACAAGCCAGAGTGGATGATCCTGACCGTTCTGCCGGTTCTGCCGCCAGATCTGCGTCCGCTGGTTCCGCTGGATGGTGGTCGTTTCGCAACGTCGGATCTGAACGATCTGTATCGTCGCGTTATCAACCGTAACAACCGTCTGAAGCGTCTGCTGGATCTGGCTGCGCCGGACATCATCGTACGCAACGAAAAACGTATGCTGCAGGAAGCGGTTGACGCCCTGCTGGATAACGGTCGTCGCGGTCGTGCTATCACCGGTTCTAACAAACGTCCTCTGAAATCTTTGGCCGACATGATCAAAGGTAAGCAGGGTCGTTTCCGTCAGAACTTGCTCGGTAAGCGTGTTGACTACTCCGGTCGTTCTGTTATCACCGTAGGTCCATACCTGCGTCTGCATCAGTGCGGCCTGCCGAAGAAAATGGCACTGGAACTGTTCAAACCGTTCATCTACGGCAAGCTGGAACTGCGTGGCCTGGCCACCACCATCAAAGCCGCTAAGAAAATGGTTGAGCGTGAAGAAGCTGTCGTTTGGGATATCCTGGACGAAGTTATCCGCGAACACCCGGTACTGCTGAACCGTGCACCAACACTGCACCGTCTGGGTATCCAGGCATTTGAACCGGTACTGATCGAAGGTAAAGCTATCCAGCTTCACCCGCTGGTTTGTGCGGCATATAACGCCGACTTCGATGGTGACCAGATGGCTGTTCACGTACCGCTGACGCTGGAAGCCCAGCTCGAAGCGCGTGCGCTGATGATGTCTACCAACAACATCCTGTCTCCGGCGAACGGCGAACCTATCATCGTTCCGTCTCAGGACGTTGTATTGGGTCTGTACTACATGACCCGTGACTGTGTTAACGCCAAAGGCGAAGGCATGGTGCTGACTGGCCCGAAAGAAGCTGAGCGTATCTATCGCGCAGGTCTGGCCTCTCTGCATGCGCGCGTTAAAGTGCGTATCACTGAATACGAAAAAGATGAAAACGGCGAATTCGTTGCGCACACCAGTCTGAAAGACACGACCGTTGGTCGCGCCATTCTGTGGATGATCGTACCGAAAGGTCTGCCTTTCTCCATCGTCAACCAGGCGCTGGGCAAGAAAGCTATCTCCAAAATGCTGAACACCTGTTACCGCATTCTGGGCCTGAAGCCGACCGTTATCTTCGCTGACCAGACAATGTACACCGGCTTTGCTTATGCAGCGCGTTCAGGTGCATCTGTTGGTATTGATGACATGGTCATCCCAGAGAAGAAACACGAGATCATCTCTGAAGCGGAAGCTGAAGTTGCTGAGATCCAGGAGCAGTTCCAGTCCGGTCTGGTAACCGCGGGCGAACGCTATAACAAAGTTATCGATATCTGGGCTGCGGCAAACGATCGTGTATCCAAAGCGATGATGGATAACCTGCAAACCGAAACCGTTATTAACCGTGACGGCGTAGAAGAGCAGCAGGTTTCCTTCAACAGCATCTACATGATGGCCGACTCCGGTGCGCGTGGTTCTGCGGCACAGATTCGTCAGCTGGCCGGTATGCGTGGTCTGATGGCGAAGCCAGATGGCTCCATCATCGAAACGCCAATCACCGCGAACTTCCGTGAAGGTCTGAACGTACTCCAGTACTTCATCTCTACTCACGGTGCGCGTAAAGGTCTGGCGGATACCGCACTGAAAACAGCGAACTCCGGTTATCTGACTCGTCGTCTGGTCGACGTTGCGCAGGACCTGGTTGTTACTGAAGACGATTGCGGCACTCTGGAAGGCATCACCATGACCCCGGTTATCGAGGGTGGTGATGTTAAAGAGCCGCTGCGCGATCGCGTTCTGGGTCGTGTAACTGCTGAAGACGTTCTGAAGCCGGGTACGGCGGATATTCTGGTTCCACGCAACACGCTGCTGCACGAACAGTGGTGTGACCTGCTGGAAGAGAACTCCGTTGACTCCGTCAAAGTCCGTTCTGTTGTATCTTGTGACACCGACTTTGGTGTATGTGCGCACTGCTACGGTCGTGACCTGGCGCGTGGCCACATCATCAACAAAGGTGAAGCAATCGGCGTTATCGCGGCACAGTCCATCGGTGAACCGGGTACACAGCTGACGATGCGTACGTTCCACATCGGTGGTGCGGCATCTCGTGCGGCTGCTGAATCCAGCATCCAGGTGAAAAACAAAGGTAGCATCCGTCTGAGCAACGCGAAGTCGGTTGTGAACTCCAGCGGTAAACTGGTTATCACCTCACGTAACACCGAACTGAAACTGATCGACGAATTCGGCCGTACCAAAGAAAGCTATAAAGTGCCTTACGGCTCCGTTATGGCGAAAGGTGATGGCGAACAGGTTGCTGGCGGCGAAACCGTAGCAAACTGGGATCCGCACACCATGCCGGTTATCACCGAAGTGAGTGGTTTTGTCCGCTTCACTGACATGATCGACGGCCAGACCATTACTCGTCAGACCGACGAGCTGACCGGTCTGTCTTCTCTGGTGGTTCTGGATTCTGCAGAGCGTACTGCGGGTGGTAAAGACCTGCGTCCGGCACTGAAAATTGTTGATGCTCAGGGCAACGACGTTCTGATCCCAGGCACCGATATGCCTGCTCAGTACTTCCTGCCGGGTAAAGCGATTGTTCAGTTGGAAGATGGCGTACAGATCAGTTCTGGTGACACCCTGGCCCGTGTTCCGCAGGAATCCGGCGGTACCAAGGATATCACCGGTGGTCTGCCGCGCGTTGCTGACCTGTTCGAAGCACGTCGTCCGAAAGAGCCGGCAATCCTGGCTGAAATCAGCGGTATCATTTCCTTCGGTAAAGAAACCAAAGGTAAACGTCGTCTGGTTATCACCCCGGTAGACGGTAGCGAGCCGTACGAAGAGATGATCCCGAAATGGCGTCAGCTCAACGTGTTCGAAGGTGAACGTGTAGAACGTGGTGACGTGGTTTCCGACGGTCCGGAAGCGCCGCACGACATCCTGCGTCTGCGTGGTGTGCATGCTGTAACTCGTTACATTGTTAACGAAGTTCAGGACGTATACCGTCTGCAGGGTGTTAAGATTAACGATAAACACATCGAAGTTATCGTTCGTCAGATGCTGCGTAAAGCCACCATCGAAAGCGCTGGTAGCTCCGACTTCCTGGAAGGCGAGCAGGTTGAATACTCCCGCGTCAAGATCGCTAACCGCGAGCTGGAAGCGAACGGCAAAGTGGGTGCAACGTTCTCCCGCGATCTGCTGGGTATCACCAAAGCGTCTCTGGCAACCGAGTCCTTCATCTCTGCAGCATCGTTCCAGGAAACCACGCGTGTCCTGACCGAAGCCGCTGTTGCAGGTAAACGTGATGAACTGCGCGGTCTGAAAGAGAACGTAATCGTGGGTCGTCTGATCCCGGCAGGTACCGGTTACGCGTACCACCAGGATCGTATGCGCCGTCGCGCAGCGGGCGAACTGCCAGCTGCACCGCAGGTGACTGCTGAAGATGCGTCTGCCAGCCTGGCAGAACTGCTGAACGCAGGCCTGGGCGGTTCTGACAACGATTAATCGTTGCCGACCATAATAAAAAACCCGCTTCGGCGGGTTTTTTTATGTCCAGGTTTATTTCTGATGACGCTTATCAGGTCTACGAGGCTACGAAGCCATCCGGCAGTGTCATTAATATACCGGCGGTAACCGCCGATAAAGCTCAATCATATCTCCCGCCAAATCCTGAATCACCATCGCGTTCATCAGGTGATCCTGCGAATGGACGGTGATGAGATTAACCGGTAGCTTGCCGGTTCCTTCGTCAATTCCGATCAGCTGGGTCTGGATTTTATGCGCTTGTTTAACGTACTCGCGTGATTCCGTCATCGCTTGTTCTGCACCGGAGAAATCACCTTTACGCGCCAGTTGCAATGCCGTCAGGGCCTGGCTGCGTGCAGCGCCAGCGTTTACCAATAACTCCATGATGATCGTTTCTAACTCTTCCATACCATCACTCCAGTAGTTTCAGCGCCTTGTCCAGTACCGCATCGCCTTTCATCATGCCGTAATCCATCATGTCGATAACGGCGACCTTTTTGCCTAGTGGGTCGGCGATCGCCTGTAGCTTGGCCTGTTCATACTTAACCTGTGGACCGAGCAAAACGATATCCGCTGTAGCGATATTCTCTTCAAACTCGGCCACCGGGACGGCTTTGATAGTGACGTCGACGCCTTTTTTCTGGGCGGCATCTTTCATCCTTTGCACCAGCATGCTGGTGGACATTCCGGCGGCACAGCATAAAACGATGTTTTTCATAAGCAGTCTCGATCAACATGTGTGAGTTGATAATTATCGCGAGCCAGCTATAGCAACAACTGCTTTGCAACGATTGTGTGCAAGGCATCACAAAGAAAGCCACTTTTTCTGAAACCGGTTACAAAAAGAGGCCAAACCCTGCGATCTGGACCGGGACCAGCGGCTTTTTGACTCGCTTATCACATGCTGGAATATATAATTACTGTCAATAAAGACATGTTATAAAAAACAGTATTGACAGCGTTTTTTAAACCCGTATGTTAATACTTAACAGCGGAGAAATTGTAGTTTGCTGTTAACGTAGTAAGTGTTAGTAGAGCTTGATTGGGGTTTGCGATAAAGGCCACGAAGTATTTTTGTATGGGATAGTCGATGCTGAAAACGCTATTTTTTCACCTCGACAATGCTTTCAGGCCACGTAGTTGATATATCTAATCGCAAAAAATCAGTAAAACGCGACGATGTAACGCCATGATTTAATAGTAATTGTTCGTGATTTCTGCTTTTTAGTTATCACGAGGGAAATAAGGCAACGCATCAAAGAATATATGTCGCGAGGGGAAGTGTACTTGTTTAGGTCACCAGCCTTGAGTTCTATTATCAAGCGGGTGGAATGTGTTTAACGGTAAATAGAGGAAAGCTTTAGTTAGTATCAATATCCAATATTATCTGTAGTAAACGTGTACATTTTAAAGTAGTACCATCAGCAGTATTAAATCGTTAAGTTTATTAATGTTAAATTTGAAGTGTGTAGTAACGTAAAGCCCTGACTGCAATAGTCGGGGCTTTTGTTCATTGTAGATCAAGCTGTTATCCAGGATGCTTAGCCGCGTTGGTTCAACATTGCATCACTCAGTGGGTATTAAAAAAATTAATGCTTGCTTAATGATTAGAAGTAGGTCTACTATAGCGGCATCGGTTTGGAACACAGACCTTATGCAAGCAGTTTTAGTAAAGCAGTTCTCAGTTCAAGCGTTATCCTCAGATACTCTTCTTCATGAGCCTCCTCCCTAAGTGCCCCATAAGTTAATTTCTGCAAAACAGGCCATCTTCGCTGCATAAGCGGCTCAAAAACATGAAAGGAAGTATCTATGTCTAACAAAATGACTGGTTTAGTAAAATGGTTTAACTCTGATAAAGGCTTCGGCTTTATCACTCCTCAGGACGGTAGCAAGGATGTGTTTGTGCATTTTTCCGCTATCCAGAGTAACGATTTTAAAACGTTAGACGAAGGTCAAAAGGTGGAGTTCTCCGTGGAGAATGGCGCTAAAGGCCCGTCTGCTGTTAACGTTGTCGCGCTGTAAACGCCGATAATTTCACGAAGGCTTACGATAGCGATGAAGGCCAGAGCCCGAGCAGTTAAGCACCAGTGAAGAAAAAACCCGCGAAAGCGGGTTTTTTTGTTTATGCGATAGCGTTGGACTTAGGGCATCTGTGCCGCGCGTCCCAGATAGCTGTCCCAGTCTTTCCACACGGGCTGTAATCCCTGCGCCATCAGTGCTTCAGCAACGGCTTCCGGGCGACGATCGTCGTGCGGGGAGAACTGTTCCAGTTCGGGGTGGTTATCGGCATAACCACCGGGCTGGGTTTTTGAGAAGGCGCTGACGTTGTTGATCGCCAACGGGATCACATGGTCACGAAACCATGGCGATTCGCGGGTGGAGAGCGACAGCTCAATTTCTGGTGCCAGTAAACGAAACGCGCAAATGGTCTGGACCAACTGTCGCTCATCCATGATCGATGCAGGCTCAACGCCTCCGGTGCATGGGCGCAGGCGAGGGAAGGAGATAGAGTAGCGGCTCTGCCAGTAATGCTGCTGCATCCACAGCAGATGTTCAGCTACCATATAGCAGTCAACCCGCCAGCTGTCGGACAAACCAATCAACGCGCCAAGACCGATTTTGTCGATCCCTGCGCGGCCCAGCCGGTCCGGCGTTTCCAGTCGCCAGAAGAAATCCTGCTTTTTCCCCTTCAGATGGTGGTGGGCGTAAATCGCCTCATGATAGCTCTCCTGATACACCATCACGCCATCCAGCCCCAGCGTCTTCAGCTCCGCATATTCAGCCTCTGACAGCGGCTGTACTTCCATCTGTAAAGAGGCAAACTGGCGGCGAATGGCAGGCAAATGGCGACGAAAGTAATCCATCCCCACTTTGGCCTGATGTTCACCGGTGACCAGTAGCAGATGCTCAAAGCCCAGCTCACGGATAGCCGCACACTCACGTTGTATCTCATCTTCGTCCAGCGTTTTGCGTTTGATACGGTTGCTCATCGAAAAACCGCAGTAGGTGCAGTCGTTGGCACAAAGGTTGGAGAGATACAACGGCACGTAAAAGCTCACCGTGTTGCCAAAACGCTGGCGGGTGAGCTTTTGCGCCCGTTGCGCAAGCGGCTCCAGATAATCGGCGGCGGCAGGAGAGAGCAATGCCATCAGATCGTCGCGACTAAGATGCGAAGTCTTGAGAGCGCGCTCCACGTCAGCGGCGGTTTTACCGTTGATGCGCAGGCGGATGTCGTCCCAGTCCAGTTGTCGCCAGCGGTCGCTGAACGTTTTCATGCGAAGGCCTCCAGGAATCCGGTTAACGGGCTGGTGGGATTTGCCTGCGAGCTTTTGCTTCCAGGTACCGCCTGGCGCGCCAAAAGGCCTGCTTCAACTGCCAGACGGAAAGCGGTGGCCATCATCACCGGGCTGTCGGCTACCGCGATTGCCGTGTTGACCAGCACCGCGTCGGCGCCCATTTCCAGCGCCTGCGTGGCGTGGCTGGGCACGCCGATGCCTGCATCAACCACCACCGGCACGGTCGCCTGCTGGATAATGATCTCCAGCATCGCTTTGGTTTCCAGCCCCTGGTTAGAGCCGATAGGTGCGCCGAGCGGCATCACCGCCGCGCAGCCCACGTCTTCCAGCCGCTTGCACAGTACCGGATCCGCGCCGCAGTAGGGCAGCACCACAAAGCCCTGTTTCACCAGCGCTTCGGCGGCTTTTAGTGTTTCAATCGGATCCGGCAATAGCCAGCGGGCATCCGGGTGGATTTCTAATTTCAGCCAGTTTGTGCCCAGCGCTTCACGCGCCAGTTGGGCGGCGAAAATCGCCTCTTCAGCGGTTTTCGCTCCGGAGGTGTTAGGCAGCAGCGTCACGCCCGCGTCGATAAGCGGGGCCAGAATGGCATCGTTATGCTGGCGCAAATCCACGCGCTTCATGGCCAGCGTGACCAACTGGCTGCCGGAGGCGCGAATCGCCTCGACCATCAGCTGCGATGAGGCAAATTTTCCGGTACCGGTGAACAGATGTGAATCAAACGTTTTGTCGGCAATACGTAACATATCAACCCCCTGCAATAACCTGAAAAAGCAGGATCTGGTCGCCTTCCTGCACGATTTGCTGCTGCCACTGCTCGCGCGGCAGGATCTGCTGATTGAGCGCCAGCGCCGCGCCCGGTTTAAGCTGATTAAGCTCGGTGAGCAGCCCGCTGACGGTTTGTCCCTCGGCGCACTGCATCGGCTCATCATTGAACTGAATCTGCATGTTGCCCTCCACATACCGGACAGCCGCTGGCACGTCGTAGTGCGAAGCTGCGCCACTGGCTGGTTTTACCGTCAAACAGGCGTAACTCGCCACTGGGCGTCGCAATGCCGCTAAGCAGTTTGATGGCTTCCAGCGCCTGCAAGGTGCCCATCACGCCGACAACCGGGCCGACGATACCGGCGGTACGGCAGTTGCGTTCAGGCTCTACATCATCCGGCCACAGGCAGCGGTAACAACCTTGCTCCCACGGTGGCGTGAGCACCATCAACTGGCCGCCGAAACCGACGGCGCTGGCGGTGATGAGCGAGGTGTTGAGCGACACGCAGGCGGCGTTAATTTCCTGACGCGTGGCCATGTTGTCGGTACAGTCGAGCACCACATCGGCACGCGCTACCGCATGCCGGAGCGCATCGCCTTTCAGTCGCTGCTGGAGCGATACCAGTTCGATATCTGGGTTGAGCCGCGTCAGGCGCTGCTGGGCAATCTGCGATTTTGAACGCGCGATATCATCAGTGGTAAACAGGATCTGGCGCTGCAGATTGCTCAAATGAATGTCGTCATCGTCTACCAGCGTCAGTTTGCCGATACCTGCTCCCGCCAGATACAGCGCGGCAGGCGAACCTAACCCGCCTAAACCGATAATCAGCACATGGCTGTCGAGCAGCTTTTGTTGGCCCTCAATCGCGATATCGCCGAGCAGGATCTGCCGGCTGTAGCGCATAAAGTCGCGGTCATTCATCGCCGACTCCCGCTATGTCGAGCAGCTGCGCCGTGGCTGCCTGCCAGTCAGCCGCCTGGGTAATGGCGCTGACCACGGCAATGCTGCCAACACCGGTCGCCAGCACCGATGGTGCACGTTCCAGGCTGATGCCGCCGATGGCGACGGTCGGGTAATCGGCCAGTCGGTTAATATGGCTTGCCAGCTGCGTCAGCCCCTGCGGGGAGGAAGGCATCTGCTTGGTTTGCGTGGGGAAAACGTGGCCGAGTGCGATATAAGAAGGCTTAGCCGCCAGCGCGACGTCGATCTCCATATCATCGTGAGTGGATACACCCAGGCGCAGCCCCGCCGCCTGAATCGCCTTCAGATCGGTGGTTTCAAGGTCTTCCTGGCCCAGATGCACGCCGTAAGCGTTGTGCTTAATCGCCAGCCGCCAGTAGTCGTTGATAAACAGGCGGGCGTCATAGCGACGCCCCAGTTCAATGGCGGCCATGACGTCGGCTTCGACCTCTTCATCACGCTTATCTTTAATGCGCAGTTGGATCGTGCGTACGCCCGCCTGCAGCAGGCGTTCAATCCATTGCACGCTGTCCACCACCGGATAAAGCCCGAGGCGGAACGGCACGGTCGGGAAATCAGGCTGGTACATTATGCCTCCTCTTTTTTGAGGTAGATTTCACCGCCTTTGGCGCGGAAGTTCTCCGACATATCTGCCATTCCCACTTCAATAGTTTGCGCGGCGGCGTAGTCGCGTACTTCCTGGCTGATTTTCATCGAGCAGAACTTCGGCCCGCACATGGAGCAGAAGTGGGCGACTTTGCCGGACTCCTGTGGCAGGGTTTCATCGTGATAGGCGCGGGCGGTGAACGGGTCGAGTGCGAGGTTAAACTGGTCTTCCCAGCGGAATTCGAAGCGCGCTTTCGACATCGCGTTGTCGCGGATCTGCGCGCCCGGGTGCCCCTTCGCCAGGTCGGCGGCGTGGGCGGCAATCTTGTAGGTGATCAGCCCTTGCTTCACGTCTTCTTTGTTCGGCAGGCCGAGGTGCTCTTTCGGCGTGACGTAGCACAGCATCGCGCAGCCAAACCAGCCGATCATCGCCGCGCCAATGCCGGAGGTGAAGTGGTCATAGCCCGGCGCGATATCTGTCGTCAACGGCCCTAAGGTGTAGAACGGCGCTTCGTGGCAGCTCTCCAGCTCTTCGGTCATGTTGCGTTGGATCATATGCATCGGCACATGCCCTGGGCCTTCAATCATCACCTGCACGTCGTATTCCCAGGCGATTTTGGTTAGCTCGCCCAGCGTATGCAGTTCGGAGAACTGCGCTTCGTCGTTGGCATCCTGAATCGAACCCGGGCGCAGGCCGTCACCGAGAGAGAGCGAGACATCGTAGGCGGCGCAGATTTCACAAATTTCGCGGAAATGTTCAAACAGGAAGTTTTCTTTGTGATGCGAGAGGCACCATTTCGCCATAATTGAACCGCCGCGCGAGACAATTCCGGTCAGGCGTTTAGCGGTCATCGGCACGTAGCGCAGCAGTACGCCGGCATGGATAGTGAAGTAGTCGACGCCCTGTTCGGCCTGTTCCAGCAACGTATCGCGGAACGCTTCCCAGGTGAGATCTTCGGCGATCCCGTTGACCTTCTCCAACGCCTGGTAGATCGGTACGGTGCCGATCGGCACCGGGCTGTTACGCAGGATCCACTCGCGGGTTTCGTGAATATAGCGACCGGTGGAGAGGTCCATCACCGTATCTGCGCCCCAGCGGGTCGACCACACCAGTTTTTCTACCTCTTCTTCGATAGAGGAAGTGACCGCCGAGTTACCGATGTTGGCATTCACCTTCACCAGGAAGTTGCGGCCGATGATCATCGGCTCGGATTCCGGGTGGTTGATGTTGGCAGGAATAATCGCCCGGCCCGCAGCGACTTCATCACGCACGAATTCCGGGGTGATATTTTCCGGCAGACGAGCGCCAAAGTTCATCCCCGGATGCTGGTGGCGCAGCACTTCACTACGAATACGCTCGCGGCCCATATTTTCACGGATGGCGATAAACTCCATTTCTGGCGTGACGATCCCCTGACGGGCGTAGTGCAACTGGGTCACGCGCTTACCGGCTTTGGCGCGCTTTGGCGTCAGTAGGCCGCTGAAACGCAGCTCGTCCAGGCCATCGTCGGCCAGGCGCTCTTTGGTGTAAGCGGAGCTGCGGTCGTCTAATTCTTCGCTGTCGTTACGCGCCGCAATCCACGGCTGGCGCAGTTTCGCCAGACCCTGCTGGACGTTAATTGCCACGTCAGGATCGCCATACGGCCCGGAGGTGTCGTACACCGGCACGGCTTCGTTGTCTTCAAATTGCGGGTTGTCTTTGCTGCCGCCAATCAGCGTCGGGCTAAGCTGGATTTCGCGCATCGGAATGCGGATATCCGGCTGCGAACCGGTAATATAAATGCGTTTTGAGTTAGGGAAGGCGGTCCCTTCCAGGGTATCGATAAAGTGTTGGGCTTGCGCGCGCTGTTCGCGGCGTGATGGTTTAGTAGTGGCAGACATAGCTCATTCCAAAAAAGTAAGGACGTGGCTTGTCAGACGACGGATGAAGCAAGAGAGAGACGATCGCCCAAAGACGAACGGTTGTAGATTGACTCTTGTTCCCTTCGCAGGTCTTAACCTGATCAGGTTCCGCGGATCCCGAATTAACGGTCTCAGCCTTTTCCACGTCATCCTTCGCGCTGCCTCTTTGTTGGCTTCGTCCGCTCACTCCAGTCACTTACTTAGGTAAGCTCCTGGAGATTCACTGACTTGCCGCCTTGACGCATCACGAATGCTTTTGTGGAAAATAAGCACTCCGACAAGAAGTAACCTCTATCTTAGAGGTAATGAATGTAAACTACGCGTTAATGCGACAAATCTCAAGCAGGACGTTTGAGAGTGCCACTCTCGTGCATCGCATCAAATACCAGCATGATCAGCTTATCTTCGAGCACGAACCGGGCTTCCAGCGCTTCGCCGAGATCCGATAAAACCTTTTGAAACTCAAGGAAGTTATCATGATCAATCGCAGTTTCCAGGCTGGAGTCATAGTAGTCCATGATCAGCTGCGTATTGGCTTCCAGCAGCGGCCAAATTTTTGTGGCTTTTAAAAGCTGCCCGTTCCCTTCCAATTTATGGAGAATACGTTCATAAATACTGAAGTGTCCGGTGGAGAGGTAATCGACCAGGCTCTGACAAAAATCATCCAGCGCCTTTTCATTGAGTCGCATGTACGATTCTTTGCCAGGCTTAATGCCAACCAGATTGTAGTAAGCCACGAGCAGGTGCTTACGTACATGTAGCCAGCGATCAACCAGTTTATTACTTCCTCCGACGTGCTCCGTCAGGCTTTCCAGCTGGTTTAGCATGATTGACTCCGCAAGATGGTGTTTAGGAACTGCTCACCCGTAAATGTAAAAATAATGTAAACAACATGCCTGTGAAGCAAAGGTTGTGCAAGAGATATGGATCGTATAATTGAAAAATTAGATAGCGGCTGGTGGATTGTCAGTCATGAGCAAAAGTTATGGTTACCTCATGGCGAGCTACCTTATGGCGACGCAGCCCGTTTTGATCTGATTGGTCAGCGCGCGCTGCCAATAGGCGAGTGGGAAGGGGAAACTGTCTGGCTGGTGCAGCAGCAGCGTCGACACGATATGGGGTCGGTGCGCCAGGTCATTGACCAGGACGTTGGCCTGTTTCAACTGGCCGGACGAGGCGTACAGCTGGCGGAGTTTTACCGCTCGCATAAATTCTGCGGTTACTGCGGCCATCCCATGCGCCCGAGTAAAACGGAGTGGGCGATGCTCTGTAGTCACTGCCGCGAACGTTATTACCCGCAAATTGCTCCCTGCATAATTGTCGCTATTCTCCGAGATGATTCCATCCTGCTCGCCCAACATGTTCGCCATCGCAACGGCGTGCATACCGTGCTGGCGGGTTTTGTCGAAGTGGGCGAGACCCTCGAGCAGGCGGTGGCGCGTGAAGTCATGGAAGAGAGCGGCATTAAGGTGAAAAACCTGCGTTATGTCACTTCTCAGCCGTGGCCGTTCCCACAGTCTTTGATGACCGCATTTATGGCGGAGTATGATAGCGGCGAAATCGTCATCGACCCGAAAGAGCTGCTGGAAGCGAACTGGTATCGCTATGACGATTTACCGCTCTTGCCCCCGCCGGGTACTGTCGCGCGTCGATTGATTGAAGATACTGTGGCAATGTGTCGGGCTGAGTACGAGTAAAGAGCGAGTGGTGATACACTGATGGACTGACGCAATAAGGAACTGCAAAAATGACCGAACTGAAGAACGATCGTTATCTGCGTGCGCTGCTGCGCCAGCCCGTTGATGTCACTCCGGTATGGATGATGCGCCAGGCAGGCCGTTATCTACCGGAATACAAAGCTACCCGTGCCGAAGCGGGCGATTTTATGGCGCTGTGCAAAAATGCCGAGCTGGCCTGCGAAGTCACGCTGCAGCCGCTGCGTCGCTATGAACTTGATGCCGCGATCCTCTTCTCCGATATCCTGACGATCCCGGATGCGATGGGACTCGGGCTGTATTTTGAAGCAGGAGAAGGTCCACGCTTCACCTCTCCGATTACCAGCAAGGCTGACGTCGACAAACTGCCGATCCCGGACCCGGAAGATGGGCTGGGATACGTGATGAACGCGGTGCGCACTATCCGCCGTGAACTGAAAGGCGAAGTGCCGCTGATCGGCTTCTCCGGTAGCCCGTGGACGCTGGCGACCTACATGGTTGAAGGCGGCAGCAGCAAAGCCTTCACCGTGATTAAAAAGATGATGTATGCCGACCCTAAAGCGCTGCATCTGCTGCTTGATAAGCTGGCGAAGAGCGTCACGCTGTACCTGAACGCGCAGATCAAAGCGGGCGCGCAGTCGGTGATGATTTTCGATACCTGGGGCGGTGTGCTGACCGGTCGCGATTATCAGCAGTTTTCCCTGTACTACATGCACAAAATCGTCGATGGCCTGCTACGCGAGAACGAAGGTCGTCGCGTACCTGTGACCCTGTTTACCAAAGGCGGTGGTCAGTGGCTGGAAGCGATGGCGGAAACCGGCTGTGATGCGTTAGGTCTCGACTGGACCACTGACATTGCCGATGCGCGTCGTCGTGTAGGTCATAAAGTGGCGCTACAGGGCAATATGGATCCGTCCATGCTGTATGCACCGCCAGCCCGCATCGAAGAAGAGGTGGCGACAATTCTGGCCGGATTCGGTCAGGGCGAAGGGCATGTCTTTAACCTGGGCCACGGCATTCATCAGGACGTCCCGCCAGAACATGCGGGTGTCTTTGTGGAGGCGGTACATCGGTTGTCCGAACAGTACCACCGCTAAGGAGTCATTATGGATCTTGCGTCATTACGCGCGCAGCAGCTTGAACTGGCCTCTTCATTGATCCGCGAGGATCGTCTGAAGAACGATCCGCCGGATCTGATCGGCGGGGCGGACGTTGGGTTTGAGCAGGGTGGCGAAGTGACGCGAGCCGCGATGGTCTTACTGAAGTATCCCACGCTTGAACTGGTTGAATACAAGGTGGCGCGTATCGCCACTACCATGCCTTACATTCCCGGTTTTCTCTCCTTTCGTGAAACCTCCGCGCTGATGGCCGCCTGGCAACTGCTCTCGCACAAGCCAGATCTGCTGTTCGTTGACGGGCACGGCATTTCGCACCCGCGGCGTCTGGGCGTGGCCAGCCATTTTGGCCTGCTGGTGGACGTCCCAACGATTGGTGTGGCGAAAAAACGGCTGTGTGGCAAGTTTGAACCGCTCGCTGCTGAACCCGGTGCGCTAGTGCCATTGCTGGATAAAGGCGAACAGCTGGCATGGGTCTGGCGCAGCAAAGCGCGCTGTAACCCGTTGTTTATCTCTACGGGCCACCGCGTGAGTATGGACAGCGCACTGGCGTGGGTACAACGCTGTATGAACGGCTATCGTCTGCCGGAACCAACGCGCTGGGCAGATGCGGTGGCATCCGAACGCCCGGCTTTTACGCGGCTTGCAGCAAAAGCGCCCCATATCGGGTAAACTGCGGCTAATTTCCGTATTTGAGAACTCATCATGTTACAAAATCCGATTCACCTGCGTCTGGAGAAGCTGGAAAGCTGGCAGCACGTCACATTTATGGCCTGTCTGTGCGAACGCATGTACCCGAATTACGCCATGTTCTGCAAGCAAACTGAATTTGGCGATGGACAGATTTACCGCCGAATTCTGGATCTGATTTGGGAAGCGCTGACGGTTAAAGACGCGAAAATCAATTTCGACAGCCAGTTGGAAAAGTTTGAAGAGGCCATTCCTTCTGCAGACGATTACGATCTGTACGGCGTTTATCCGGCGATTGATGCCTGTGTGGCATTAAGCGAACTGATGCATTCACGTCTTAGCGGTGAAACGCTGGAGCATGCAATTGAAGTTAGTAAAGCTTCGATTACGACGGTAGCGATGCTGGAAATGACCCAGGCTGGTCGCGAAATGACCGATGAGGAGCTCAAAGAGAACCCTGCCGTTGAGCAAGAATGGGATATTCAGTGGGAAATTTTCCGACTTTTAGCCGACTGTGAAGAACGCGATATTGAGCTGATAAAAGGACTGCGTGCAGACCTGCGAGAGGCTGGCGAGAGCAATATTGGTATAAATTTTCAGCAATGACACCACAAAACGTGATTTAACGCCTGATTTGTCGTGCCTGAAGGCTTCCCATCCGCCCCCGGTCTGGTCTACATTTGGGGGGCGAAAAAAAGTGGCTATCGGTGCGTGTATGCAGGAGAGTGCTTTTCTGGCATTTCCGTCGCACTCGATGCTTAGCAAGCGATAAACACATTGTAAGGATAACTTATGAACAAGACTCAACTGATTGATGTAATTGCAGACAAAGCAGAACTGTCTAAAACACAGGCTAAAGCTGCTCTGGAATCCACTCTGGCTGCTATTACTGAGTCTCTGAAAGAAGGCGATGCTGTACAACTGGTTGGTTTCGGTACCTTCAAAGTGAACCACCGTGCTGAGCGCACTGGCCGCAACCCGCAGACCGGTAAAGAAATCAAAATTGCCGCAGCTAACGTACCGGCATTTGTTTCTGGTAAAGCACTGAAAGACGCGGTTAAGTAATTCGCGTGGCAGTGAACAGTTTTAACGAAGGGGCGGTTTCGCCCCTTTTGTCCATCTGGCGTCATACGCTTTGGCTTTCAGGTGTTCTGTTACTGTCTGCCTGCGGTAGCCATTCTGAGCTTCCTCCGTTCACGGCCAGCGGCTATGTTGGCGATCAGGGGGCGGTACGCATTTGGCGTAAAGACTCCGGTGACGATGTTCACTTGCTCTCGGTATTTAGTCCGTGGCGAAAAGGCGAAACCACTACCAGTGAATACCGCTGGCAGGGTGATTCGCTCTCTCTGATAGAACTCAACGTTTACAGTAAACCGGCTGAACATGTCCGTATACGCTTCGATGACCGGGGCGAACTGAGCTTCATGCAGCGTGAAGTCGACGGGCAAAAGCAGCAGCTTTCCAGCGATCAAATCGCGCTTTACCGCTATCGCGCCGATCAAATTCGCCAGACCAGCGATGCGCTGCGTCAGGGACGGGTGATATTGCGTCAGGGACGTTGGCATGCGGATAACACGGTCACAACCTGTGAAGGTGAAACGCTGAAGCCAGACCTGGAGTCGTGGGCGATAAACCATATCGAGCGCCGCCAGAAACATTCATCCGTAGAGGTGAGTGTGGCATGGCTGGAAGCGCCCGAAGGGTCGCAGATACTGCTAGTCGCCAATGAAGATTTTTGTCACTGGCAGCCTACAGCCAAAACTTTCTGATAATCTGCCATCAGGCAATACTGTTACCAGTGACCCATTCCCATATGGCCGCCGCCGCGATGGTTACCGCCACCGCCGCATCCGCCGTAGCCCATTCCCGCGCCACGCGGCACGCCAGCCTGCGCCATTGCGACATCGCGTTTAACACGCTGCTCGTCCAGAGACTGATTCAACGCTTCCATCTCTTTTGCAACGGCATTAATTTTTGCCGTGTCCGGCGAACTGGCCGTTAATAGTGCATTGTACTCATAACGTTTGGATGTCAGCTGTTGGCGCAACGCGCTGGTCTGGGAGTAGTAATCATCATAGATTTTCTGCGCGGCAGCCTGCTGCTCAGCGGTCATTGGGGTACCGCCCCGTTGCTGCATTCCATCACCATATCCCCAGTGATTCTGCGCCAGTACCGGGGTGGAGCCCAGTGCGATCAGAGAAAGTGCAATCAGTGCCAGTTTGTTGTTCCGTTTCATCGTTCGTTCTCCTGTTGGTTAGCTTACATTCCCTATTGCATCTTCCGTGCCAAAGCGGCAATCCCAGTCCTGCGGGCGTCGTACCCGCCGTCTTTGCAGGAAAACGAGTAAAAATGACTCGCCAGAACGCGCCAGCGAGTCATTTTTACCCGGTACTTTCAGCTGTTTGTGTCTGAGGGCAGGGTTATCAGGGGGAAAAAATGGCATGATTTCTGCTGTATACCTGCAACGATGAAAGGAACAAGTGGGGTAAAGGGAGAGCGTATGCGTCTTTATAAGGATACGGTGGCAAAGTGGTTGAGCCGACTCTTGCTGGCGGCAATCCTGATTTTGGTCGGCTGGTTTTCGATTATGACTATTCGGGACTATGGGCGGGAAAGTGGCGCCGCGCGGCAAACGCTACTGGAGAAAGGCAGCGTGCTCATTCGCGCTCTGGAGTCTGGTACGCGTGTAGGCATGGGGATGCGCATGCATCATGCCCAGCAGCAGACGCTCCTGGAGGAAATGGCCGTACAACCAGGCGTGCTATGGTTTGCCGTCGTCGATGAGCATGGTGTCATTATTACTCACAGCAATGCCGCGATGGTCGGAAAAACGCTCTATTCACCGGATGTCCTGCGACAGCTTAGTCCTGGGGAGCAAGAAAGCTGGCGGAATATTGAAATTCCAGCGAGGGATGGTGAAAAAACGCCGGCCCTGGAAATTTATCGCCAGTTTCAGCCGATGTATGGTCCAGGACGCCACGGCATGGCGCGCTGTGCCAGCAATGACGGGCAGCTTATCACCCCAGCGCAAACCATATTTATCGCCTTTGATGCCAGCGATCTGACAGCGACTCAGGCAAGAGAGTGGCGTAACACACTGATAGTCCTCTGTGCGCTGGCGGCTGTGTTGCTGGCCACCGTACTGACGTTCTTCTGGTATCAGCGCTATCAGCGCTCGTACAAAGAACTTCAGGATGCGATGAAGCGTAAAGAAAAACTGTTAGCGCTCGGGCATCTTGCGGCTGGAGTGGCGCATGAAATTCGTAACCCGCTTTCATCGATCAAAGGTCTGGCGAAGTATTTTGCCGAGCGAACCCCGGCAGGAGGCGAGTCGCATGAGCTGGCACAGGTGATGGCGAAAGAGGCGGATCGTTTAAATCGGGTGGTGAGCGAGCTGCTGGAGCTGGTGAAGCCTGCACATCTGACGCTGCAACAGGTGGATCTCAATGAGGTTATCACCCACTCATTACACCTGGTGGGTCAGGATGCGGCAAACAGGGAAATCCAGCTCCGCTTTTCGGCCAATTCTACGCTGCCCGCTATCCAGGCCGATCCTGACCGACTGACTCAGGTTTTGTTGAATCTGTATCTGAACGCCATTCATGCGATTGGTCGTCAGGGCACGATCACGGTTGAAGCGAATGAAAGCAGCGGCGATCGCGTTAAAATTGTGGTTACCGATAGCGGGAAGGGAATTGCAGCGGAACAGCTGGAGGCCATTTTTACGCCTTACTTTACAACCAAAGCTGACGGAACCGGCCTCGGGCTGGCGGTGGTGCAGAACATTATCGAACAGCATGGTGGCACCATTCAGGTGGTAAGCGTTGAGGGCAAAGGTGCGACCTTTACTCTTTGGCTGCCGACCAAAGCGAAACAACAGGATTAACAAGGATGACGCGCGGAAAAATCAATATTCTGGTAGTAGATGACGATATCAGCCACTGCACCATTTTACAGGCGCTGCTGCGCGGCTGGGGTTATGAGGTCGCGCTGGCCTATAGCGGGCGAGCGGCGCTGGAACAGGTGCGCGAACGCGTATTTGATTTAGTGCTGTGTGATGTACGCATGGCGGAGATGGACGGTATCGCAACGCTGAAAGAGATTAAAGCGCTGAATCCGGCGATTCCGGTCTTGATCATGACGGCGTTCTCCAGCGTAGAGACCGCCGTTGAGGCGCTTAAAACCGGGGCGCTGGACTACTTAATCAAGCCGCTGGATTTTGACCGTCTGCAGGAGACGCTGGAAAAGGCGCTGGCGCATACGCGGGAAATGGGCGCTGAATTGCCGTCAGCGTCGGCTGCGCAGTTTGGCATGATTGGCAGCAGTCCGGCGATGCAGAAGTTGCTCAATGAAATCGCGATGGTTGCGCCCTCAGATGCGACAGTGCTCATTCACGGAGACTCCGGCACGGGCAAAGAACTGGTGGCCCGGGCGCTGCATGCCAGCAGCGCCCGTCGCGATAAGCCGCTGGTGACGCTCAACTGCGCGGCGCTTAATGAATCGCTGCTGGAGTCCGAACTTTTTGGTCACGAGAAAGGGGCGTTTACCGGGGCGGATAAACGCCGGGAAGGGCGCTTTGTGGAAGCCGATGGTGGCACGTTATTTCTTGATGAAATTGGCGATATCTCACCGCTGATGCAGGTGCGTTTGCTGCGGGCTATCCAGGAGCGAGAAGTACAGCGGGTTGGCAGCAACCAGACTATTGCGGTTGATGTCCGGCTGATAGCCGCTACGCATCGCGATCTAGCAGAGGAAGTCAGCGCCGGGCGCTTTCGTCAGGATCTCTACTATCGTCTGAACGTCGTCACCATTGAAATGCCAGCGCTGTGCCAGCGCCGGGAAGATATTCCGCTGTTAGCCGAACATTTTCTCCAGCGTTTTGCCGCGCGTAACCGTAAAGCGGTGAAAGGCTTTACTCCACAGGCGATGGATCTGCTGATTCACTACGACTGGCCGGGCAATATTCGTGAGCTGGAAAATGCGATTGAGCGCTCGGTGGTGCTGCTGACGGGGGAATATATTTCCGAACGTGAACTGCCGATGGCGATTGCCGCGACGCCGATAAAAACGGAATGCAGTGGCGAGATCCAACCGCTGGTGGATGTCGAAAAGGAGGTGATTCTGGCGGCGCTTGAAAAAACGGGCGGCAATAAAACGGAAGCCGCCCGTCAGTTAGGCATTACGCGTAAAACGCTGCTGGCGAAAATTTCGCGTTAGCGTTGCTCGCGTTCAATGGCGCGCCAGCCGATGTCGTTACGGCTGAAGCTGCCATCCCAGCGGATGTCGGTCATCAGGGCGTAAGCGCGTTTCTGCGCTTCAGCCACGGTGTTGCCCAGCGCGGTGGCGCACAGCACGCGACCGCCGTTGGTCAGCACGCGATCGTCAGCAGACAGTTTGGTACCCGCGTGGAACACTTTACCGTCAGCGACGTCTTCCAGCGGCAGACCGTGGATCTCATCGCCGGTATTGTAATTACCCGGATAACCTCCGGCGGCAATGACCACGCCCAGCGAGGCGCGTTCGTCCCACTCGGAGGTTTTCTCATCCAGCTTGCCGTCACAGGCGGCGAGGCACAGCTCCACCAGATCGGACTTCATGCGCAGCATGATCGGCTGGGTTTCCGGATCGCCGAAGCGGCAGTTAAACTCGATAACCTTCGGGTTGCCCTGCTTGTCGATCATCAGGCCCGCGTACAGGAAACCGGTATAGGTGTTACCTTCCGCCGCCATGCCTTTCACCGTTGGCCAGATGATGCGTTCCATGGTGCGCTGGTGGACTTCGTCAGTCACTACCGGAGCAGGGGAGTAGGCCCCCATCCCACCGGTGTTCGGGCCGGTATCGCCATTGCCCACGCGCTTGTGGTCCTGGCTGGTGGCCATCGGCAGCACGTGCTCACCGTCGACCATGACAATAAAGCTCGCTTCTTCACCGTCGAGGAACTCTTCAATCACGATGCGGTGGCCCGCGTCGCCAAACGCGTTGCCGGCCAGCATGTCATGAACCGCGGCTTCGGCTTCCTCCAGCGTCATCGCCACGATAACGCCTTTCCCGGCAGCCAGACCGTCAGCTTTGATAACGATCGGCGCGCCTTTCTCGCGCAGGTAAGCCAGCGCAGGTTCGATTTCGGTGAAGTTCTGATATTCCGCCGTCGGAATCTGGTGACGGGCGAGGAAATCTTTGGTGAAGGCTTTGGAGCCTTCCAGCTGCGCGGCGCCTTCGGTTGGGCCGAAGATTTTCAGACCGGCGGCGCGGAACGCATCGACCACGCCAATCACCAGCGGCGCTTCCGGGCCAACGATGGTCAGATCGATCTTCTCGTTCTGGGCAAAGTCCAGCAGCGCCGGGATATCCGTTACGCCGATGGCCACGTTTTGCAGCGTGGGTTCCAGCGCGGTGCCCGCATTGCCCGGGGCGACAAATACTGTTTCGACTTTTGGCGACTGCGCCGCTTTCCACGCCAGGGCGTGCTCGCGCCCGCCGTTGCCAATCACTAATACTTTCATCGTCTGCTCCGTGGATTAATGGCGGAAGTGGCGCATATCGGTAAATACCATCGCAATGCCGTGTTCATTGGCGGCGGCAATCACTTCGTCATCGCGAATAGAACCACCCGGCTGGATCACGCAGGTCACACCGGCGGCAGCAGCGGCATCAATCCCGTCGCGGAACGGGAAGAAAGCGTCAGAAGCCATTGCAGAACCTTTCACTTCCAGGCCTTCGTCGGCCGCTTTGATCCCGGCGATTTTCGCGGAGTACACGCGGCTCATCTGGCCTGCGCCTATGCCAATAGTCATGTTCTCTTTGGCATAAACAATGGCGTTGGATTTCACGAACTTCGCCACTTTCCAGCAGAACAGCGCATCGCGCAGCTCTTGCTCGGTTGGCTGACGTTTGGACACCACGCGCAGTTCACCTTCGGTCACCATACCCAGGTCACGGTCCTGAACCAGCAGACCGCCGTTAACGCGTTTAAAGTCCAGGCCCGGAACGCGCTGCGCCCATTGGCCGCAGACCAGCACCCGAACGTTCTGCTTGGCAGCGGTAATTTTCAGTGCTTCTTCGGTGGCGGATGGGGCGATGATCACTTCCACGAACTGGCGGGAGATGATCGCCTGCGCGGTTTCAGCATCCAGCTCGCGGTTAAAGGCGATGATGCCGCCGAACGCGGAGGTCGGGTCGGTTTTATAGGCGCGGTCGTAAGCGTCAAGAATAGAGGTACTTACTGCTACACCACACGGGTTCGCGTGTTTGACGATCACACAGGCTGGCTCGTTGAATTCTTTCACGCACTCCAGCGCCGCATCGGTATCGGCGATGTTGTTGTAGGAAAGTGCTTTGCCCTGTACCTGCTGCGCGGTGGCAACGGAGGCTTCTTTAACATTCTCTTCTATATAGAAGGCAGCCTGCTGGTGGCTGTTCTCGCCGTAGCGCATATCCTGCTTCTTAATGAAGTTCAGGTTCAGCGTACGTGGGAAGCGACCGGCGGCTTCTTTGCTTTCACCGTGGTAGGCCGGAACCATGCTGCCGAAGTAGTTGGCGATCATGCTGTCGTAAGCGGCGGTGTGTTCGAAGGCTTTAATCGCGAGATCGAAACGGGTGTCGAGGGTCAGAGAACCGTCGTTGGCATCCATCTCTTTAATAATGGCGTCGTAGTCGCTGCTCTTCACAACGATAGCTACATCTTTATGATTCTTCGCGGCGGAGCGCACCATGGTCGGGCCGCCGATATCGATGTTCTCTACTGCATCTTCCAGCGAGCAGCCTTCGCGTGCGACGGTCTCGGCGAACGGATACAGGTTAACGACAACCATATCGATAGGAGCAATGTGGTGTTGTTCCATAATGGCATCATCCTGGCCGCGACGACCGAGGATGCCGCCGTGGACCTTCGGATGCAGGGTCTTCACGCGTCCATCCATCATTTCCGGGAAACCGGTGTAATCGGAAACTTCGGTTACCGGCAGACCTTTCTCTGCTAACAGGCGCGCAGTGCCACCTGTAGACAGCAGCTCCACACCACGTGCGGAAAGTGCCTGGGCGAATTCGATGATACCGGCCTTGTCAGAAACACTGAGCAGAGCGCGGCGGACTGGACGACGTTGTTGCATGGTAAATCCCCTGGATTTGACTATTACAGAGAGCGTTAGGTGAATTCTTGGCTAAAAACTCAGCTAACGCCCCTTACGGGGCATCCTTGTTGTGCGGGGGCATTGTAACGAAAACGTTTGCGCAACGCTCGCGAATTTTTAATTTTCGATTTTGCCCCTCGTTTCGAGCGCTGAAGATCGCACATATACAGAAAGGATCGCAGAAGTAATGGGTGGGTTTGTGGATAACTCTGTGCGTAAATAGGTATAAGGCGGGGTTTTGCTGTGGAATGCAGCAGTCAGTCATTTTTCTGTCATTTAAGGGTTGCGGGCCACAGGAAACTCCCTATAATGCGCCTCCATCGACACGGCGGATGTGAATCACTTCACACAAACAGCCGGTTCGGTTGAAGAGAAAAACCTGAAAATGAGGGTTGACTCTGAAAGAGGAAAGCGTAATATACGCCACCTCGCGACAGAGCGCTAAAGCGCGTCGCAACTGCTCTTTAACAATTTATCAGACAATCTGTGTGGGCACTCGAAGATACGGATTCTTAACGTCGCAAGACGAAAAATGAATACCAAGTCTCTGAGTGAACATACGTAATTCATTACGAAGTTTAATTCACGAGCATCAAACTTAAATTGAAGAGTTTGATCATGGCTCAGATTGAACGCTGGCGGCAGGCCTAACACATGCAAGTCGAACGGTAGCACAGAGGAGCTTGCTCCTTGGGTGACGAGTGGCGGACGGGTGAGTAATGTCTGGGAAACTGCCCGATGGAGGGGGATAACTACTGGAAACGGTAGCTAATACCGCATAACGTCGCAAGACCAAAGAGGGGGACCTTCGGGCCTCTTGCCATCGGATGTGCCCAGATGGGATTAGCTAGTAGGTGGGGTAACGGCTCACCTAGGCGACGATCCCTAGCTGGTCTGAGAGGATGACCAGCCACACTGGAACTGAGACACGGTCCAGACTCCTACGGGAGGCAGCAGTGGGGA
>NZ_JAOWES010000064.1:0-36014 GCF_030334095.1 Citrobacter sp. Cf118 | reverse complement strand
TTGTTCCGGTACTTAATCTGTCGGTGTTCAACGTCAGACGGGCACCGGCCTTCGCGTTTGAGCAGAGCAAGCGCGCGACCATAGGCGGGCGCTTTATCCGTGTTGATGAATCGCGGGATCTGCCACTTCTTCACGTTGTTGAGGATTTTACCCAGAAACCGGTATGCAGCTTTGCTGTTACGACGGGAGGAGAGATAAAAATCGACAGTGCGGCCCCGGCTGTCGACGGCCCGGTACAGATACGCCCAGCGGCCATTGACCTTCACGTAGGTTTCATCCATGTGCCACGGGCAAAGATCGGAAGGGTTACGCCAGTACCAGCGCAGCCGTTTTTCCATTTCAGGCGCATAACGCTGAACCCAGCGGTAAATCGTGGAGTGATCGACATTCACTCCGCGTTCAGCCAGCATCTCCTGCAGCTCACGGTAACTGATGCCGTATTTGCAGTACCAGCGTACGGCCCACAGAATGATGTCACGCTGAAAATGCCGGCCTTTGAATGGGTTCATGTGCAGCTCCATCAGCAAAAGGGGATGATAAGTTTATCACCACCGACTATTTGCAACAGTGCCCATTGGGTTTTATGCCGCCGGTGTCCCTCAACATGGTGAAAATAGTTCCGGGTTTTGAATCCAGAATCTTAGCTATTTCACTAAATCCTGTCCCACTCTTCCACAAGTCGAAAACGAGCGATTTTTCTTTTGCTGTAAATGTACGTTTCATCAAACGATCCTCCGCAACCACATGTTTTCACATGGTTGTTGCGTTGACCAATTGAATCTACAGCGGCCTTTTTCAGGATATCCCGTTCTTCTTCGGTACGTTTTAGCTGTGCCCGTAGTTTCAGGATCTCGCTTTTGGCTTCCAGTAAATCCCGGGCATGCTGCTCGCTGTTATCCGGTTTGATAGCCCGTAGCCACTTGTAGAGGCTGTGGGCAGAAACGCCCAGACGGTCAGATACTTCGGCAACGGAATAACCGCGTTCCGTTATCTGTCGGACGGCTTCTTCCTTAAATTCAGGTGTAAATCGTGGTGTGCCCATATGCTCCCCCTATGCTCAAACTATAGGGCAGGATCGTCTACCGGGGTGGGGTCAGTCCAACTATAGGGCAGATTTGTCTACGGGCTCGGGGGCACTCCACACCTTTAATCAGGTGGCCAAATTTACTGTGCCACTACAGTTTTCATCTGTTTTATCAGACTTAGAAAAATGAAATCTTTCAATTCATTGATTTTAAACGCAAAAAAATTTCTAAATGATCAGAATTATAGGGTGCTCGCTTTGCCAGGCTGTAGGGCTCGACCGCTCTATGGAAAACCTGCTGAATGCCGACCCGGAGAAATATGGCTATATGGCTATCCTGAACCGGCTTCAGCGTTTCATTGCCAAACGCCGTTATGCCTGGGAAGACCGCCATCCAGTGGGCCGCACGGTATACGAAGGTGGGTATATTAAGATCCAGCCAGATGTATACTCGCCGAAATTCCTGGAACGTCTGTTACACATCTGCTGTAGCGCCGACTACGTAGAGCAGCAACGCGCCGATGACGTTGCCGAGAAACTCGCTTACGGCTTGCTGGAAGACAATGCGCATAACCGTCGCATGTCCCGGCCTCAGTTCCGCATCGTCAGCGAAGAAGCCGTTGTGCATGTCGATTTCATGTGGGCTTTCCATCATTTCAATGACAAGCCTTTTAGGGCACTGGAGATCTACCACCGCGTCTGGGCCCACGGCGAGCTGGATCTGTTGACTGATGAACCGACGATGCCTGTAGTCCCTCAGTCCCCAATCCCTAAAGCAGTCTGGCTGAAGGTGGGGAAATTTGGCGATGACTCACTATTTGATGGGCTGGCTGATCCTGTTGCGGAAATGACCTATTTCGACGGCGGAGATGACGAACGCGCCGCACGTGTCATCAAGACAAGAGACGGCCACCGTCGTGTTGTCAGTTTCAGCGAAGATAACGAAGTTACCGTAGATGAAGAGTCTGCAAGCTTTGTGTTATGGGTGGAATACCCACGCCTTAAATCTGCTATTGAGAGCGGGGCGTACACCGCTGGGAGCGCGGCGCAGTTCTACCTGCGTTTCGGCACGGTATCTCTGTGCAAAGGTAAGTCAGCCTTGTATCACAAAATGATGCAGCGTGGTCAAACCTACCATCGACTCGGCCTGACCGGATTCCAGTCGATGGAAGGGATCACAGCTCGAAAAGACCTTCGCATCCTCTCGACCGAGAAATACCAGCATGTTCTGAAAAGAACGCTGGAGGCCCGGATCATTCGTTTTAAATGGTGGGCTAACCTCGCTTTCACCATCCAGTACCACATGACCCGCATGACAGAATTTGGGTTCTGGCTGCATCGCGTCTTACGCCAGGAAAGCCATAACGAGCTTATGGACGAGAAAACGCTGTGCAAAAACAGCCTGGAAACTGTCCTGATCAACCAGACCAATGCCTGGTGTCTTGTGATGAGTGACGTGGGCAACAAACCTGATACATCAAATGCGCTGCGCCGCTACTGGAGACAGGAGCGGGCCCGAGCTTTCGCGCACTGTGCTTCAGTACCGGAAGTCCTTAAATCGCTGGTGGCTCGTGAGATGTTCAATATTTATCGACGTGCGCTTTATGAACTCAATAGCCATAAAGAGTTGAGCCTTGGCCTGATACACATACAGGAACTGGCAACTCAGAACGCGGACGCGTTACGGATCCATATCAAAATAATGATGCGGTTAATCAGGCTGTGGCAATTGTCAGGTTTAACAAGCATTGGTCAGAGTGAATTTTGTGAGGCGGCTTAACTGCCTGGAATAAAGGGAAAATAATGAAAATCATGCTTTCACTAGGCTCTGTTGCTATTACGACAGTAGCATCTATGTTGTTGCTGTGCAGCCAGGCTAATGGCAGCAACGGGAACAGGCCTTTACGGATCAACGAACCTGTTCAGATTACTATCGAACAAGTGATGTATCGCATTGCAAATGGTAACCAGAATATCGGCATGAAAATGCGTGAAAACCCAGTGCTGTTTTCGGGTCATGCCGGAATCAGTGTAGAGCTAAGTGATTTTCCGCCCGGGTCAAAATCCGCGCCCGTACCCGGAACTACCGTAATGCTGCGTACCGCTTTGTCTGGTCAGACAGAGGCCTGTTATCAGCAGCACTGCTACTCAGCCGAAGTGACCACGTACAACGAATAGAGGTCTTGCTATGGCAGACAGAACTGATGGAATGAAAGGAAGAGCACTGATTAGGCAGTTGTCCGGTATGCCACCCGGCGTTAACCCATTAAACGTTCCTCAGCCGCTTAAGCGAACCGTGTGCCTGGCAAAAGGCATAGTGGATACATGGGATAGTTTTCCATCCGAAAACAACCTTGCAATCGCCCTGGAAAACGCCGCTGCAATATCACGGCTGGCGATAAGCCTCCTGCAAGAACGGGAAGTACTGTACCGGCAGCTGGCATCTCTTGGAGTAGAACCAGAGAAAATGAAACAATCCGTCGAAGCCATCCCGATGGAAACGCTTTTAAAAAGCCTTCCAATGAGGAAAAAGTAACTTTCTAGCGTTTTTTGTTTCCGCTGTAAGAAGACACCTTTTTTGGTGCTCAATAGCAGTATTTTTTTAACAGATAAACTAAACGAATTCAATATTTCTTAAATTCAAGCACATTTTGTCTTCTTTTAAATTTCGTCGTAGGTTTAATGCAGTTAATAATGTTACTCACGGATTAATTTTTAAAAAATACAGAGCCTAATCAGGCTATACGGGTTTTGTAATTGCTATCATTAAAGTCACGAGGAAAACCATGAGTGCATACGTCGAGCAGGTATTTAATGATGTTGAAAAAATGCGTGGCAAAGTTCTGGCCGACCGATTCCGCATGGTATTCAAAAAAATCCAGCTTGTGAAGAACGACGACTCAGACGAGGCCTACAACCTGAAGCAACAGGAAAACCTAGCCGCTGTCACTGAACTTCAGAATGCTGGTGGTTTCATTGATTGGGACATCAAGGTCACTAAGTATAGCAACACATCCACTCAGGTTGAGTTGCGGCATAAGGTAGATGGTGTGCTGGTATGGCGCGATTTTACCTTCGTAAGCGATTTTGTATTCGAACTCGCTAAAAACGTTGTCTATTCAAAAGAGACGGTCTGAATTCAATTATTGCATTAATAACCGGTGGAAAAATGGAGCAACTGACACCTGCAAAACTCGACTCGATGATTACTGAGACTACAACTGAACTGCTATATGCGCAGAGGGCACTTATCAGCCCAAGCCGAGCTGATGCGATGGAAAAGAAAGCGTCTCAATTACTCAGCATATTATTGGAGTTAAAGGAACTAAGAAATAAAAGCCCACAAAAAATCATACTGCCACCCCCTGCATGTTGCTTTGCAGATCATAGTTATCCTGCATATTCCAGAGACCAAGTTATTGCAATACTTGATTCTCTTGGACATAAAATTATTGAAAAGGAAAATTAATGCGCCAGACAAAAATCGTAAATATATTCTATGCCAGTGCTGAAGAGCTTCAGCTAGGCATTAACGAGATAGATACTGAGATTACGACCGCTTTGCAGAACGGCAATATGGAAGCCGTCAAAAAAGCAACGTTACTTAAAAACACCATGATTAGTCTGCTGGACAACAAACAGAAGGGCGAGCTGGTTCAAGAAACGTGTACGTCAGGCGAAAAGGCTGATTCATCGGTAGAAATAACGGACGCAATGGCCTACGCGTTCCACGCGGCATCTGGTGAGGGTGCAATTGGTTCCGATGATGTTGAAGAGATAAAGCGTGGTCTGCGGGTAGTTATCAATGAGTGTGGCCTCACAAATCACCTCGTAAAGATCCCTGCTGGTTTACACGATGCAACAGCTCAGCTTGTAGTTAACTTCGCCTCTGAGATGGCGGGTAAGCTTTACCGGGCCCAGGAGAAGTATGGTCGTGGGGCTGAATGGGCAAAATCTGACTGGAAGGATGAATGCCTCAAAGAGCTCCACCGACACCTTTCAAAAGGTGATCCACGTGATGTAGCAGCCTACTGCATGTTTTCGTGGCATCACGGTTGGCTGACCCACAGCGAACAACCTGCTATAGCGGGGCTCAGCGAAAGAGTTCTGTTCGATAGCTTTATGAAAGATGATTACTCACCTGATTCAAGTGGTTCAGTATCAGAGGAAGAAGAAAGGGTCTTTCTTGAGGTGCTCTTTCACATATGGCAAGGCCGGGCCGCAGTTCAGAATGGATTAACTCAACAGGAAATGGATATCGTAATGAAGTACCGGGAACAAAATCAGAAATAACATTACTGCGTTCTGACAACCAGTAAATTAACTCGATGCGGTATTTCAGAAAGGAAAAATTATGATCGTTCTCAAATACCCTCCTTACCCATCGCCCTTCTGGTTCCGGGGGGAAAAAGATAAAACGGGTGTGGTTACCGAGGTTGGAACAGTTTATGTGGAAGCAACAAAGGATAACCTGCTGCTGGTGGAGGGCACACTCCCTCCGGTAGGTGCGACTTTGTTTCTTACACCTGACCGGTTCGATATTAAAGCTGAAACTGAGATTGATAGCCGGGCCCGACGAGAGGAACAGGCCAGACAACGTCTGACACGGCAAGAAGAAGAACGACAGCAAAAGGCCGCTCTCGATATGAAGCTGATGCAACAGGCGCAAGAGCGAAACGCTCGTTTGTATCTTCCGGTACGATGGACAAGCGGATTCAAATCGGTGATTTCCGGGCTGACGGAAAACAGTAGCGGTAACGGTATAAACCGGCGAACTGTGATTCACGTGCTTTTACTTGAGGACATACGTGATGGGCGCCTGGTCAGAAATGAAGGGGATTTTCTTTGCACCGCCGCAGGTGGAAGTAACGGCAAGCTTTGGGTTAACCCAGCCACCCATAGTGATGGTGAGTACGGGCCTTACGTATGTGAAATAACGTGTAAGCAGTGTATTAAGGCTGCTCTACGTTGGCAGGATAAAAATAAGGCCGTCCCACCGGAATGTGTTCCGTAGGTATCAGGCGAACCGATCACCACGCTATAGAGAGAGGGGACAGTGAACATGCAAGTTGCTAAAAACAAGTACGCCGTTCTGGACAGTGCGATCATGAAAATACTCGGCAAAGAGCCGGTTCCATTTTCACTGATTATGCTTCCAGACGTAGCTGGTGAGTGTTCCCGACTCGCTGATGAGGAGAGGAATAAGCCGATGCCATTCCGCATTCTTGACCGGCGGTTACAGGCGCTAAGAAAGGCTGGCAAAATTCAGTTCGAGACCGGAAAAGGCTGGGTAAACCCTCTTTCCTGACCACCCGCAATTCGTACTGCATCTTCCTTTTCGTAAAAGGCAACTCTTCGTTGCCTTTCATCCCCCAGAGCTATTCGTCACCTGCCCCCCCAACGATAAAATCAAAGTATCACAAACAATATGTCCCCCATTTAAGCCATTAGAAACACCATGTCCTAGTACAATAGCGGCAACATGGCTAAAGCCGGGGGAAGGAGATCATAATGACGGGTATCGTGCGCATTGAACAACCGGTAGAGCGAATTGAACGTTTCCATTCTCTTCAAGGCGGTCAGTACTGGCGGGCAAATGAAGCCATTGCTGAAGAGAACATTGCCGCTTCCGAAGTACTGCTGATTGAATCGCTGCGTTGGGTCGACAACAAACTGCATACGGTCATTCTGCGCACCCACCCATCAAAACATGGCCAACACATTCGGTTTGAATATACCGATGAATCTGGCCGCACTTGTGGCACTACCCGTAGCTTCACTCAGCACCGCTTTTTGTTTGATGACTTCGTTAACAAATTCACCTTTGCTGCTGACTCGAAAGAAGTCCGCGAAAGTGAAGTGCAGGCCTGCCAGCAGTTGGCTCAGAAGCTGACCGTTGAACTTTCCGAGGCGATGACAAACCCTGAACGCATGAAAGAGATCATTGCGGAACGCCTTGAAAAAGAGCAGACAGAAAAAAGCGAGAACAAACTCAATACTCTACCCGCGACGATTGACCAGTACACAAACCTCGCCACCGGCCCGTTAGAAAATGCGCTGACATCCGGTGTCAATGAGGAAAGCATTAAGGGAATGATGGAAGCGGCTCGGCATGGACATAAACTGGCCGTCATACAATCTGAATGGCTACAAGGTAAGAATAACGAAATTACCAGGGCCGTTCAGGCCGTCGTACCCTATTACCAGGAAATGGCTGCGGCGCAGCTGGCCGCATTCGAAGAGAGCAGGGAGAACGTTGAATCGCTGATGAAAGGGATTGCGTCTCTGGATCTTTTCATCGGCAAAGATGTTGTCGTCAACACGATAATCAAAGGCAATTCAGCCCCGAGCGACATTCCTCTGACATTTGTCCAGAAAAAGCTACTGATGGATGAGGAGCTCGCTGTCTATCTGGATCTGGGAGACTGGTTCGATTTCACCAAAGCAGATTTATTCGACCAGGCACTGCAAAAACACCCGGGCCTAATCGAGCAGATTTTCCCGACCCAACGTTGCGTACTGGTTATGGCCGTCACCAGACGGCACGTCAATTATCAGGATCCGTGGGAGGCTGCGGCCAAAGACTTTCAAAACAGATGTGTCTTCCTGCTGGTACGAGACGGCGAAAATATTTACCAGGTATGCAGCCCGGTTGAATCTCATCTGGGCGCTCATACGCTGTTCCCTGAACGTGACGAGCAGGACGCGCTTTTTCGCGGTTTTGACGGTTCTCGCATCACCTTCCGCGATGTAGCTTACACTGACCGGCTGCGGGCGCATGAAAAGATGGCGCTGCACTATAAACGTTTCCTGATCCTTTGCTGCGGGCTCGACCAGCGTGAGCGCCTGTTTGGCGAATTCTATGATCGCAGTAGTAACATTAATTTCATCTCGATGGACTTCCAGGAGAAATATTGCCGCTTTATTCATGACGCAGATGGAACCGGTCTGTTGAGTGACCCGGAGGCCGATACCAGACCATCGCTGGAGTCCTACATTAAGCAGGCGAACCAGCACCTGCGTTCTGGTTCACGCGTCTTTTGTGAGTGGAGACAGGTCGTTAATCCGGTTACCGCACCCGGGGCAGCTAAGGATGATTCAGGTAACGGCTACCGGGGACATTCATTCACGGTTGATTTCGTTAAAAGCCGTAGTACCAGCGTGGCATACCAGAAGAATGAAGAGATCTACGTTGATGTGCCAGTCGTTCAGCACACCTACAGCCGTAATGCGAAGTCAGACAAACGAGAATTCAATGCCAAGGTATGCCTCTCAAAATTCAGAACCTCTGATAGCCTTGGCTATCTTTGCCTGGACACGGTGAAATCCGCCGATCTCGAATATTACATTCACAACCGGCGTATCCGGGCTAACCATCTTTATTACATCCGGCTCTTCAAAGAACTTGCGGCACTGCTGAAGCTGGAAGAAACGCATGAAGAACAATACCGAAGCAAAATGCTGGCGGCTTTAAACGCCGGGAACATCGGTGACGAAAATGACCGGGTTGCGGCTGTAGATAAAACGATTCAGACGTGGCGCTGCGCAAACCGAGGTGCATCCCTCCAAAGTGGTCTGGAAGATGAGAAGCAATGGAAAGCGCTCCTTGCCATGATGGATTTAATTGCATGGCGAGGTCATGCAAGCATCCCGCAAATTGAATGCTACTGTGAGCAACTTGGAAACTCTCCTCTACGGCTTGTGGTAATGCCAAACGGCAAACTGGGCCTGTATGTAGCCCCACGAGCTGAAGAACGAAACGATGCAGCTGAGAAACACAAATGGGCTATACGTGTGGTATTGAGTCTGACGCGTACCGGTGTGAAAGAGGTATCTCGCTCATGGGCTCTGGTTAACGAACTGAGCGTATCTGAATGCACCCTCAAAGAATGGCCGCTGGTGGATGAGTGGAAAGGGTTAAAGTCTGTATTTGAAAGCTACGACCGGAAACTTAAAGCTCTGGCAGACATTGAACTGGGCCGTGAGACTCTCAAGCGTCTGAATCCCAGCAACCAGGAAGGTCTGAGCGAGCTGGCAGAATTGTGGATTAATGCTTTTGAAGAAATGAACTTCTACCGACCGACTGGCGGGATCGTTCAAAAGCCAGTAATGATGATCCCGATTGGTCTTATTGTCGACCGTGAGGAGTGGTCATACTTATATCTTGGTACACGCGGCTCTGCGGTCGAGTATATCTATCAGAATCTGAATGATAAGGCACTCAAGGCCCGGGTAGCCCACCGTCTGATTTCAAATTACGAGGTCAAAGAGGGTAAGCTCGATAATCTTGCCAATAAGAAAACAAGTCTGGGTCTCTTTTGCACAAAACAGCGCCCGGACATGGCCCCTTTTAGCGCAGACCGAAACATAGAGACATATGGGCCTGATTTCGGCGTTAACCATGCTGTGCTTACGCATATGGTATCGTTTAAATCGCAGATAGCGCTGATTCAGCAAGAGGCAGATCGCGGCTTACACCGTCGCTTCACGATAGCCAGCAACCTGGTCAGTTCAGCCGGGGAGTTGCTTATCGATCAACTGCTCGGCGATGCGGCGCGAGATGCAGATGAGCCGGTAGATATTCTTGAGGTGGTTATTAACCCAGCGCCAACCGGTGAACCAGGGGCGAAGCTGAAGAAGAATGGTGAGACATTCTGGCATAAGCACTGGTGTGATTTGTGTAAGCCAGGAACCGAAGAAAGCCTGGCACTCTCCCACATTCACGCGCCGGATCACGTCATTACGCGGACTTCGTTCAGTTCCAAGGAGGATGCCATCCTCTTCGTACTCAAGACGATGCCGCAGGCCAGAAAATACGAAAAGGATTTCTTCCGCGACAATGATTTCGATGTACCTGATGGGATTATTGAACGGTGGATAGACCGTTAATCATATGCAGTATGAATAAAAAAAAGCCCGCTTTAGTCGTTGCAAGCGGGCTTTTTATTTCTTCGCGTTACAGCTGTGGCATCAATTACAAAACGGAACGGCTTGGTGCCGGGGCGAAGAACGGAGAAAGGGATAGGCACGAGGTGGTGATAATGTTGCTATTCATATGGGGTATGAATAAGAAACAGCCCACTTGCGAGTACTAAGTGGGCCATTGAGGGTCAGGCATAAGACTCAGACAGAGCAGTAGCGGCTTCAAGCGCCGGTTCAAGCGACAGGCTGTTATCGCTGATAACATTCCATCCCTCATTGCCGTAAACAAAATGGACGTAACCTGCACGTTCAGTTTCTTCAGGGCGATAAGCATAGAAGTAGTCTTCATCAGTAGAGAACATGGCTTCAACAATACGTTCTACGTTCGTAGAGCGCTTCAGCACAATCTCTTCTGAGTCGAATACCGAGATGCTATATCCTGCTTCAATCAACCCGGTTGCTGCTGCCCGGGCAATTTCCTGCTCAATACGTTGCCGCTGATCTACGTTCATGCCTGCTGCTCCTCGATGGGAAGTGAAGTCGAACACACGAGAAAGCATGAACTATAGTTCACATTTAATCAATAAAAAAGGGAACTATACTTCACTTATTCTTGGTTTTTTTTAATACTGGTAGTCCTGCAAGCGCATCGTTCCAATGCTGCTCGCGTTCCTCATTACCTGAAATATTACTTATCCATCTTTCGGACTTGCCCCAGCGCTGTGCCAGCGCCTGCCGCGTCCAGCCTTTGCGTTTCATCTCTGCTTTAAATTCATCGCTGGTGGGTTTGTACATAGGTTAATCCACGTGAACTATAATTCACCTGATAGTACGGTAAGGCTGGTTAAGTAACAACGGGATATCGACGGTCATCTTCCGTTCCCGCACACGGGCCAGTGCTCCTGGCTATACTGAGTCAAAAATGCGGAGGACACATTATGTTTGAACGTATAAGCAGGTTTTTCGCTGGCGCAACAAAACAGGAGAGGGCGGAACCGTCAGTCTCTATACCTGAACCTGTTACTCTTGAGGGTGATAACGCGCCATCAGCTATCGAACATGACAGAAAAATAGTCCATGACAGCAGGGTATTTATACATAGGTCTTTAGGCTTTATACTTATGGTATATTCTCCCGAATTATTCAGAAAAGCCATTAATCATGACATATGTCTTGGCTATATATATGGTTATATCATAGCGGCAATAGGTGACGACGAAGAGTTATGTAAAGCATCGGAAAATCGTCGATGGGATGTTGTCGCTGCCTATTATCGAAGTTTATTGGATTATTCAGCTGAAGCTTACTATGAGAAAACTGTAAACGCGATGGATAATTACCACTTCAAACAAGCAAGAAATGTAAGCGTAATGGATTATCACAAAAACAAAATCAATCCTGATGGCGATAATCATCATTTGCGTTTTCTAATGACCGAAATAATTGAAGATAGGGTTGAATAAATACACGTTTCGTCACATGAACGACCTATGGTTTACTGAATATAACGACAACGAACCATAGGCCAGAAAAAATGACACTTCAAAAAGCCAACGAAAAACGTATTGAAAACTTCCTAGCCAAACAAATTCGTCATAACGGTAAGATTTTATCAATGCGTGAATTTATGGATTCACTCATTGCTGACGGCTATAGCCCACGTGCAAAAGCGGAACAGAAAGTAGGACACCCCAGCAGCCGTCAAACCTTTCGCTGGAACAACGAGCAGCAAAGGGAGCACCAGATTAAGCGAGCTCTGGGGGGTACTGTTCTGAAATATTCAATGGTGTCATCTGACGGCTCATTTTATGACATTGAAAAAATTGCCTATGATTACGTCATTGAAAAAATGGGCGGGGTTAACGTTAAGCCGGAAACGATGTGTTTTGCGATTTTCAACAGCCCTTCATCATTGCGGGGCGGGAAGAGAGAGCGCTGTGTAGCTGTCTATAGCCGCACTGTGGCAACAGAGGAACAACGGGTCAGGAGCATGTTATCTACTGACTTCACGCATTATGATCTGGTCTGGTTCGGTGAAGCCACTTCCCAGAAGGAAGCGCTGGAACTAGCCGAGGGATAATATCAATTAGCCACCAAGGAAATAACCGGGGTGGCTTTTTTGTTTTAAACGATTAAAAATAAGCCAAATCACTTCGTCACAAGCATGTGGGTGGTAATATAGACATATAGGCAATCACATTCAACTGGAGGCTAATATGTCAGATTTAATTGCAGCAAGATATGATGAAGTATCAGCTTCCGAGTTTGAAGATGATATGGTTGTCATTGTCATTACCGATGAACAGAGTGAAGATATTGAGGTTATTTCAGACCTTGATGATCTTTTCGTTAATACTGAGGTTGTGGTTATTGATGGTGACGCTTTAGAAGTCGACTATGATAACGCTGGATATTTTTCATCAGAGAATAGCTATGAAGTTTCAGTAGACGATATGTTATTCGACAATACCGTTGGTGAGCAACTTATGGATTGTGGTTTTTTCGGCACTCAAAGCTAATAGATACTCGTTATTTATTATCGCGTCCCAATCGTCATGCAGGTGTGGTTATTTATTTACTGAAAAGCCATGTTTTAAATAACAGGCAACGATAATCTAACAGGAGCGGCTATGAAACTCGAAAACATTAACAAAGAGCAGCAGCTCTATGTTCTTAAATGTGGCTCTATTCTATCAAGCTACGGATTTGATCTCCTGCATACAAAAGCAACCGCCGTAGCTGACTGGATGGACGTTGAAGCACCAGTAGCTGCACTGGGTACAGAAGAACATTTTGAACAATGTGCAGAACTCATGCGGCGCGGGCAGGTATATGCTAACGCTTCCCGGAAATGCTGCCCCGGTAATCTTTCCCCCCAACTAATTGGGCTTGAAGGTTGTCGTGTTAGAGTCACTACCGATGACGGTGAGGAACGCTGTTTCTGGGTTGCAAAAACGACCGGATGGATGCCGGGTCACCTCGAAGTTCCACGCTCGAATACGGCTTATGGCCACCCTGCACAAGCGCATTACAAGTCAGTTCAGACTATTCGATAAGTCACCGGTGCTCCGATTTCGACATGATGCATACCAACCAGACTCACTACTGTTGTCATCGACAAGAATGACAACAGTAGTGAGTATCTATGGCTTATCCTCGGAAAACAGCCCATTATTCATGCCTCCCTCTTCCGGTATGGCATAGCTCACATGGCTTCAGATAAAAATCAAACCGATAAACTCGCCCGCGATATTAAAGACAAGGTTCTCGCCAGGCCTGCTGGCTCATCAGGAGAACCAGTGGAGTACCGGAGTGTCCATGAATTTATGACACTAACCCGCACGGGAACCCCTGCTGATGCCCGCCAGTTCCGGCTGGCTGTTAAAGCTAAGGGAATAGCTATCTGGCCTGATGATGACCCACGCGTAGGGCAGCAATTTGCACGTGACGGCATTCGCTGGGAAGTTCGTCTGAAGACCTTCCGGCCTGAGAGTCAGGATTCATTTGACGATGACCTGGATGAGAAAGTCTCACCAAAACGCTTTGGATATCGCCGGTACGGTGCGATGTCCCGTCCTGATCAGAAGAAATTCAGCGACAGGGTATACTTCAACTGCATGGAGCGGTGTGTCGTCACCGGTGTGAAGACAAAATGCAGGGGAGAAGCAGCACATCTGATTGAGCATCATAAAGCGGGCTCTGACCACTGGAGTAATGGCCTGTGGCTTCGGGCAGACATACATCGGTTATACGACAACGGCCTGTGTGTGATTAATCCCAGCACCCTGACAATCCATTTCCACCCCACTATCCTGGCTAAGGATGACGATCTCATCGCGTATGAAGCTCGGCCAATATTACCGACAAGAAAACCTGTAAACCCTGCCTGGTTAAAATCCCGGTGGGATGAACTTACCTGGCCGAAGTAAGCATCGTGTCTGACAACGGTAGTGAGGCCTAATCATTACCGTTGTCGTAGCAAACGGGCTTCAATGCTTGGCTCATTATCGTTGTCACCAGTCTGGTCAGCTCATAACTATTGCCATCGGCACTGAGATGCCGTCCTGCGCATCGAACTCACATCCATTGTCACTCGATTTTTGAATCTGCCGGGAGTGTAACCAGTGACAATGGTAATGATCACCTTCACATAATTAACGAACCGTTACTACTGGTAAGAGGGTGCATGGTCGACAACGGTAATGACAATTAAGGAAAGTACCTTTCTGTAATGACAACGGTAGTGACTTAATGGTTAACCCTTGTCTGGTTACCGGCAATCAAGTACAGGAACTATGACAATGGTAGTGAGTCATTACCATTGTTATGGCTCATCATACTATCCCTATATACAGCAAGTAGACGGCGTTGCTCACTACCATCGTCATTGGTTGCATGGGTAGCAGAATGTTAGATGACAACAGTAGTGATTCTGGTGCTTCACCATCCGCCTGGTGACAACGGTAATGAGTGATCGAGATCACTATCGTTGTCGCAGCGTTCGGTATGGCTACAACCGGCAAGTTGTGCCTCGACAATGGTTGTGATCCCGCACTCACTTGATTCGTCATCGCCGGAACGACCCCACTGAAATGTACTTGGAAACGATGACAATGGTAGAGACTTGAAAAAATCACATCCATTGTCATTGACCAATCAGGTTAGCTACGACAGCGGTTGGACTCATTTCCATTGTCACCGACAGGCCATGTATTCATACAACGACAACGACAGGGAGTGACGCGGTCACTACCACGGTCATTCATCCCGCCCCTCAAGTACGAGCAGACAGTACGGCGAGTGAATCCTTACCATAGCTACCTGAAAGGCCTGATTAACCTGGAATGCATATGACAACGGTAATGACCAACAGAACTCATTTCCGTTGTCATTGTGCTGGTGGAGCAGTAAGAACTTGGTCTGAATCATGAATGACAACGGTAGTGAGTATTCTTAGTCAATACAGTGGTCATTCAAATGCGCCGGGAGCAAATGACAGCGGTAGTGAGTCAAATCACTCATTACCGTTGTCATTGTGTCATGGGAATCAGCGATAAATCCGTACTGACGATGCCGACAATGGTAGTGAGCGGTATGAGGTCTTCTCCGAGAAGCTGCTCTGGAGAGTTGTCGATGATGACAACAGCAGTGAGCTGCCAAGACTCATTGCCGATGTCATGGTGTCATGGGTATCAGCGATTTGTCTGTACCGGCGATTCCGACAATGGTAGTGAGCGGTGTAAGACCTTCCCTGAGAAGCTGGTCTGGAGAGATGTCGATGATGACAACAGTAGTGAGCTATCTAGTCTCATTACCATTGTCATGAGTGGTCACCCCGCAATGACAACAGTAGTGACCGCGTCACTCAATACCGTTGTCATTAAGCTAAACAGGATTCTCTGACGATGTGCAGGGAGGGAGGGTTCCAGGCCGTCATCTGACAGCCCGGAGGGAATGCTAGCTGGCGGGATTGTTCTTTTTCTGGCTTCTAAGGCTGCGAATGTAGTGAAGTTCTTCAGCTGTTAAGTCATGGATGGTTAACGTTTCATCCCCATCAATGGGCTCATCTGGTGGGCACAATTCACCTTCCAGTGGCTCACCATTATTTTTACCCGACGTGCCATTGTTCTCCTCATCAGCATCACCCTCGCCATCACCATCAGGTGGTGGTTGGATATTGTTCAGATTCAAATCAGGATCGCGTTTGTGGATCTGGAAATAAACCTTCCCATCTTTTTTTACTTCGGTGTACTGAAGGTAACCAATGGATGCCAGCTCCTCCAATGCCTTACGTACTGTGGCGTTCTGGCTGTTGGCACGGGTCTTAAGATTTAATCGGTTCTTAAGTCTCGTTAAGGAGATCGGGATTGGATTTGGTGGAAGTGACTCAATGAACGTGTAAAGCGCCTGTGCGCTCTCTTTTTTCGCCAGTTCCTTGATAGCCTTCAGCTGCATCAAAACCTTGTGGTCGTACTGATACAACTCGAATATCTTAGGGTCTATCTGTAGCTCTACCTGATCAGAGTCCGGGTCAAGCAAGGCAGACTGCACCAGGTGCGTCGTATACACCTTTGACGAGTGGGTGCTGGTGAAGGACAACATCACGGATGCCAGCCTGCGTAACGACGCGTCGATACGCTTACGGGATGCGGTAGAGGAACGATAATTTTCAGGGTTACAGAGCTTCAGAAACTCAGTAAATTTGAGGCTGATCTTATCGTTATCAATCGGATGGTTAGCTAGCGTTCGGATGATTCCCATCCACGTTTTGAAGTCAACAGACATATCGAGGCGCTGACCCACGATCGAGATATTGGTGAAACCCTCGCTCTCCATCAAAGAAAGTGTCTGTAGTTCTTTCGTGGCATCAAAGCCAACAGTTTTGTATTCACGACTCTGACGGCCAACGCTTTTTGGTGATGGCACAAACAACCCAAGGCGCATGAGCGCGATAGACTGAACCGTCCTGCTGCTATTAGGACGTAAAATAATTTCTTTACCTGTCTCTCTCTCTGTTACAGAGAAAGCCCTGGTAACCATCTGGCCTTGCTGCTCAGAATCTTTCTCATTGGTCATAGTGGTTTATCGACTGTATTAATCAACAGATTATTGAATACTATCGCCCAAAGCCCTCAGTGTCACTTAAGGGATCTCTGCGACGATCTCAGATTGTGCATAAGTCCAGGCTAAAAAAACGCCACGACTAAATATAAAACTCTGAAATTCACATAAAAACAAATACATACGTAGTTTATCAACAAAGGATCAATTCCGGTGAAAAAGATCCTTTAAAAAATCACTACCATTGTCGCCGCAATCACTACCGTTGTCAAAAAACTCACTACTACCGTTAAAAAACTCACTACCAATGTCAAAATAATCACTACCGTTGTCACCGATTGGCTTCCAGGCCTTGTGCCGTCTGGCTTCCGAGCTGCGGGGATCTCTTGTGATCTATGGGAACTCGTAAGGTACTAATTATTGGAACTACCTTGTGGAAAATGGGGATAAATTCTCTCTTCGAGTTAAATCAACATCGAATAGCTAAATTGTCGAAAATATGTACGGGCATGAAAGGAAAATGCGTATAGAAAACAGTGGATAAGATTTTAATAATTTTGTTTCATCATACAGGTGATAGATGGTATCTATATGAATTATAATAGAAATATACTCAAAACTCTTTAAGAGTTATACCTTCAGATCACACAATAAAACTCACTACCATTGTCACAAATACTCACTACTAACGTCGAAATAGTCACTACCAATGTCATTTTAATCATTACCAATGTCAAAAAAGTCATTACCATTGTCATAAAATGCCCTTGAGCCCAGTAACCATGCGGCTTGCAGCGTACAGGGATCTCTTTTGTACTCCGTTGCACCTTTGGGATCTCTTTATTGGAACTGTCCTGTGGAAAAGTATCTTTTTTGCCTTCGTCAGCTACTGACTCGGTGCTTTACTGATTGTGTAAACAAAACGATAAGAGGCACTCACATGTACGCAACTGCAAAAGAAATTATCGCAAAGCTGCAAAAAATGAACCCTGACGAAAAGGTGCTAGTCCGTGTCTGGTACAAGTCTGATGTTCAGGAGTTAGCAATAGACCGAAACATGCCGCAGGTTTCAGCTAGCGAAGCTGAGTCGACCTTAGCGTTGATAGACCGAACTCACGATGGTGATATCGGTATCAACTGGGATGTTGTTCAGAGTGGTATTGAGACAGTTCGTAGTGGCCAAATTTAAGCAACCGAGTAACAAGGACGTGACTCAACTAATCCACATATCCACCGGGTAGATCAACAGATCGATCCAGTTTAAGACCAAATAGAACCAAAAAGATCCCCGCTCCCGCAAACCCGCAGCTGGTAAGCTCTGAAGACCTGCCCCGGTGGGGTTGAGAGGGAAAAAAGTGAGCTCTGAAGGGCTGTCGGTGGGGTTAGCCTGGTAGCTGGTGGTGTTCAAAGGGAATAACGGTGGGATTGGAAGGGGAAAGGAACTTAATTATCAACATCTGCTGTGCTAATGAAAACATCAAATAAAAACATAATCATACGTAACAAATCTCAAAAATAGGTGATCGGTATTCATTTTTTGTCCACACTGGCAGCAGATCAAAAATTTGATGTCAACGACATTTATCCGATTCATCTCTGAAATAACGTATTGATTTAGTACAAATAAAAACCAATACCCGATAAATGGGGACTAAATGACCCCTATTTCTCATGATCAATAAAAATCACCGTGATACATTCGCCCGGACTGGGCATTCCAAGATACCCGGAAAATAACAATAAAACTGGGGGATCCACACGATGAACTCGAATGAAGTTCTTCTTTTCAAGGACGCTATTCCCGACTTCAATCAGCCGTCGACTGGAAAGCTGACGGTGACAAAAAATTCATCAGTACAACCTGTATCACTGCTCCGCCTGGGCGTTTTTACTCCCAGTTGCCGAACAGAGGCAACGGTCACGCTAAACGTGACGGAAGCGCTATCCAGTCTGGAAATTGCAAAACAGGAAGGGTACACGGACATAAAGATCACCGGCCCGATGCTGAATTATTTCCAGGACTTCCGGTGCTGGACAGCAATCGTCCATTCCTTCAGCGTATCGCCTGATGCGCTGAAAGGTAACCGGATTAAAATGCCCTTTAGTGAATTTGCCAAACTCTGCGGCTACCCATCAAAACGCTACAGCACGAAACTGCGCAATGAGATAGCCGATTCGTTGACGAAGATTCGCTCAAAAAGCATTCGGTTTGAGAAGAACCCGGGGATCACCAAGTTCAAAGTAGCCGGGTTGCTGAAAGAGGCGGAATTTGATGGTGAAAGTGATTACATCATCCTGGAAGCCGACGAACGACTCTGGGATTTGTACCGTTCAGATCATCTTACTCTGTTGCGGAAGAAACCCCTGGAGCTACTTACCAGGAATGAAACGGCTCAGGCGCTCTATACATTTTTTGAAGCGCTACCTCAACATCCAGCCCCGATCACCTTTGACAGACTTCGACAGCGTTTACTGCTCAATGGGCGCATTGCCGAACAGAACCGGAAAATGCGAACTGCTCTCGATGTGCTTGCCAGCATCGGTTACCTGAAATTTTACTACCTGGTGGACACCAGCGTACCCACCATTCAGATCACGGATCGGAATCCCAAACTAACAGGTTCCTGATGTTTGAAACGTCTTTTTGCCCGGTTCCGGGAATGTGCTGTCTCATTCCCACCGGTCAAAAACACTAAGTTGACGTTTCCCTCTCAAACCCACCCGTGATTTTGTAGTCGCTAAAGGATAAATAGTCCCATTTACATCTGAAAAGCTGATGGGGCGCGTCAGGCCTCTATTGAATACAACTTGTATTACCATGAAAAATAAAGAAAATAACACTCCTCTTTATAATTACTGCTGTTCGCCTAATCCCAAAAAGATACTTTTTTAATCTGCACAGTTTTTATCGCCGGTGGGAACGAGAGGGAAGGGGAAAATATACCCGGTGGGATTGAGAGGGAAGGCCTGTAGAAAACAACCCGACAATCTTTTGTCGGCTGGAATGACCAGGGTAAATTAAGTTCTGGAGGATAGTTATGACTTCGACATTTGGTAAGCAGCTGAAGCTTTATGCAGACCGGCAAACGGGCGCAAAACGTACTGCTCTTGATTTTCAATATGTGGTTTCGCCTGGTAAGGATGCGTTTCCCACGGTGAACATCACTATGGCTCCGATTGCTGATGGCGCAAAAGAAGCCCAATGGGAGCTTAAGCGCGTCATCCAGCTGAATCGCTATGAATTAACTCAATGTTGCGCGGTATTGTTCGGGCTGGAAAAGGAGATGAGGGCAAACTTTCACGGAACCGATAAAAACAAAGGTTTTACGCTCATCAACAATGGTGCATCCGGCTGCGGGATAAACTTTTCTCATGGTGGGGATATGCTGACGCATATGTTGAACCATGCCCAAAGAATGGAAGTAGGGGCATTTATTCTGAAACGGCAGGCGGATGCGTGGGATATGAGTGTCAGTGACGTTCTTGCACTTTTGCGTCAGTCCGTGGCCATCAAACGGGCATAAGATCACGAAGCAGGTTCAAGAACAGGCTTACCGTACAACAATTTTCAAATCCAAACTGACCCTACTTAACTTCAACTGGAAGGCGCTATGACAGAACATCAGCAGAATAGAAATGTTTGTGAAGTCGGGTTAGCCTGTGAAGCCATGACGATTGATCCCAAAACCATTCAGTCAGCAGTAATGCGTAAAGAAGCCACGCAAGTTGTTATTCCTCACTTTAAGGGGGTTTGTCCTGCTTTTGTCGAATGGGCTGAACAATGCTTACCTGGCGATAAACTTCCTCGTGGGAAATTTTTTAGGTCACGAGAATGGATGCGTCAGTTCACCACTTGCCAGATAAACTACAAGACAGATCATCCAGATGAAGGAAAGTATGGATGGCTTTTTGAAGGAACCAAATATTGAAAAGTTAAGGAGATATGATTAATGCTAATTTATGCCGCAGATCTGATTTTACCCTTAAAAATTCTGCTGGTGGTATTTGTCGTGACTATCATAGGCGCTACCATCGGGTTGAAATTTGTACGCTCCGAAAACAAGATCGTTTGCATGTGGCTCGTGCCAATAGGCTGTCTTGGGGGAATTTTTGCATTGATGATGTTTCCATCAATTACCACAAATGATTTGTTGCTCGGCAAGAGATGGTCGGAAGATTGTCGCGTGGTCGAAAAATACGAACGCCACGCTTTTGAAGCACCGACGAACCGGCTGATTTGTTCGGGGGTTGATGAGCATGTTAATTCAGAAAGTTATGCGGTATTAACGAAAGCTTACCGGGAGCGGGGGGGAGAACTTATTTCGGGATCCCATAGTGTTGAAAACTAGCCTTCAAATCTAATGCTACGGAGTTTTCATGAATAATAATCACAATGTTTTTCCTTGCAATGAATTGGGTATGGGTGATTCCAAATCGGAATTGGAAAGACTCCTTGAATTATGTGAATCCACTCCGCAAACAGGCGAGCCTAACCCCCAGATAGCTAATATGCAAGCATTTTGGAATCGATAACTGGTGGCTCATCTCATATCACTGGCTTCAATTTTTGCTCTCATATTCTTAATGGCCGTAAATTTTCCACACTCAACGATGCAGAGATAAAACAGCTAACATCTCTTCGCAATGAGGGGCGAAAAGACGGTTTTGTGGTCAGAATTCAACCTGTTGATGTAACCCCTGAACTTCAGCTTGAAAGGTATCTTGCGTCAAGTTGGGAAAGCGAAATCGAGATTTATAAACGCGTACCGTCGATTGTCGTGATCTGTAAAATCTCAGGTCTGTCTGCATTGGCAGGCTCGGGGAACAAAATGTTTTTAAATATGGATTACTTAAGTTGCGGAACTGAAACTGATGATCAGGATTGCCAGGATTAAGTCACTGATTGGCGGTTGCAACGAGCTTTGGGTTTGTTAGACTGGCCTGACATACCTTCCCCCATCGCGGGGTGCGTTGTCGGAGTATCAAAATATTGTTTTCCCCTATGCGGGGTTTAATTAGTGAGTAGCGACTGCCCGGGTTAGCGCCTGACCCGTGTCAGACTTCTGAAGGATATTTTGATATTAACCGTCCAGCTGGACGGTTTTTTTTCGTCTGTTTTTAATTTGGATAGTGGTATGGGTAGAAAAAAACAATCAAACCGCAGTGTATCAGCGCCAGCTGTTGATGCTGAAAAAGAAATTATCGACCCGAGATGGAACATCTTTTTCTTTGCGGCAATTGACCGACCGTGGGTGCTTAACCCGCATCTTTTTTACGCTGAACAAGCGCAGGAACGTTTGCTGTCGCAGTTCAGTGATGTGGAGATCAGGAGTGAAGCGACAAAGAAAGGCGAGTCATTTATAGAGTCAGCTGGAGACTGGTTCAATCCTGATTACCACGACGAAAGTGACGTATACGAGAATATTGAACAGATTGAAGCTTGCCACTGGGTTGCGTTGCGGGAAATGAAGGTCACGGTCACGCTTTCCCTGACCGCTGGGATGTACCACCAGTTTGACAAGGCATTACGAGATCTGCTTATCCGGGAGGCCAGAAGCTGGCGGTGGCTCGACATGGTTGTGATATCAGATTTGATCTGGAACCTCAGTTTTCCGAGGCTTATGGATTTGATGGAATGGCTGGGTATTGAAGTACGAAACATGCCATGTTTCCCGTTAATCAGTGCATGTCATCAGGTTGTCAACGTTTATAAACATGGAGATGGTGATGCCCACCAGAAACTGGTTAATGCTCACCCGGAGTACTACTCAGTATGGCAATGCGAAGGTTATCCGCAAGAGAGACCAGCTCGCCACGAAGAACTTGAAGTTTCCGAGGAACAGTTTAGAGAATTTGCCGAGGCGATAACGGTGTTCTGGAAGAGTCTGCCGGAAGGACTATCTTATTCGGGGATGGGAAAAGAGCCTAAGTGGTTTGGCAAGGCTTATGAAAAAGTGAAGTGCGACAAAGAAAAACGCGAGCGTAAAGCGGAAGAATAGTGGGGCACTCTAGCCCCACCGAAACAAAAGGAGAGTCAGACAGCCGGTGACGGTTGCCAGCCTGATTGAGTCTGGATCCATTTGCCTACGGAAATCATGTCGTAACCACCGTTCCCGTAGGACGACTTCACTTCTTCTATTTCGACTGGAACCGCCAGCTCGATGGGGCGGAACCAGCCATCATCACCGACTGTATACCGGCCTTCATGTTCCTTGCTCATTTCGCAGACCCGGCTGGGTGGAAGCCAGAAACCTTCATTTGCTCTTTCGGATGCGATACGAATAGCTTCATCCACGGAAGCGACTTCCCGGATGTGTTCGTTATGCGCGTTTGACATTTTGATCAGAAATGACTTCATAGAACCATTTTCCTCAGCTTAGGCCGGTAACGTTAATCGTCGGGGCGGTCGGTAATATTCCGGCGATAGTGTCCTCATATTGTACTCTGGCATGATGCATAACAGAAATTTGAGAGCGCGGGATTGAGAGGCGAAGTAGTTTGATGATAATCGCTGCGGGTGTACTATCAGCCTGATTCCTGGACTGAAGCCGAACGTCCAGCCGTGGTAAAACTGGTGAACGATGTTAACCTGGCATCGAGATATCGAGACCGTAACCATCTGACTGAATAAGGAGCTTTTATGCCGAATGGGAGAGTGATTTTTAACAAAAGAGGCCGATGGGACTGGCTTGATAGCGGTTGTGATATAGATGAGGATGAATTAAAGCAGGAAGAGTGGTTTGTTGGCGATATGTATTATCCGCCAGACTTTGAATACGATACGTCAATGCATGATCACCAGATTACAGAGTGGTTGTCTAAACCTGAAGAGCTGGTGCGGTATGAGCGAGGGCGTTAACTCAATTTGCTTATCTGAACTGGCTACATGATCTTTCAGCGTGGCCATTTCGGTTCTTCACATTTCCCTGACTCCCTCCTGACAGAACCGACTATTTCATCCATGAACCGCAAGAGCGGTAACTAAATGCCATATCGTGTGGCAGAGTGGTTTGCTCCAGTACCCGTCAAAATAGTCCAACATACAAAAACAGGGTAGCCTGCCCCGGGCTTCACCCGGGCCAGGCTACCCGGAGTCGAACCGTTAACCCGGAGTCGTGGGTGAGTAACGTCGAGTGCCCGCCTGAATTCCGTGCGGCCACCAGCATTGGCTTCACCTTTTTCCGACCGACACTTTCGTGCTGGTTTGCGGCCGCATCTTCGCCGGGCCGGAACACCCTGCATTTTGTGCCGGTGGCCATCACCGGTATTAGGATAAAGGGAAGAATATCGGTGATGGATTCCGGGATAATCGCCGGGAAAACCCGGGCAGAATTCACGTAAATCACCCTCTATTAGTCCAACATACAAATAAACTTCCCCTTTCTGCCCCTGCGCTTCGCTTGGGGCAGAAAGGGGAGCCGTACCTGAAACCTCCGTGTCGTTTTCAGGATCGGGCCCGTGCCCGGGGTAACCATTCTGCCCGGGCCCACCATTTTAAAAAGAAACCGCCGTGCCCGGTCTGGCCATTTCCCCCGCCTGCGGCAACCGGGCCGTGCCGGTCTTTCCGTCCGGTTCCTGCAAACCCCACATAGGGACTCCGGTCGCTGGATGAGCCATGCGAGAAAATATGAGAAAAAGAGAGAAAAAAAGAGAAAAAAAAGAGGGGCCGGGGGCGCGAGGGTTTCAGTGGGTATAAAGGTCAAGGGCGCTTTGCAGGGTGGACGCGGGGGTGTTGACCCTGATCGCATTTGTATGTTGGACTAATTTTGCATATATGAAGACAAGAAAAGACGCGCTGCCGACAGAGCAGGTATACTCTCGCCATCAAATGTGCGGCCAGCGGCGGGGGATAGGTAACGACCGCAGGCCTCCGCGACCGGTATCAATGATGATGATGCCCTGCCAGGTAAAGAGTAGTGACGACGAAAGTGAAGGTGAAGAAAACCCGGGCCGAACGTAAGCAGCATAGCCGGGACATGCAGGCCAAACATGAAGCGGAAAAAAAGGCCGCTAACCTGCGTAATATTCTAAAGAGAGACATTCTGGCCACGCTGGGTATCCCTAAAAATCACGGTGGGCGGGCAGCTCTTTCTACATTCATCACCGAGCACTTACTGAAGGGTGAGAGTCAGGTTCAGATTGTTGCCATGCTAACCGGCAGCGAATTGATGAAGCGGGCACAGCTTGCCGAAATCGAGCGCCTGAAGAAGATCACGGAACTGGCCAATCAAACCCGCAGAAACGAGATCACCAACCGGGCGTTTGAGCGCCTGGGTATCACAACCCGGCATCCAATGGGCGATTTAGTGCTGAGCATGGTGCGCGAACTGGCAAACCAGAATTTAAATACCGGTGAGATAGTAGAACGCCTGAATGATAACGAAACCGTACTGGAATCGCGCCGCCTGCACAAAGAGAAGCGAGCGGATCTTGAACGTCAGATTGATGAAGGTATTGCCGAGCGCAAAAAGACCCGTGTTGATATGCGGGAAGTGCTCGCCTACATGGCCCAGAAGAACGGTACAACGTATACGCCTCCCGCAGACACCTGGCGATCTCCTGAACATCCGAATGGCGATTCACCGACCCGGCATAATGGAAAAATCAGAGAGAGCCGTCTGACCGGCGCTGAAAGCACCCAGAAAGAAAACCCACGTCAGTACGGTTTGCCCAACCTGAAAACCAGTAGCGCTTCCATCAACAAGGCCGGAATGAGTGAGGCCATTAAGCTGGTGGGCGGACGTGTGACGGAATTTCGCACCTATCTTTATGAGCATCGCGATACGGGACTACGCGCTGATGTGCTGGCTCGCCGGTTTATGGCTGAGTCAATGCAAGGCAAAAAGATGGTTGACCCTGTGCCGGTCAATGAACCAGATAATCTCCCGGCTCCCACACACGAACCTGCCAAACGTAAATGGACGAAGGAAGAAAAGCAGGAAGCGCGTGACCGTGCGCTGGCCGCAGCAAGCCAGGTCGGAAAGCTTAAAGAAGCGGAAACCAACGGCATTACGCACGATGTAGTGCGAGAATCGCAGCCAGCACCCCAGCCAGCCCTGATCTCCGTCGAAGTTGAACAATCCCGCGTCTCCATGCAGGAACCGTCTGTTGCGCCCCTGGCGCACCCTAAACGTGAAGGCTCTACAACCTGCGTGGTGACCAGGCCGGATCAGGCTGATTTCGCTGCTACCGTCCGTCGAAACTGTAACGACCGCTGCGTGATTACAGGAGCAAGCTTACGCCGCAGGACAGAGGCCGCACACCTGGTAGAGCATAGTGCTGGTGGTCTGGATCACTGGAGTAATGGCTTGCTGCTTCGTATCGATCTGCACCGGCTGTTTGACGACAACGTCCTTGCCATTTGCCCGGAGACGTTGACCGTCCACGTTGACCCTGTCGCGCAGGCCGAAGATCCCGATTTGCAGCAATACGATGGCCATGTGATTACCGGGCTTTGCCGTCCGATAGACCCGGCGAATCTCGTCATGCGCTGGGAGCGTTATCAGCGCCGGTTAGAACTGACCAAGTAAAACCGGTAATCCATCAGGTGCGAATCGTGGGAATGCGCCAGCTCGGTAACCCCACGTCACCGGATTGAACCATCACAAAAAAGGAGCCCACCGGGCTCCCCAAAAACGAATTGTTTTATTGTTCCTGCTTAGTTCTACGTAGGTACTCTTCAGCCTTTATCTTTATTTGCACGAGTTCAGCGTAAAACTCACGTTCCATTTGGTATGTTGGCATCTGAGTATAATACTCTTCCACCTGTGGCCAAATTCGCTGAAGTTCTGCATATAAATCATGGAGAGCTCTATCTGCCCAAGATGACGATTGGTAGGATTCAAGCTTTCTGATAGTGGCGCTAAGATGTACTAAACGCGCCACTAATACTTTAGTGTTTACGTATTGTGTTACGGTTCTATCCATGTGGTTTAAGTTACTCATATTATTCCCTAATGAGGTGCTCGCAGAATTACGAGGCAGAGATAACATAACCTTAAAACCTACATACGTGTAGCCCAATCATTACTTTATAGCTAAAAATGCCAGATTTACTCTATGGCCCCCAATCCCTACAGACCTACAGCAGATCTCGTCCACATAGGTCAGTTCCAGCGCAAACTATGGGATCTGAATGTTTGTCGAACGAAAACTTACGGTAGTGAAGTAATTGCCTGAAACATTGTAAATAACTTGCATAGAAAACGCCCTCAAAACAGCGTCCTTTTTTTATCGAAGTTTCAACGGTTCTGGTAGAGTTGTTTTCTGACAGATTTTATTATTAACGTGAGTGGACGCGTCTGGCGAATAAGCTGGTGCAACTTCCCGAAGCCCTCCAAACACCAGGAGACTTAATTTATGGAACTATCAACAATTTCTGAAGCGTTGATTGGTGGTTTAGTTGGTGGCACTATCGCAGCAGGTTCCATCCGGGTATTATTCATTCCAGAAAAGTTTGAGTGGATATTGTTAGCCTGTGTTGTCCTTGCCACTGTTGTTACCTTTTTCTTTGGCCACTCTATACCAAATCCATTTATGATGATAAGCAACATGTATAGTTATTGAATATATAAGACCGTGCTCGTTAGACGTGCTCTGATTGATTTCCATATATGTTTCAAAAGCTTCGGGCCAGTTTTTTCTGTGTTAGATAGGATAACAGAATATGATGACACTTCTTTTTTCGATTTACTGTTCCCTGGTCATTATCGCGGGCGCTTTCTTTAGCTGGTTTCAACGTGAAACTATCGCTACCCGCTGCATTCTTTTTGGCGGACTGGTGATAGTAGCAGCGATCAAGCTAACAACGGATTTTACGACTGTCGCTGTTTCCACGGTTCTGATTGAGGGATTTTTGCTAACGGCTTATGTTATTGCTGTCCGTTTTATTCAGTGCATTGTAAACAGGGCTGCATAAACAACCCGGACAGAATGCCCATCTATTTATATCAGGCTAATCTACGTGTGACATTTCAATCGCTGCGCGAGCTTCAATGCCCTTCGATAGCAACAAGTTTGCAATGCGCTCTGCGAGGTCTTGATTGGCGCAATGAAAGCGAATAGGCAACTTTTCATGTTTCTCACTATCGATGTAGAACATTACAGAATTGATACTGTATAGCGATGCATATGAAGGACGAGGTTCTATCATCAAATTCAATTCTGGAATAGAAGCTAAAAGTTTAGACATATAATCATCCAGCAGTTCAATACAAACTGGCCGGATAGTTAATAAAGCGGGATTTTCCTCCGAACTAGTCCATTGTCGTGCCTGTAATCTCAAAATATTGAGAAGGTGCAACGATTCATAAGGAATTGTCTTTCCCGTCCGTTCACCCAGGATAACGGATTCCAATGTGTTAATTCGGGATGATAGTCTTCTTATCTTCCGCAACTGATAGATGCTAAGTGTTAATGTTATCACAAATAAAACACCCAAAATAATTGCCATATTTATATCCCATTCGGTTTATTCGTATTATGCCGTGAATATCGATACTCCAGCTATAGGTGTTCGGGACATCCTCTACGCCGGTAGTATCTGCAAAAACTTGTTATTCCATCATATAGTGCATCTCTGAAAACACCTTTTTCGGGTGATACAGCCTTTCATTACTCGGTTCCCCTTTTATGCTGCTACCTGCCTATCAGGTGGTTAGTATGCTTACCAGCCACTTTTTACTATATTGTCCGTTTTGTTAACTGATTTGTTAATGCTTCCATTTGACAGGTCTGGAAAGATACTTTTCTGATTTTAGGGGTTTGAGGGCCAACGATGTAAAAAACCACGTTAATAGGTTAACCTATTGTTTTATTTTAATTATTAGGTGCTGCATTTACAGCTACTCCAATGATCATGGGGCTGATGGTCGATGGAACGCAATACCAAGTAGATTGATTGCATAAAGTTCCTTCAATTCCGATCTGCCCTCCCGTTTTCACATCCTACTTCAGTTCAATTTTGTTGCCATTCCTTTACAACAGCTTCCCAATTGGCCGTTCTCTCGACCAATTTCCCATCAGCATCCTTTCTTGTCCAAACATCCCAGAAATCAGGGTCATCAGAATGGGGTTGCTGCTCTTTCGTCAAATTTTTCATTTTAACTAAGACAGGAAGTTCAGATGCCCAGCCCATCAGTATTGCATGTTGAGATGGCAATGAAGGCAATTCACGGAGTAATCCTCGCAAATTGTCGGGTACCATTTTATGAACTTGCTCCTGATCTTTGTCATTGCTAATTCGATGCAGAAGAAAAGTATTACATTGAGATAAAACTGTAGGTGATAATTCTGATGGTCGTTGCGAAGAAATAACCATACCGAGACCAAATTTCCTGCCTTCTCGTGCAATTTTCTCAAATACTTGACAGCAAACAGCTGCGACATCCTGATTTTCACTGTCCTCACGATACCGTTTAATAAATGTATGTGCTTCTTCAGCAACAAGTACCGTAGGTAAAGATTTGTTATATAGTCGTCTATAACGTTGCAATGATTCAAAAATAATTCTTGAAATGACAGCTGTCACAAGATGAGTAATTTCAGTTGGTACTAAAGAAAGATCAATAATTGAAACGCAGCTATCACCATCACCATCTTTCCCAATATATGTTTCTAACCAATTAGCCAAGTCAACTCTATGCTCTGAGTCATTGGTTATGGGTTTCATTCTTGTATCCGCAAGCATTGTGCGTATTCTAGCTACTAGATATTCAACATATTGCTCGCTACCATTTTCTTGTGCTAACGCCTCTAAATAGGAGACTAAATTATTTCCGTCAAAAGGGACGGGGATATCCTCGTTTTTAGGAAGGAGTTCACACTCATCGCCTCCAAGGCTCTGAAATGAAGATAACACTCCATTTATGATGTTATCAACTGCGCTAACTTTAGCATTGTAATCTGGATATCTGCCTTCTCTTTGCCCACAAAAATCTTGAATAGAGATGATTAATTTATCTAACTCAGGGCATGGTGTAGTTAATCTCGCTTTGTATTCTTCCAGACTCTGACGCCAAATATTAATTTTAGCCAAAAGATTTTTGGCTCCAGGGAAATCATTAAGTGCCGCTGCTCCTTTAGATTTATCCGCTTTTAAAGAAACCAAAATTGTACCTAGGTATTTTTTAACTTCTATATCTATATTCTTTTGTAAATCAAATTCTTCATTTCTCATTGCTCTCAAGGAGCGTTTTAGTAATGGAAGTTGTGCTTTAGGACTTGCTTGCGTGAATGATGCCCACTCCGAACTATTCCAAAACCATGAGGGTACTTGTAATTGGTTTTCACTGCCTTCAGCCTCAACCTTAAATACTCTACCTTTAAATTTCGTCGTTGGCCCCAAAGCACGTGCATACTCGCCGTTGGGGTCTAGGATGATAAATCTGGCATTTGGTTTTATTTGTGATTCCAATGCAGATTCGAGTGACCACTGGATTAATCCAGATACAGAGCAAGACTTACCGCTACCAGTATTTCCGAGCACTGCTATATGACGACCAAATAATCTATCAGGATCTACAGCTACATTTGCATTGTTCGCAAGTGGACTTTGTCCAATGATCACTCGCCTATTATTTCCAGATTCGACTATTGATCTAAGTTGTAAATCTGTCGGTAGTAAAATAGCAGCCCCAATAGAAGGAAACGATTCAGAACCTCGTTGAAATCTGAAATAATCAGTACCATCTTTGGACAAACGTTTAAGCATTCCCACCGGATTCAAACTTATTTTTTTTCGGGGGAATGGTAGATTTACTAAACCAAATTCTTGAACATCTCTTTGTTTTGGATAAGGCGAATGTTCTACAGCAAGCCACTCTATTTGCCCAACTAAGTAACCATTATCACATGATATTAATACATAACTGTTTACTCTTGGAAAGTTTCTAGGCGTTCCTGCATTCAAAGCAACAGTATCAGGTGAGTCAATCTCTAATATTGCTCTAATTTCATTAGGTGAAACAAAATCTACAGTGCCGACCCTGAGTTGCTCACCTTGTTCAATCGGAAATGAGTTCATTCAGCATCCTCGCTATTATTTGAAATTGTTGTACGATATAAACCCCTTGATTTCAATAGTTCTGCCATACGAATTGATGATCTGTCTATCGCTGCTTTAGGAAGATAAAAATCCACTAAATTCTTGATATCTCCAAAGTGGTCACCAAGTAATAAAGATATTTGAGCTTTTCTTCCACTTTCGTTTACAAAGCGCATAATTCTACCGAGTGGATCGCCGTAGGCAATTATTACTATATGCGTTGAGGGTATTGTCAGCATGTCAATAATAACACGGTTTATATGTTCATCTCCAAAACTATAACCATATGTTACCAAAGTACTATTAGGACGACATGTTGCAGATGCTAAGTCTCTGAATAGTTCAACATAAGGGTATTCTGATGTTTCTCGGTCTTTAACCGAGTTTGGATAAATCATTAATTGATGATAGTTCGCTGCTCCAGCAGCCTCCACTTGTAAAAAGGGTTCCACCGAACTCGCACCAAAAGGTAATCCAAATCGCCTTATGGCTCCTTCGGTAGTATACCAGTCCAATGAGCCATGTAATTTAGTAAAGCGCGCCACACCTTCCAAATATCTTGGTTCACCACGAATACCCGGTGGATTATAATGATAGTCGACTTCTAGTCGCGAAGATCTGAAAATAGGCGCTATAGTACCAACAAATCTGTCAATTAGTCGAATACCTGCTATTTCAGCTCCTGCTTCAATTATCCTGTCGTAATTCGTCGTGAAAATATGTAATCGATCCCTTGTCGCTGTTCGACTTGAAAAACTCATCAAAAAACTTACTAAATAATTAAACGTTTGTGTTTTTAAATCGTTTTTTGCATCGCGAATTAACTTTTCCCCATTACTAACTGAATCTGAGAATAATTTCAAACATCTTGTTAGCTCATTATTTAACTCAACTAACTCACTTTTTAAATTTCGATATGGGAGAGCACCAGGAGGCGGTTCTGGAAGTGGGAGATTTTGCGCAGTTAAAATCTCTAATCCTTTAATTAACTCATTAATTGAACGGATTTGGTCTTCAATATTACCTCTTCCTCTTCCTGAGGCTTCAGCTGTTTTAGCTACATAACTATCTATTTCAGCCTTGCAAACTTTGAGATCATTAATCCATCCCATGCCTTGAGGTTTCGTGCCTGTCGCTGACTCTTGGATTGCTGAACTAAGTCCCGCGCCAATAAGTATATTTAGGTGTTCAGACTGAAAAAGAGCAGTTAACCAAGGTTCTATTCTTAAACGCAAAAAATCAGGAGTGATTTTATCTCCTGGTTTTGCCCATGAGCAGTGTCCAACAACTTTAAATGCACCAACTTCGCTGTGTGGATCCAACTGAACCGGAGACTGGTCATCTCCAAGCTTTAAGTATTGACTCACTTTGAATTCATCCTTCGTTAGAGTTAATAGCTGTTTTTCTTTTCAGCCTAAAATAGGTCGCCCTTGATATACCCGTTTTTTCCATTACTTCCTTAACTTGTACGTCCTTATTAATCAATTCATTAGCTAATTCAGCCTTCTTGTGAGGCTTTCTTCCGAATTTGACCCCCTTAATCATAGCGGTCTTCCGCCCATCGTTAGTTCGCTCCAAGATCCTTTCTCGTTCCGCCTCGGCAACAGCTGCTAGTATCTGGATAACCATTTTTCCCATTGTGCCTTCAGTACTAAGACCATTCTCTAGAAATCGGATAGCGATGCCTTTTTTATAGCAAGTATCCACAATACGAATCATATCAGCGGTATTACGTCCTAGACGATCCATTTTAGTACAGAGGATGATGTCATCTTTCTCCGCTCTGGCAAGGAGTCTCTGTAGCCCTGCACGCTCATCAGTTGCTCCTGACATCATGTCAGTAAATACACGATCATCCCTCACTCCCGCTGTTTTGAGTTCAGTAATCTGGCTCGTCAGTTTCTGATGGCTGGTTGATACTCTTGCATATCCTAATAATGCCATTTTGGTCTCATAAATCGATATTGATACTGCGTAGTATCATAAGGTATAAATCGCGATTTTTGATACTAATGTATGATGCCGTTTTGAGCAGTCTCACAATTTATAATATTTGAGACGGTTAAAAAAAGGACAGAACTCCCGTTTACGAAAGGATGCGCAATGAGTGATGACTTTCTTACCAGCGAACAGACAGAAAACTACGGTCGCTATGTGGCAGACCCAAATGAGGTTCAGCTGGCTCGGTATTTTCATCTGGATGAGCGTGACCTTGCTTTTATTAATCAGCGACGGGGAAAACATAACCGGCTGGGGATTGCACTTCAGCTGACTACGGCGCGCTTTCTGGGAACGTTTCTTCCTGATCCCCTTCAAATTCCCTCATTCATCCGTTTTTACATTGCGGCACAGTTGAACATCAGCCGACCAGAGATCCTTTCCCGGTATGCTGAAAGAGAAAATACCCGCTGGGAGCATCAGGGGCTTATCAAGCTCTATTATGATTATCATGATTTTGGTGATTTCCCCTGGACATTCAGACTGAAGCGTTTGCTCTATACTCGCGCCTGGCTCAGCAATGAGCGTCCAGGTCTGCTGTTTGATTTTGCTACCGCATGGTTGCTGCAAAATAAGATCCTGCTACCCGCAGCCTCGACTCTGACAAGGCTGATTGGCGAAGTACGCGAACGGGCAAGTCGACGATTATGGCGAAGGCTGGCTTTGTTGCCTGACAGCTGGCAGAAAACACAACTGGACGGTTTACTTGAAATACCTGAAGGGCAGCGTATATCGGTGCTGGAGGAGATGCGAAAAGGTCCTGTCACTATCAGTGGGCCGTCATTTACAGACGCCCTGGAGCGATATACCCGACTGCGTAGCATGGAGTTTTCCCGGTTGAATTTCTCCGGTCTGCCTGCCATCCAGCTGCGGAATTTGGCCCGTTATGCCGGAATGGCTTCGGTGAAATACATTTCAAGAATGCCTGACGAACGGCGACTGGCCGTGCTTACTGCGTTTGTGAAAGCACAGGAAATTTCGGCGCTTGACGAGGCCGTGGATGTGCTGGATATGCTTATTCTGGATATCACGCGTTCTGCAAAAAATATCGGGCAGAAAAAGCGGCTCAGGACCCTGAAAGATCTTGATCGTGCCGCGCTATTACTGGCACGGGCATGCACGTTATTACTTGATGAGAACACCGATGAAGCAGCTCTGCGGCAGGCTATTTTTCGCCGCATACCAAAGGACAAACTGGCTGAATCCGTCGGCAAGGTAAATGAGCTGGCGCGCCCGCAAGATACTCAGTTTCAGGATGAAATGGTGGAACAATATGGACGGGTGAAGCGTTTCCTGTCCGCGATGTTGCGTGACTTACACTTTCAGGCCGCCCCGGCCGGGGAGCTCACGTTGTCAGCAATCCATTATCTGGCCGAACTGAGTGGCTCAAAAAAGCGAATTCTCGACGATGCACCAGAGCAAATCATTTCCGGCCCATGGAAACGTCTGGTCTACGACAGAGATGGTAGGATTCTACGAGCGGGTTACTCGCTGTGTCTTCTCGAGCGCCTTCAAGATTCTTTGCGCCGTCGTGATCTCTGGCTGGAGAACAGTGATCGGTGGGGGGACCCGCGTCAAAAATTGCTTCAGGGAGCTGAATGGCAGGCACAACGCATCCCGGTATGTCGGGCGCTGGGTCATCCATCAGACGGAACTAAAGCAGCAGAACAACTGGCTACGCGGCTTGATGACACATGGAAATCAGTGGCTTCACGTTTTGCCTGCAACGCAGCGGTCAGCATAAGCAATGAAGGTAAGCATCCCTCACTGACGATTAGCAGTCTGGATAAACTGGATGAGCCACCGGCACTGATACAATTGAATCGTCGGGTAAGAGAATTGATCCCTCCGGTTGATCTGACGGAGCTGTTGCTTGAAATAGATGCCCGAACCGGTTTTACCCGCGAATTCAGCCACGTCAGTGAATCAGGTGCTCGGGCGCAGGATCTCCAGGTCAGTCTGTGCGCAACACTGCTGGCAGAAGCCTGCAATATAGGGCATGAACCCCTGATAAAGCATAATATTCCCGCGCTTACTCGCCATCGTCTGAGCTGGGTTAAACAAAATTATCTCAGGGCAGAAACGCTGGTCACCGCTAATGCACGGCTGGTTGATTTTCAGTCCACGCTGCCGCTCGCGGGGTACTGGGGAGGTGGTGAGGTTGCCTCCGCAGATGGTATGCGTTTTGTCACACCGGTTAAAACGGTTAATTCCGGACCAAATCGTAAATACTTTGGTTCAGGACGCGGTATCACCTGGTACAACTTCGTCTCCGATCAATACTCCGGTTTCCATGGCATTGTAGTTCCCGGGACGCTTCGTGATTCCATCTTTGTACTGGAAGGGCTTCTGGAGCAGCAGACCGGGCTGAATCCGGTAGAAATTATGACGGACACGGCAGGATCCAGCGATATCATTTTTGGCCTGTTCTGGTTACTGGGCTACCAGTTTTCCCCTCGTCTGGCCGATGCAGGCGGGGCGATATTCTGGCGGGCAGATAAAACGGCACATTATGGTGCCCTGAATGAGCTGGCCCGGGGATGTGTTGAACTGTCAAAAATAGAATCCCAATGGGATGAAATGATGCGAATGGCGGGCTCACTGAAGCTTGGGACCATCCATGCATCAGAGCTTATTCGTTCACTGTTGAGAAGTAGCCGACCATCTGGTCTGGCTCAGGCGATTATGGAAGTGGGCCGGGTCAACAAGACGTTGTATCTTCTCAACTATATCGATGATGAGGATTACCGGCGTCGGATCCTCACTCAGCTCAACCGGGGAGAAGGACGCCATGCAGTGGCTCGAGCCATTTGCTACGGACAACGTGGTGAGATTAGAAAACGCTACCGTGAAGGGCAGGAAGATCAACTCGGTGCTCTGGGTCTGGTGACCAATGCGGTTGTGCTGTGGAATACACTTTACATGCAGGAGGCGTTGTCACATCTTCGCAAATCGGGGGAAACACCTGAAGAGGAGCATCTGGCAAGATTATCGCCGCTGATACATGGCCATATAAATATGCTGGGACATTATACGTTTTCGTTACCGGAAGATATTCTGAAGGGCGAGTTAAGACCATTAAATTTGAATACAAACAATGAATTAACCTCTTAGCGTGGTTTTTTACATCATTGGACCTCGAACCCCTAAATGGCGGCACGATGTCCCAATTGAACCCTCCTGGATTTTTGTATCGGAACGCCCTGATTTATATGGGCTGGCTGTTGTCCAAAACAGACTATACTTCAAAAGGGACGAATTTGTATGTCACGACGCCATATTTTCACCGAACGGCAGCGAGCAGCGCTGTTCGATCTGCCCACGGACGAACTGTCGCTACTGAAGTTCTACACGCTGGGCGATGATGACCTGGAAAACATTAGGCAGGGCACTGTTGCAAAGTTAGCGATGAGGCAGCCTTTTGTCTTATTCAAAGGCCTTACATTTCAAAAACTCTGCTTACCA
>NZ_JAOWES010000063.1:0-49907 GCF_030334095.1 Citrobacter sp. Cf118 | reverse complement strand
GCCCGGTCGAAAGACCGGGCCTTTTGTTTTATCTGTGGTCTGTCGGTGAGCGCTCTCCTGAGGAGGACAAATCCGCCGGGCTGAACGTATTTGCAGGCGCTGATAAGCGCAGCGCATCAGGCAGATCACGACATCGCACCATCGGGTGCAAAGCAATATCCAGAGCCTGCATAACACAAGCCATTCTGCGGCATACGCGATAAACACCCAATCTGAATTATCTGTATTACCTCCCGAAAATATCAGGATCTCCTGCGGCAGTTACGTGTACCTTTATCTATTAGTAAGGGTCAATCCGGAGAATAAAGTGTTCGGAAAAATGGTATTAAACTACATGCCGGGACTGAAAAATTTATTAGCGTACGATAAAAGCTGGCTAAAACATGATGTTAAAGCCGGGTTATCCGTTGCTGCCGTAGCACTACCGGTTGCGATTGCTTACGCTGAGTTGGCGGGAGTCGGGGCTATTGTCGGGTTATATTCCTGCGTTTTGCCAATGCTAGCTTATGCACTGTTTGGTTCTTCCCGCCAATTGATTGTTGGCCCTGATGCCACGACCTGCGCGGTAATTGCGGCAGTTGTGGTTCCTCTTTCTGCCGGAAATCCAGAACTCCACTGGCAGTTAACAATCGTCATGACCGTAATGATGGGAGGATGGTGTCTACTTGCCAGTAAGTTTCGCCTGGGTGCGCTTGCTGATCTGCTTTCTCATCCCATTCTAACGGGGCTGCTTAACGGCGTTGCCGTGACGATTATTGTCGGGCAACTCGGTAAGGTGCTGGGGATTACGCTTGATGAAGAGCAAGTGATTGAGAAGATTATTGCCCTGCCAGGCCGACTCTCAGAAATTCATTTATTAACCTTAGGGATCTCCATCCTAACGTTAGCGATTTTAATAGCTATCAAAACGTTTCGTAGCCAATGGCCAGCACCGTTGATTGCAATTGTGATAACAACGGCGCTGGTATGGGTCACATCTGCACAGCAGTATGGTATTGCCACTATTGGGGGATCGGGCTTCCAGTCTGGTTTGCCTGTTGTTCACTGGGGCTCATTTCAGCCTGGTCTGGCGCGTGATTTATTGATCCCTGCGCTGAACCTGGCATTAGTCAGTTTTGTTAGCCTGATGCTAACCGCTCGCAGTTTTGCCGCGAAAAATGGATACGAAATAAATGCTGATGCTGAGTTCAGGGCTTTGGGTATTGCGAATCTGATGTCTGGCTTATCTCAGGGGTTTGCGATTAGCGGAGCCGATTCCCGGACTGCGGTAAATGACTCCACCGGAGGGAAAAGCCAGCTGGTTTCCGTTGTTGCAGCCTTAATCATCGGAATTGTCGTGGTATTTTTCACGCAGCCATTACCATTTATTCCGGTATCTGCATTAGGCATTGTTCTAATTTATGCATCGTGGTCATTGATTGATTTACGCGGACTCTGGAATCTGAGGCGAAGAAATAAACCCGCATTTCGCCTGGCGTTCTTCACCTTTGGCTGTGTTCTGATTATTGGTGTTATTCAGGGGATCGGCCTTGCGGTATTGCTGGGTCTATTGCAGTTCCTGCGCACAGTTTTTCGTCCTACTGAGCACTTATTGGGAATTGACGAAAATGGGATGATTCACTCACTAGGTAATTCAACTGATGTGAAAATGATCCCTGGCGTGTTGATGTACCGATTTAACTCACCGCTGACCTATTTTAATGTGGCCTATTTTAAGCGCCGCGTTTTGAATTTAGTCGATGGTGCAGTACTACAACCTAAATGGGTGGTCATTGACGCCGTTTCTTGCTTTACCTATTCAGATATCAGCGTCCTGGCAACCATTAATGAGTTAAAACGGGACCTGAAGGGGCGGCAGATTAAGTTAATTCTTGCGGGCCGGAAAACGGAGTTAACACGCTGGTTTAAAGAGAGTCGACCGACAATGAAGGACGACGACATGATTATGGCACCAGACCTTTATTTGGCGCTGCGGTTTATTCAAAGCAAAGAAAGCATGAGTGAGGGTGAATCTGGCGTTGTTGAATAAAGCAGATTTAGGTAAATGATCAGGCTGGATGGAAGGCGCTGAGGACGGGTTTTCGTCCAGCAGGACCTGACATCGACCAGAACCCCATGTTGCTAAAGGGGGGATCAGCATCCGCCCGGGGAGGGTGAGTTCCCCGGCAGAGCATTGATATCGGCAAACTACCTGAAATATAAGCAGTGTGACTGTTGTTAACCTTACGCTGTGAATGCGACAGATCGCTTAAATAATATCCTTCCCATTGCTGGCTTCGAGCTCCCGAATCAGGCGCTTGTTGATCTTGCCAACGCTGGTTTTGGGAATATCCGGGACTATCCTTATCTGTCGTGGGATCGCCCATTTAGTGATGTGGCCGCGGTCGACGAATCCTTGTAGATGTGTCGCTATGGCTTGCGGCTCCAGGTCCTCCCCTTCCTTGCAAACCACCAGAGCCAGGGGGCGTTCGCCCCACTGCTCATCAGGTATCCCGACGACGGCTACCGACCTGACCGCCGCGTGTGAGCTGATGAGGCTCTCAAGCTCCAGCGTGCTTATCCACTCACCGCCCGTCTTGATTACGTCTTTGATGCGATCCTTGATTTCCACTATCCCATGGGGATCGATAGAGGCTATGTCGCCGGTGTGCAGCCAACTGCCATTCCATAGCTCAGCCCCTTTCTCGGGTTCCTTCAGGTAGCCCTGAGTCAACCAAGGGGCTCGCACCACTATTTCGCCCAGGGCTTCTCCGTCGTGCACCACCTCCCGACCTTCGCCATCGACGATACGCAGATCCACCAACGGGACAGGCAGGCCGGTCCGAATCCGCAGGGGTAACTGTTCATCCATGGGAAGGGCCAGCTCGGCATCGCTTAAGTGGGTCATACAGAGCAGGGGACAGGTCTCAGACATGCCATAGCCGGCGTGAATGCGTATGCCCCTATGGTGGGCTTGTGTCGCCAGTCCAAGGGACAGTGAACTGCCACCCAGTAACATCTTCCATCCTGACAGATCAGTCTGCGTGGCTTCTTCGCACTCAAGGATCATCTGCAAAATGGTTGGCACACAATGCGAGAAGGTCACACCCTCATCGTGATAAAACCGCACCAGTTTGTTGGGTTCGTAACGACCGGGATATACCTGCTTCACACCCAGCATTGTTGCGACATAGGGAGCGCCCCAGGCATGCACGTGGAACATAGGGGTGATCGGCATGTAGACATCGTTCGATCGTAGCAGCGACTGTCCCTCGTGGGCTGCCAGGAGACCCAGCTCATTGAGCGTGTGCAGGACCAGCTGGCGATGGCTGAAGTAGACTCCCTTGGGATTGCCCGTGGTTCCAGTGGTATAGAACAAGGTAGCTATCGAGTTTTCATCGAAGTCGGGGAAGTCAAAGAGTTCTCCCGCTGCGGCCAGCAGGGTCTCATATTCCCCTAGCACCGGCAGGCTGGTCGCCTTCGATTCTTCGTCACTAAGCTGGATGTATCCCCGGACAGTGGTCAGTGTCTCTGCCAGTGACTCGACAACCGGCAAGAAGTCGTCGTGCACCAGTACCAGGTTGTCCTCGGCATGATTCATGGTGTAAGCGATTTGGTCCGCCGAGAAGCGGACGTTCACCGTGTGCAGCACGGCACCAATCATGGGTACCGCGAAGAAACACTCGAGGGCACGATGGCTGTCCCAATCCAGCAAGGCGACGGTGTCTCCAGGCATGACACCGGCCGCTGTCAGCATGTTTGCCAGGCGATGAATGCGCTGTTTGAGGGTACGATAGTCGTAACGGAGCTTATCGGCGTAGACGATTTCTCGCTCGGGATGAGAACGCCCACCCGACAGCAGTAGGCTCTTGATCAGCAACGGATAGGCATGGGCCCCCTGCGCTGACTGTATGATTCTTGTTTTCACCATCCAGATTCCTCGTTGACTCACTATTTGCTCGGTATGATGGCAATTGTAGATGAAGGTTGGCTTTTACTCCCTGGCGTTTGCTTCAGATGTCGAGGCGGAGACCAGTTCCAGCCCCTGGGGATGAATGTGCGTACCTTGCAACGCGATCGGGTTATTCGCTACCTGCAGAATCCAGGCTACTCTATGCCCAGTTCCTTCACCCGCTGGTTCAGTGCCCAAGGTTGTTCAGATAAATTACTCAAATCTGGCCTACGGTTAAGCACGCCAGAAAAAGAGGTGTTCCTGATACCGCTATATTTTTTGCAGTACCATCGTGGTCTCACTGAAAGGTTTAGCTGGCGTGATGAGGTAGGGTAGGGTAGGAGTCGCAGTGGACAGAACGATCAGAAATCTAGCAGAACCCTGAAAGCAAAAAACCCGCCATAGGCGGGTTCTTCTGAATAGTGGTGCCCGGACTCGGAATGGATTTTGTTTTGTAATTGCATTGATTAGAATGGTTTTTATCTTGTTCCATAAACGTTGAGGCCCCCATTAAGGCCCCCTTCTGCAAAGGGTCAAAATTTGATGGTTGAACAGGAACTTTTACATCCATCTGAATACTATTTGATGGCAAGGTATAGTGATCTACTACGGAATCGCAGTGAGCACCATCCATGTTTGAAAATGATACCATAATTTGGTTCCTTACTGTTTAGTGGGCAACGCCCCTGGATAGTGTTTCGCGATAATGTCGTTCAGCTTATCGACCAGCTCCGATCGCCTGAACGTGATATGGACAGTTCCCTTCTGAAAATACTTAATCACAGACATCTCATCCTCATAACGGGTGCTATGCCTGTTCTCATGGATATGGTCGCTTAACCGGCGCGTGACGTCGGCGCGATTGTCGGGGATGGCCTTCCCATCCAGCAGCATCAGCATGCGCTCAAGGTCCGTTAACCGGTCACGCTGCCAGCCCCAGTTCAGACCAAATCCCCACCGGTCATATTTGACAAGCCCCGTCACGATGATTTTCCCGCCAAACCTACAGGGGCTGTTTGTCTTAAAATTCCAGCTCAGACCTTTAAACACGTTAATCACACCTCGTTCAAACACCTCACCTTTATTCAGATGCAGTTGTTCGAATGTGTTGAGAATATTCTCTTCACTGATAGCCGGAATATCGTCTTTCTCCAGGCTGTTGTACCACTCGTCGCGGACCTGTGCGTCCATGAGCGCCAGCATTCCCGAGCGTTGCATCAGATCCCGCCATATACCACGATCGATATTGCGAGTAATGGCTTTCATGGCCGTATCAGTATCCTCCATCAGCCAGCAGTCGTAGCTGTATTGCCGCATTCCCTATTCATTCGCTTTACCACCGCCGATGCTGCGGGTCAGCGTCGAGATATCGTCAAGTTGTTGTATCAGCGTTTCAATCTGTGCAATCGCGAAATTACGTCCGGTGATGATGCGCTCAATACTGGTAGAACAAATCACATCGGTATGGCCGGTTAACACTTCAGGTTCGGTGAGGGTAAGATCTGACATTTTAATTTCCTTTATATAAAGCAAAGCGCCAGCCGGTAAGGGCTGGGGCTTATAGGTGTGTGGTGAGTATGGTTCGGTGGCTAACAGGTTCTGGTCTGTTGCAGAAGCTGAAGATGGCGGAGATTACGAACATCGTTTCGCGCCTGCTCAATCCAGGGCAACAGCACTGCTGAATCCGTCTTGTCTTCGTCGTTGTCGAAAATAATGCCGGTGTTGCAACTGATGTTGTCCTGCAGCCAGCCAATCAGAATGTTGAGAGCCACTTCGGTGGTTAATTCCGGCATGTAAAAACCTTGTGGTGATTGAGGTGGGGTTACCAGTCAAAGGTTGTAAAACTTGGTAGCACTTCGCCAAAGGCATCCAGATGAACAATGCCAGCGGCGTAGCGACGCATAAGCGTCACTAATAACCGACGGCAGGCTTTTGACAGACCGAGGCGTTTGAGGCGTAAGACCGGAAACGACCACGCGCCCAGGTGGAGCAGATAACCCGAGCCGGTATAACTAATCCATTCAGACTCGCCAAAGTCTTCATGCTGGTGTGAAAGGGTAAACAGCAGAGCATTGTCTTCCGCCGTGATATGTGCAGTGCTGCACTGAATGCCGTTCAGGCGGGCAACGGGCGGAATTGGATCTTCAACAATCAATTTCCCCGGTTCGTCAGCAACGAGAAGCGAATAACCGTTCTGGTTCACCACATTGATCAGGTCGGTCAGTTCAATACCGTCAATGTCTACGACGATCCGGCCCATGTTGAGGGCCAGTACGTTGATGGCATCGGCTTCCACCGTCAGGGACAGCTTCATGGTTGCACCTCACGGTATTTGCCGGTGGTGATGTCGGTAACGGCCCTGTAGCTATGACGGGTCATCAGCCCGGTGGCTTTGCGGGCGCGGAGAATATCGATACTGGTGAGAAGCGGCGACTGAGTTTCCGCGTTAAAACCGCGACGATCAGTGCGTACCAGGTCGTATTTCTCCACGATGAAATTCACCGCGTCGCACAGTGAGATACCGGCATCGATATGCTCTTGGATCACACCATCTTTGCCAAATGGCGTGTCGTTGAGCGTCAGACCGTAGTGACGGTCCAGCAGGTGACTCAGGAGGCGCTGCCAGATCGCCACGGGTGACGGGCGTGGCGAAACCTCCCGTTTCGGAGGAACAGGTTGTGTTTGCATAATGGAAACCTTTACTGGTGAGTTAAACGAAGGAAAACTGCCGGGAGGTTTATTCTGTTGTTGCAGGTGTCGGGTAAATTGCGAGATAGACGTACCCGTGCGAGCCGAGGCTGTCGGCCTCGCATATCAGCCCTTTTGCATACAGCGTGACGCAGTGCTGATGACGGGGATTCAGCTCACCGGAAAGCAGCATCAGCTCCAGTTGCTTCAGCAGTAGCGGGAATGCCTGGTCGAGATGGCGTAAATCCGCGTCGCTGAAGGTGCCGGTGATGCTGGCGCGGTCGTTCAGGTAATGCAGCCGGTTGCCCTCCTGCACCAGACGTGCGCCAAAACAGGGGGTGATATCGCGTTTAAGCCCCCACCAAGGGGCGGCGATATCGTGGTTTACAGGCGGTATTGTATTCGACAATTTTAGCCTTCCTTAAACGTGAATTAATTCAGCGTAACGCTGCGTAATACGACGTACGGGCCGTTGCGGTCCTGACGGTGTTCTGCGAAGACGGCGAGCACGCCGCTGATATCCTGCACTTCCCGACCTGCGTAGTGGCAGATGCTGCCGGACCATGTGTATTTGCCGGCACAGAAGCGAAACAACCGGGACTGCGGATGCTGGCGGTATATCGCCATCGCCTGGCGTTTGCTGATGATTTTCATCGTTATTCTCTCCTTAAAGCCACCCTCTCTCAGCAAACGAGACGATCTCCATGCCGCCCACCACCAGGTGATCAAGCAGTCGGATATCAACCAGCTCCAGCGCCTGCTGAATACGCGTAGTGACCTGACGATCTGCATTGCTGGGTTCGGCAAGGCCTGACGGGTGGCAATGCGCCACAATGACAGCGGCACAGTTATGCTTCAGACCGGCCTTAACCACCTCGCGGGGATGGACCTGCGTATGATTGATGGTGCCGGTGAAGAGCGTTTCGTGGGCTATCAGACGATGCTGGTTATCGAGGAAGAGTACAGTGAATACTTCACGCTCCAGTGAGGCGAGTTGCAGACGCAGCCAGTCACGAACGGCGGTGGTGGAGGTAAAGGAGGCGCCGGGCTCGCGTAACTGGCGTTCCAGCAGGGTCAGCGCACGTCGGATAGTGCGCTGTGCGGCGGGAGATATTCCCCCGCTGTCGGGGGGGCAAGGGGTTATATTCATTGGCTTTTCCTTTATGTTGACCCGTCCGGGATTGATGTGTTGTACAGTTTCACGGCAACGACGAACTCGTCGTGCTGGGATTCAAACCATGACCAGATAGGGAAGAGAGAGGTGCCCGTCAGAAAATGCAGGAAGAGTTCGTCGGTCACAACGTCTCCGTCCTCATCCCTGACCGTTATTTTCCCCAGCGCATCCCACAGGGTATTCAGGTGAGACAGTTCATACGACATGGCGGGATGCTCAGTCGATGATGTGCATGATGGCGCTGCATTCCGGGTGACTGAGCGCGTAATCCCGCAGGCGGTAGTAGTGCTCCGTCATGGCATCGCATTCGGTGCGCATGGCATGGTGGCTGTAAGTCATCAGACAGACGGCAATCCCCGCAGCGTCGGCACTGAGTTCACCGCCGTTGCCGTTCATAGTGTTGAACAGCGACCACGGTTCATTGTTCTCCGCTTCCGGGGCCATAAACGCACCACCGTTGCTGAGCGTATAAAAATTCCAGATACCGCCGTTGTAGTCGGCGCAGAAACGGTCCATCCACGCGAAGACCGTCGGCTCAAGGATTATCCACTGCGGTATGCTGCCGAAGTACTGCGGCCAAAAGCCGATGCGCTGCTCGTCCTGTACGAGGGTGGCGGTCAGCGCTGGCGCAGAACCGGCAGGTTGTGGCGGTAACGGAAGGGTATCGTGAAGGTTAATAATGTCGGTCATGTTAGTTTTTCCTTGTTTATTTATCGGGTTGGGGATGCTGGTTCAGCAGGAGTGACGGGCAGGACTGCGCATAGCCATCTTCATCGCACCGTGAGGGCCAGATGCTGTCAGATACAGACAGTCGGCACAGGCTGAGCTCGCCGGGACGGTAGCAAAGATGTCTGCACCAGGCGCAGAGGTCATCGTCGGAGATGGAACGGCAGCCGGACTGGTTTTGCAGGGAAACGGGCCAGACAGCCGTCAGACGGGTATTTGCAGGAATGTGCTGCATCAGCTCAGTGCCTGCTGCAGTTCTTCGGCCATCACCCAGAGCGCGCGGTTGAGTTTGATATCCCCGTCGATACCGTTAACCGCACGAGTGTGGGTACGTTTACCCTGTGCGGTGCGTCCGCTCAGCCCGCCTTTCAGCAACGATTCCTGAATGCGGTTATAAACGGTCCACAGGTCGTCCTGATGGTCCTCATACCGTCGCGGTGTCAGTATCTGCGCTGCGGTCACCGGCTGATATTCTTCACCAAAGCGGTATGTCAGTGCGGCGTTCGCCAGGGCATGTTGCGCGGGTGCTGGTAGTCGAAGTGACTGCATGGCCTCGCGCTTTTCTTCCACCCGATCAAAGACACCGAGCACTTCATAAGCCCCCTCAATCACTTTCCCGGCCACATCGCCACGATGCGGTACACGAATTTCACCGAACGACTGTCCGCAGACGAGCCCGTTGGTGCAGATGGCTCTGAACAGCCCCGGCAGCATCTGGTATGAGCTGCTACCATCGTGCGAGTTAAGCAAAATGATTTCGGGAACCTGCTGGCCGGTTATCTGACCGGTACGACGCAGGCGCAGCAGATGTTTGGTGTGCTCCCGGCGGTCAGGGTCGCGTACGCGTGACTGGCAGGCGAAGAAGGGTTCAAAGCCTTCGCGTTGAAGATTTTCGAGCAGAGTAATGGTGGGTATGTAAGCGTATTTTTCGCTCCTGGAACCGTGGCGATCTGCACTGAATACGCTGGGAACGACCTGCATCAGTTCTTCGCGGGTTAACGGACGATCGCGACGGATCTGGTTTGTCCGTCCAAAGCGGCTGGCTAGTCTCATGGTAAATTCCTTATTGTTGATTTAACGGCATAAACAAAACAGCCATGCTCCTGTGGGAGCATGGCTTTTTTGTGTGGTCGCTATTGGGTTAAGCTGTGGTGTGTCAGTGTTTGGGGATCCCGTGGCTGAGCAGATAGCGGTTAAGCCATTCCCCGGCACTGGCTTCAAAATTCCAGGCCCGCCAGATTAACGTCCCCTCGCTGTCGCGAATAACCAGCCGAAAGTGCGTACCCTGGTCATCTTCTATAGTGACGTTGTGGTAAAGCGTGACCACGGCTTCAGCCTGTCGGCGGGTGAATTGCCCTGGCGGTAACGACGTATCGTCAGTGACTTGCATATTCAGTTCCTGATGAATGGCATAAAACAAAATGCCCCGCTCAGTGAGCAGGGCATCAGTGGGTTAAGTGTGTGGCAATAAGCTGCAGTATCTGTTCCATGAGCGCTGTGATTAAGGCACCTGCGAGCAGGGTTGCCGCCTGTCTGGCGATGTAAATACTGTCTTCGTCATAGCCTTCTTCGCGGAAGTGGTCTTCCACAAACTGCTGCGCCCGGCTGCTGGCGCACCACGTCAGCACCTGACGCAGGGTGTTGAGCACGATTTTCAGTAATGTCATTGGGTCAAATCTCAGAGGGGGGATCCGGATGAATCTGGGGCACACAGGAATGCCCCGGCCGGATAATAAGAGGAGAGCTGCGTTACTGCGGTGACGGAGACTCCGGCGGCACAGGGGCCTGACCATGAATAATGCGGTGCTTCGCCAGTGCCTGCGGCATATCGTTGATGCAGTATGTAATGTAGAAGACGTTGAGCACCACGGTATAAAACGCATTCATCTTCAGGTCAAACCGGAAGGTGTTCAGCGCATAGTGTCGCAGTGCTGCTCTGGCCTTAAAGGCCCAGACGATGTACATCACGCCGCAGGTGAGCGACAGAATGCCGCTTAAGGCCAACAGTGTATCGCTGCCCGTGTAGTAGCCCGCCAGGTCCGGTGAGGCCATCACGCCGAACTGTCGTCCGAGCCCAAAACAGACGGCGAGCCAGATGATAAACAGATTGCCGCAAACCGGATATCCGGTGGTGTCGCTGATAATCTGCTGTTTTCGGTACAGCCACAGTAACGGCCAGATGCCGCAGGTGGCGACGGTGAGTAGAACAAAATGCAGGGTTGGCGTCGTCAGTCGCTGGCTGAGTGTCGAAATGTCGGTCATATCGTATTGTCCTTGATTGATTTTGCTGTAAACCGGGGATGCGCCGGGTTACCCGGCGGTCAGTGTCGTGCATTCGGGCATATCAGCCAGAACCTTGTGAACGTTTCCAGCCGAAGGGGTAAAGTGCCCCACCTGTTTGTCGTTGACGTAAATCTCAAACGACGTTGCTTTTCTGATGGCATCAATGAACGACAGCCAGGCGTTGTCGCCGTTACGCCAGCCCAGAGAGGACGGCAGGGGGAACGTCTGGTCATCCGTGACGACGGTGATGGCGGTTTTCTCATCCTGTGAATCGGCACCGCTGCCGTCAGGCAGGGTGAGCATGACGTGATGCTGCAGGATATTCTGGTCGTCAGGGTTGCCGGTGCAGTTCAGGTTCATCATCACGTTTTCCGGGCTGGTGATGATGTACTCGGTGACGCCCATACCGAAGCCACTGCTCCACATATTGGGGACCGCCTGTGCCGTGATGGCAAAGGTCAGTAATCCTGCTGACAGGATGGCGTGCATGAATCGCATGGTATTTTTCCTTCTCAGTCAAAAATGTTGTTGGGGGGCAGCCGTGTTACATGAGTTGTTTACCCACGACGATAAGTCCGGCCAGCCAGCCGATATACTGTGGGCCCACAAGCCAGAACAGACGGGCCTTGAGTAATCCGGTCATTCCTTCGCGGGTGTATACCGCATCCGGCATCAGCCATTGTCGAAGAGCAGCACCGACCGTCATACCGGCTCCGGGCCCAAGCGTCATCCAGAACAGATATTCCATTCCCTGACCAAAACTGCGTATCTCGCCGGTACTCCCGAACACGTTAAACAGCACGACCACAAGCGCGATGGCGAAGGCAATCGCGAAATATTTAATGACAAGCGCCATGTTCAGATTTCCTTATTTTCTGCACTGCTGAGCAGCGCTCAGCATGTTGTCCATGAAGCGCGGGGGGACATAACCGTATTGCTGGTTCATTTTCTCCAGCTCCCCGTGCGTATATTTCGTTTTGAGGTCATCCCGGATACATCCGCAGACGGCGGTAGTACCGCCGCCTGATTTGCATCCCCGGATAAACTCGCGTTCATTTTTGTCGCCACAGCCGCTCAGGGTTACGGCAGACAACATCAGGGTGAAGAGCAGCAGAGGGCCTTCGACAGGTTTCACGATTTGACTCCTTTGGGTCTGGATGGATGTTCAGGGTGTTGTTCCCTGAAGGTGTGAATGACATCACTGATAAAGCGAAAGTGGGGCAGTGCGCTGATAAATCCCTCTTCAGTAATGAGCGAACTGATTTCGCTCCGGCGACGGAAGGTTTGCTCTGAGAGTGAGGCCGAGATAATGTCTTCCAGCCGGAACACCCGAAGGCTCCCCCGGCAACAGACGACCAGATACCAGTGCTGATGCCGGTAAATCAGGCGGTAAGGCTCCTGCTCATCGTGACGGACACCGCCGACCAGCAGACTGACCACCCGGTGATGACAAATGGCTTCGGCCAGACGATGAAAACTGTCAGCCTGTGTCCATGCTGGCGGTAAGTCGTGCCAGATAAAGCAGGGTGAGGTGCCCGTTTCATTCATCAGCAGGTGCATCAGTTGCCGGTTCTGCGACGGGATAATGCGTGCGATACCGGTACTGCGGGCAAAGGAAACGGCCCCCGGAGAGTGATCACGCGTGGCGCTCTCACTGAGCCGATACGTGCCGTTCTCCCCGATAATGTCGAGGTGGACCAGCCGTTGATGTAAGTCACGACGCAGGGTGCGTATCGATACACCAAACTCACCGGACAGTGTCTGAAGGGTCAGCGTTTCTCCGGCCATTAACCGGCTGATAATGACCGACAATCTGACGGCCAGCCGGTCGTAGCGGGCCTCTTCATCGGGTCGTTGCATGGACGCTCCGTGTGCGATAAATAGGTTGATATTTCATGCGGTTATTATGCGGGCGGGGAGGGACACGTTATGTCCATCCCCCGTAATGGCGGAAAAGAAAAAGTAAAATTCATCTTTCAGTAAACAGGAGAATTAACAAAGGGTTAGTGCCAGGTAGCTGAAATGACGACAGCATGCTGACACGCCCTGTCATCAGTCGTGCCGTAGCGAGTACGGTCAGCGGCTCAGGCTTTGTGCAGGATGGGCTGACCCTTATTAACGTTACGGTGCACTGAAGATATGCTCGCACTGCGTGCAGCCGTATTCATCAAAGACGGTACCGTCCAGTTGTTCTCCGGCCAGAGAGCCTGCCACCGCACCAGCACAGGCGCCGGACAGAAAACCAATGAGGCCTCCGGCTATCGTACCGACAACCGGAATGACTGAACCTATCAGCGCACCGGTGGAGGCTCCTTCAAGCCCGGCAATGCCTCCGGCTGTTGCGCCAATGACCCCACCCGTCTTTTTACCCACATGGCGCAGTCGTATGTTTTGCGAACCGCAATTCGGACAATGCATTTCTTTCTCCCTTATTACTGGCAATAAATAGCCGCCTTCATGAGCTGGCGGACCGTGTATCAGAGAGACCTGGGTACCGGAACAGAAAGCATAGCTGTGACTTAGCGCGAGAAGCATACGCACGGGTATTTTGTGGGACAGTTGACCCGGGAGAAGGAATAACGACGGTAACAGGGTATCGGGACCCCGTTTGTTCTTACTGGACACATTAACCTCCGTGAGTGAAATAACAAAACGGCAGCACTTCTGCTGCCGTTCTCACACCGGTAATATAGGTCTGAAATTATTTTGAATGTCATTTCTGGTCTGTATTACTGCCTCCGCTCACCTTGTTTTTAGCGCAAAGCCCTCACTCACCACCACAGGTTTTTCGGTAATGGTCATTAATCAGCATTTCCAGCATATCACTGATGCGAACTCCGCTACGTTCTGCCATAAAGTCCAGTCGAGTTTTTGTTTCGTTCTTCAGGTACGTATTGAGTGCTTTTTTATCGGTACGGGACTGACGTAATTTTTGCTGGTTCCAGGCTTTATTCAGGTTCAGAAGGAATAAACGCTTTGTATCCGGTGCATCGTCCCATAAGTCGATCGCCGTGCGCAGGGCTAAATTGCGTTCAGAATGACTCAGGGGGGTAAACCAGGTACTCATTCCTGGCGTTGAAATATTTAATGAGAGCCCGATAGTGGGCGCATTTCTTTCTTCCTGAAGCGATTTGAGGCTGTTCCATGCCCACAGTACCGCGTCTTCTTCATTAGGTAACCATTTCAGCGGAGCTGGTTTGCTGTAAATATTTTTCCACTGGTCTTTCAGCCTGTCCATGACCTGGCGCTTGAGATGATTTACCGGTGGGGTCGGAATAATAATGTTGTCGAAAAAAGAGATGATAATATTAATTCTTTCCTGGTGGCTTGTCGGAGATACACTCAGATTCATTCGCTGATACCAGTTCTTTCCGAACTCTGCATTTGCTGGTTTGTCAATACCAAGTTCGTAGTCTCCGGCCTTGCAAATATACGCCCATAACCAGAATGTTGCCCGTTCATCCTGTTCTAGCCAGTCAAAACTTTCCAGCGGAAGGATGTTTTCATCACGGGCTGTTTCCATATCAGAAAAAAGTCTTGCCCGCTGTTCTGCATTCGGTATGAACTGATTAATCAGTTTGTTGAGTGCCTGTCGACAACTTTCTGCATCCTGGTGAGGAATGTCACGGGTGTTAATTATTTTATTAACACCCAGCCACCCGGCATAAAAAGCACAGACTCTCAGGTCACGGGTTTTTATAAGATGTTGTCTGCCATTGTCGTAATGTACAACCATTGTGGATACCTGTAATCGTAAACTACATAGTAGTGGTTATGGTGGTGATTGTTGTAGCTACACAGTATCACGATGATGGTTTTATCGTCACTTAAAAACACATCTGGTAGTCATCGTGAGGTTTTATTGTTGATTTATACTGGTTTTGACAAGGTTTTACCATGGTTTTAAAGTTGTCATTTTCTTTGTTTATCTCTCAGATGCTTCTCTGTTTACTGGATGAGTATCGTCTCAATAGGTTATCTTGTTCTCCTGCATGCTTTCGTTTTCATCCCCATCATGGTGCCTGGTTCGCTTCAGGGGGCATTTCTGGTATCAGGTCGGGCTGCCATGAGGTATTTCCATTTTGTTGCTCATAATCAGGATTGAGGGCTTCTGCGGGCAGTGATGATACGGGGTTAATTTGATTGAGGTTATTTGATATGACGTGGTGTCTATTTTCATGTTATTGAAAAAAGATAATTCCAGAGTAACTGATGCAGGCGTTTGTTGTAGGTAAGTGCTGTCTGGCGTGGTTATCTTCATAGCTATTGTTATGCCTGGCGTGTTGGATTGGTATTAATATATTAAAGAAGGGGTCTTATCATTTGTAACAGTAATCGATGATGTGTTATCAGTAAGTGGGTTATGCCTGGGAGGTATTATTATCTGAAGGTATTCACTAAGGGGATAGTACTATTGGATGGTATCCATTGAGCAATCATTGCCATCAGGTAAGAAATACACCATTCAATGTAGTCACAACCTGAATGTTTAGCACTCATTAAAAATCTATCATTAAGAAAACAGAATTGAATTGAGTCGATATTACCATTGACTAGTCCTCGTCAGGATAAAAGTGAAGATGATTAACATCAGTAATCTAATAATCATAACGACAGGGTGGTTACTGGTTAACAGTAACGTTTTGGGTGAATGGTCATGCCTGAAAATCAGCAGGTGAGTATCAATGGTTTATTACTGGTCTGCGTATTAGTGATGAGCGTTAAATGCTCAGTCAGTGAACTAACCTGTAGTAAGCCTGTCGGTATTGCTCTGTCTGCCTGATATTGACGCTTACAATACCTGTCAGTTACAGATACTACGGTGACCCGTTATCCCTGAAAGTTTTTTGATATGTGTAAACAAGGCCATTGGTAACGACTGTAAACGGGGCATTATCCGTGTTGGTGATAATAGTCATGATTGTATCGTAAACAGAATAACCCGATTGAGGTGACGTGGAATAGGGTGATTATCCTGGTAATCACCGCAAGCTATTTAATAAGTAATTGAGCGCTGTAGTGTCTTATACCGCCATAGCTTCCTGTGAGCCTGCATAAGCGCATTGAATAACACGATAGTGGAAATCTGTGGTTAGTATGAATATGGCGCTCCTGATGCGTTACAGGGCGTTTTAGCAGTAGTCCCGATAACGATTATTTATCGGGCTTATTGAACGGGGTAATAATATCATGACAGCAATGAGGGACTGGTACAGGGGCTCTTGCCCCGGGTATATACATCCCTCTGGGGTAATATTTGCTTTTCAGGGTAACCACAACCTATTTTGGGTCCAGGTCAATACAAGGGCATCGCAATCTTCAGCTGCTTCTGTAAGCCAGAATTGCAGCGACTTAACAGTTTCGATCTTCGCTACTGGCCTGACATTGCCGGGATCATTCGCTCACTGGGGATGGAAGAGGTGGAGGTAACATTCAGGGATGAAGCGACAGAGGCAATTATCAACGCCCGCAGACCTTCACAGACGGATTTCTTCAGAGCGTTATTCGATAACATCAGTAACCAAAAAACCGGGGATTACTACGCCTTGTCACGGAGTTTTAAACTCTCCGATACAGCACTGGCGACGATTTGTAATATCACCCGTGATTTGCCACCCGATGAACTCGTTGACGCCGCTTATGTCAAGCGTACCCGCCATCGTCTAACGGGAAGACTGTTTTTTCGCAGCCTTCGGGTCACCCGGCATTAGAACCGATTTCTGAGAGGCGATTACCCTTTACGCAATCATTCTGCCAGCCACGATATTTTACTGAAGCCAGCCGTCTCTGAGGGATCGACTGGCGGACTCGCTGAAGGCAATAAGTTTTTTTTAACAGCACCGGTAATGGTTATGAACGATAACCCACCGGAGTCCATTTTAATGAGTTACACATACGACCCTTACTGGCAGCAACGCATCGCTGATACCTTCAGTTGCGCTCTTAACGCTTACACCCGCTTACTGGCCCTGCGTGTTGACCTCCGTCTGCCGGATACGCCAGCGGCCACCGATGCTGCTGTTATCTCCCGCTTCACCGATTCCCTGAAAGCCCGGATTGATGCCCTTCAGACGCGTCAACGTCGCGAGGGCAAACGCGTCTGGCCGACCACGCTGCGTTTTATCTGGGCGCGGGAGTTTGGTGAAATCAAAGGGAAGAAGCATTACCACGCGGTGCTGTTGCTGAACCGCGATACGTGGTGCGGACCGGGAGATTACAAAGACCCGGATTCGCTTGCAGGTATGATTAAACAAGCGTGGTGCAGCGCCCTGAAGGTGGATGCACAGGCGCATGCCGTTCTGGCTCGTTTCCCGGCGAGTCCAGTCTCATGGTTGACACGTGGCGATGGTGCTCAACTGCAACAGGCCCTGTCGCAGGCGGCCTATTTAGCCAAGCTGGAGACCAAAATCACCGGTGACGGTGAGCGTAACTTCGGTTGCAGCCGTGGCTGAGCCAGACATATCTCGATTCATCAGGCCTGATTGTGCGGGCCGGGTAATTTTTTACAACGTTCCCCTATCCTCTGAGGAGAACCGGTAACCCCATGATTCAACCACCACCGGACGTCTCCCGATAGCCATATCCTCAGAGGGAGAAAAATACCATGACCACGTTGAATACGAATATTAATGCCAGCCCTGACACACTGCTTTCAGCTCAGGACCCGCTTATCGACATGACCTTTATCACCACGTTTACCGGGATGACCGACAAATGGTTTTACAAACTGATTGGCGACGGGTTGTTTCCGAAACCCATCAAGCTGGGGCGCAGCTCCCGCTGGCGCAGAAGCGAGGTGGAAGCCTGGATGCAGCAGCGTATTGCTGATTCCCGTGGCGTCTGAGCAGGGAGGATATCTGAATGGAAAAACGACGCCGCACTCAGCCACAGGCCATCCCGGTTCGCTGGACGTGTCCCCGTTGCCGGCGACAGTACTGTGGCGCCAGACCCTGTCCCGTTTGTTTCAGACCCACCGACGCACCTGCACAACCGTAACCTTTCTGTATTCCGGTGCCGACCACCAACCGTACCGACCCGCTAACGCATAACTGAACCGCCATTCACCCTGCCACGCTGCCCGTACCGGGACGGCTGACGCCTGCGTGTCGTCTGGCGGTAAGGAGAGTACCACTATGTATGCAAAATCGTTTATGGCTCTGGACGGCAACGGCCGTCTCACGGGAGCCATAACCGCGCAGACCGCGCCGTATGACCGCTACAGCTGCCATCTGTGTGCCAGTGCCCTGCAGTACCATCCTGAATACGACACCGAACGTCCGTGGTTTGAACATCATGCAGCAAAGCTTTCGGAGAACGGTCGACAGCACTGCCCGTATGTAAAGCCCGGGGTGAGGGAGACCCGCCATATCCGGCAACTGCAGTCTTATGTACCGGAAGCCCGTCCCCTGGTTTTCTACGCAGACTGGCACTGTCACGGCTGCGGCAGTGATTACCACGGTGAGCGCTACTGCCTCACCTGCCGGACGGGCGAGCACAGTGATGTGCGTGCTGATACCAACCGGATAGAGGAAGTGACGGCATGCGCATGCTGAAATGTTATCTGGCCAATGACCGCGAAGGCCACTTCGCGACAGCCGGGGAGGCCGTGAGTGCGCCGGGGCAGATATGGAGCTGCGCGTCCTGCGGCTGTCGACTGGTGCTCCATGCGGGGACATACGGGGAGCCGCCGTGGTTTGAACATGACCAGCAGAGCGTGGCCCGGCATGTGCTGATGGCCTGCGCCCACCTTGACCCGGAAGTGAAAACCGAAGCCCGGCACCGAAAGCTGCGCAGTCTCATCAACGGGCTGGAAGCGACGGTAATGGTGCTCTCCTGGTACTGCGTGTGGTGCGGCGACCATTACCAGGGCGTGAAGCACTGTCCCCGGTGTCTGACTGGTATCTACAGCATCGAAGAAGCGCACTGGCAGAGAAACTACTGCTGCAGTACCAGATAGTTCCCCGTCTTTATGAACCAGATACCGCCGTAGAGGCGGTGTCCTCCCTGATTTAACCTAAAGAGAGTCTGCATTATGAATCATTCTTACATACGGGCGTCTGATGCTGTCAGCGCGGATGCCGTCAGCACGCGTGCATTTCTGCAACAGGCCGTTGACCATTACCCGCGACTGGCGGCATTCAGCTTTACGCTGGCGCTACCGTATCGTGAAGCCATGAGCGAATACCGGTCATTGATTCTGCGTTTTCACTCTGAAGTCTGGCAGCGCACCGGCGAATATTCGCGCCAGCGTCAGCAGGCACGACATCGTTCACTCCCGACGCTGTTACGCTGGATATGGGAGACGGCCAGCGCACCGGAGTGCAAAATGGTGCTGCTGCTCAATCTCGATACGCTGGGTACAGGGCGAAACCTGCAACTGACCGACAGTGCGCCTCCGGGGCTTAACGCCATCATCGCCGACGCATGGCAAAAGGTGACCGGTACCGCCTGCACTGACGGTGTAACGAGTATGACGCAGATCATTATTAACCGCGTCGCTCAGGGAGTCTTCGCAACACCCTTTAACCAGCTTACCGTGCATGTTAAGGCCATGTCAGAGCCAATAGCAACGGCCAGAACGGGGATGATTTGTCCGTGAAAGTAATAGCTTCTCTAATTAATGGGGGAGTTATCCAGGTCTTCCCCGGTGTCTGCAGCGCCGATATAATCCCTGAATGAAAAAAGCTCACGATACCTTACCCCCGGAACAAACCGTCACAGCACTTGCGCATTTCGCCTGGTGCGCCCTTGTCGCCTTACGTACCGCTCAGCAGGATGGTCAGGCATTGTCGCCACTCAGCACGCATGCATTTATACTGCGCTGGTTAACGGTGGCGTATAAGCAAAAACGGTTTCCACGTGCAATCGCATCTGATATTGAGGGATTGCTGACGCTGGGGCGTAACAAAGGCCTTGCCGCCAGCTTATTCAGTCGTCTGGAATATCTGTGGTCTTCGTGCACCGGACCGGTGTCAGCGCAGTCGGATTTGTATCGGCTGACGTACGCAATTGAACAGCTTAAATCGCGGGGCTGGGTCAATGCAGCGGTGAGTGACAGGGACTGGGACAATGAAACGCTTCTGGCCCTGGAATACAGCGATGCGAATGCACTGCTGGTAAGGAAGTCGGCACTGACCTGCGGATTTTCGGATGGAGGGAAACTCGTTGCGCCGGTTGAGTTTCTTGTGAATGGCGACTTGTCAGCCTGTATGGCTGTTTTTGCGGCTCATACACTGTCGGCTGTCATGCTGGAGTCGAATCGGATCGTGTTACAACCTTGAGCAGTAAAACAACCGTTCTCAACCCGCAGCAAAGCTCATCACTGTCCACGTCTGTCTTTCTGTAAACCGAACGGGTGTTGTTCCTGGTCGCGCTAATGCACCGGCGGCTGAGATATTCATATCGCTGGTACAGGTATGAGATATGCGTAAAGTCCGGGCGTTGCAATTCCTTTAATCTGAAAAAAAATAAATAAGCCCGGTTTACGTGAATAATAAGAAATGATGGAAACCTGAAACTGTCGCCAGTTTTTCACATGCTCAGTCACGTCCAGCTTCTCAATTTCTGATAAAAGTACAAAATCAGATATTTCACGTGACTGGTGATATTTTGTACAAATATACACCCTAAGCCAAATTGATCATTTTCTGTACATCCTTATCCCGCGGGGCCTGAAGGGTTATGGTGTAAAATTTTTATAAATCAGAAAGATGATATTTTTTTTGTTAAAAGCCAGGAATGTAAATCTTTGTTACATTTTTTCATTTTCGATCTGGCAGGGAACGTTCCCAAACTCCAGCCATTGGGCCTTATCCGAAATTTTTCATTTCAGACAAATACCCAGAAAATACAGTGTCGACATGCTGGTGGATGGAATGCGCCCGCTTTTTTTGGTTCCGGGATTTTTATTTACGTCGGATGACGCGAACCGGAAAGTTGTTCTGGCTGGGTAATTTTTTCTTATTTATTTTTCACTGGCATTGACCGTTTCTATCACTCCATAGAACAGGGACAGCCATGTCTAATTCTTCCTTTCAGTCCGAAATCCCTAAAGCGCGTATTAATTTAAAACTTGATTTGCATACCGGTGGTGCGAGCAAGAAAACGGAGCTCCCCCTGAAATTGCTCGTGGCGGGCGACTTCAGTAATGGTCAGGAGTCTGCCCCTTGTCTGAGCGCAAAAAAGTTGATTTGAATAAAAATAATTGTGATTCTGTCATTTCTGAATATTCCCCAAAAGTCAATCTTACCGTTAAAAACACGCTTGCTGATGATGGCAGTGAAGACAACATCAGTCTGACCTTCCGGAGCATGAAGGACTACCAGCGTCGGTGAGACATCCGCGTCATACAACTCTTTGAACGCAGCCACTATCTCACGGGTGGTCATCCCTTTGGCGTACAGTGACAGGATTTGGTTATCCATCCCGGTGATCCGGGTCTGGTTTTTCTTCACCAGTTGGGGCTCGAAGGAGCCGTCACGATCGCACGGCGTACGCAGTTCCAGCGGGCCATCGCCGGTGGTAACGGTTTTTGTGAAATAGCCGTTGCGGGAGTTGGCACCCGGTTTAGACTGATGTTTACCGTAGCCGAGGTGATGGAGCATTTCGGCGTTGAGGCGGCGCTCAACGTTGATTTTTTTCAGCAGGCGATCGAACTGGTTGAGATCGTCAGGGGTTTTGAGATTTTTGGTCAGTTCGTTAGCCAGAGCCTACAACTGTTTTTCGTCCATAAAGTAACCTGCTTTTGATGTTGAATTGAACATATCAAAATCAGGCAATTACACAAACTTGTGTACAGGCTCCATACAGCTAACCCGGCCCGTCACATCGTAATGTCAACCCGTAATGCATAACATCATGCAGCGTTCCATTAATGAGTCGGGAATCATATTCAACCTTCTTGAATCGCCACGGGTAATCTAGACACTTCCGAGCCGTTGATGGACTGACCCCACCCCGGTAGACGATCCTGCCCTATAGTAACGAGCGCATGGCAGACATGTCCCCGTTCTGGATGCTAAATGTTCTGAACAGCGCCGAACTGGTACTGGGGCAGTATCAGCGCCTGCAGCACAGCCCGCCAAGTACTGTGGTTCCGACCTTAATGGGGGCCGCCAGCTGTCAGTAAAGGTCAGTGTCTGACCCCGGAGACACGCGGACAGCCAAGCACCTACCAATCATCTGCTGGTCCCGCGCTAGCAAATCAGCCAGTTGCGTAAAGAAATGCGGCATGTTGTGCCGCTGGTTCTGAATGGTCAGGTTGGCAGCGCGATGACGAATGACATGCTGCCGCAGGCGGCTATCCCGGGAGAAGGGGGAAGGTCTGGCGTGAGTCTTCAGCGGTGAGCTCAATTGCTGCATGGGTCACTACCTTCGCCATATCTTGAGCATACTACCGGAGTAGTCCAGCAACAAAGTGGCCGAACTACTTCCATGGAACGTGGTTCTTCCCGATAAATAATCGTCAATACGGCGCTCGTTTAACGCTTACACATTAAATATTAATTAAGCCTGATTGGATGTTTTTCATTTTTTTTAATTGGTGTGCTTGACCTTCCAGTAACATCAACCTTTAGCCTTGTAAGAAATTGCTACAGCGCCGTTTTCGGATGGGCCGGGGCTGCCTGTGGCGTATGAAAGGATCACTGTTATGAAAATGAAAATTGGGGTTCTGATTGTGTCGGCCGCAATCATCGCCACTGCCGGGATTGCGTTTGCCCGGGATAGTGGCGGCAACGATGAGCCGGCCGCAGCGGCCGCACCTATGGCTCCCCAGGTTCCCGTAGCCGAAGTGCTCTCGCGTCAGATAGTCCCTTCGGCAGAGTTTACCGGTTCATTGGCGGCCCCAAAAACCGTAGAGCTACGCCCACGCGTTGGCGGTACCATCGACGCTGTCAGCGTACCTGAAGGCAGCATGGTGCGTCAGGGGCAGCTGCTGTTCCAAATTGATCCTCGTCCATTCCAGGTGGCTCTTGACAGCGCGCAAGCACGACTCAAGCAGGCAGAAGCGCTGGCTATCCAGGCCAATCGCGATTTTGAACGAGTTGGTCGGCTGGTGAACAATGGCGCGGTATCCCGGAAAGATTACGATGACGCCGCTTCTACACGTCATGCTCGTCAGGCTGAGGTGCAGGCTGCAAAGGCCGAGGTTGCGGCGGCGAAACTGGACTTGTCTTATTCGCGCGTGGTGGCACCGATTACCGGCCGCGTGGATCGCATGCTGGTGACTGAGGGAAATCTGGTCAGCGGCGGTGGTACGGGATCTGCGACGCTATTGACAACGATTGTTTCCGTCAATCCGCTATACGCTTACTTTGATATTGACGAAGCGACGTTCCTTAATTCAGTCAGCAAGGCACGTCCTGACGCAGTTAACAAGGTGGAAGAGCGTTTACCCGTGCATGTTGGGCTGGCGACAGAAAAAGGTTTCCCGCATCAGGGAACGCTCGATTTTGTCGGGAATCAGATCGATCGTAGTACCGGTACTGTCAGGGTACGTGCCGTAATCCCTAACGACGATGGGAAACTGACGCCAGGTGCCTTTGCCCGCGTGCAGCTGGCCACCGGTGCGGCACATCAGGCGATTCTGATTGACGATCAGGCGATAGGGAGCGATCAGGGACGCAACTATGTCCTGGTGGTGGGTGCGGATAATAAGGCGCAGTATCGCCCGATTGAGCTGGGCGCGGTGGTTGATGGTTTGCGCGTGGTCAAGAGTGGCCTGAAAGCCGGTGAGAACATTATTATCAAGGGGCTGGTGCGTCCCGGTATGGCGGTGACGCCGCGTTTGACCCCGATGCAGGCTTCTGGCGCGTCGGTTAGCGAGGGGGAAAAAGCCGGCTCCGTTGAAGGGGGAGGCCAATAATGAAATTCCCACACTTCTTCATCCAGCGGCCTATTTTCGCGATTGTGTTATCGGTGTTTATGCTGATAGCTGGCGCTCTGGCTTTCTTTCAGCTTCCGCTGAGTGAATACCCATCGGTAACACCGCCTACCGTGCAGGTTTCGGCAAGCTACCCTGGTGCTAACCCTAAGGTGATTGCTGACACCGTTGCTGCTCCACTGGAACAGGCAATCAACGGGGTGGAAGGCATGTTGTACATGAGTTCCCAGATGTCTGCCGACGGTCGAATGGTCTTGACGATTTCATTCCGGCAGGGAACCGACCCCGATATTGCGCAGATTCAGGTGCAGAACCGGGTTTCTCGGGCCTTGCCGCGCTTGCCGACTGAGGTGCAGCAGATCGGTGTCGTGACGGAGAAAACGTCACCGGATATCCTCATGGTTGTGCATATATTTGCACAGGGCGATCGCTACGATCCGCTTTATGTTTCCAACTATGCCATGTTGAACGTGCGTGATGAGCTATCACGCTTGCCAGGTATTGCCAGCGTCACGCTTGGGGGCGAGGGTGAATACGCGATGCGCGTCTGGCTGGATCCGACCAAAGTCGCTTCCCGCGGTTTGACGGCCAGTGATGTGACCGCAGCAATTCGTGAGCAGAATGTCCAGGTCGCGGCCGGTTCTGTCGGTCAACAGCCGAACAGCTCCTCAGCCTTCGAAGTCAGTATCAATGCCCAGGGGCGTCTGACCACCGTTGAGCAGTTTGGCGATATCGTGATCAAAGCTGGCGCTGACGGGCAGGTTACCCGCCTGCGCGATGTTGCGCGTCTGGAATTGGGATCGGACAACTATTCCCTGCGCAGCCTGCTGGACGATAAAAATGCCGTGGGTATGCACATCGTTATGACGCCAGGCGCCAATGCGCTGGACGTCTCTGCCTCGGTTCGGGCGACGATGGCGAGGCTGCAGGCCAACTTCCCGGAAGGTATCGAATACCGTATCGCTTATGACCCGACAGTGTTTGTCAGCGCCTCGTTGAAATCAGTGGCAATGACGTTGCTGGAGGCGACGGTGTTGGTGGTACTGGTGGTGATGCTGTTCCTGCAAACCTGGCGGGCTTCGATCATCCCTCTGGTCGCGGTACCTATTTCGTTGGTCGGTACTTTCGCCCTCATGTATTTGTTCGGCTTTTCGCTCAACACGCTGTCGTTGTTTGGTCTGGTGTTATCGATTGGTATCGTTGTCGATGATGCCATTGTGGTGGTTGAAAACGTCGAACGGCATATTGCACAGGGCCGTTCTCCGAAAGAAGCGGCAAGAAGGGCCATGGACGAGGTGACTGGCCCTATTTTAGCCATTACTTCCGTTTTGGCTGCTGTGTTTATTCCTTCTGCGTTCCTGTCAGGATTGCAGGGGGAGTTCTATCGCCAGTTCGCGCTGACCATCGCCATTTCGACGATCTTGTCTGCGATCAACTCGTTGACGTTGTCGCCGGCGCTGGCATCGGTTCTGCTTAGACCCCATCAGGATATGGCGCAGGCCGACAGGTTGACGCGCATCATGGATCGCGTATTCGGTGGTTTCTTCCGTCGCTTTAACGCTTTCTTCGATAGATTGTCGAACAACTACGTTGGCGCAGTCCGCCGGGCCGTACGCGGCAGTATCATCGTGCTGGTGCTGTATGCCGGTTTCCTGGGCCTGACACTGTTGGGGTTCCAGCAGGTTCCTAACGGTTTTGTGCCCGCTCAGGACAAATACTATCTGGTTGGGATTGCTCAATTGCCTTCCGGCGCCTCGTTGGATCGCACGGAAGCCGTAGTGAAAGAGATGTCCCGAATTGCGCTGGCGGAACCTGGAGTGGAAAGCGTCGTGGCGTTTCCTGGGTTGTCGGTAAACGGCCCTAACATGCCTAACTCCGCATTGATGTTTACCATGCTGAAACCCTTCAGTGAACGTAAGGATCCTTCGCTGTCTGCCGAGGCTATTGCCGGTAGCCTGATGGGGAAATTTAGCCAGATACCTGACGGTTTTGTCGGGATCTTCCCGCCACCACCGGTACCGGGGCTGGGCAGCATGGGAGGATTTAAACTCCAGATCGAAGACCGGGCAGGGCTTGGCTTTGAAGAGCTGACCCGTGTTCAAGGGATGGTTATGGCGAAGGCCATGCAGGCTCCTGAACTGGCAGGGATGATGGCCAGTTTCCAGACCAACGCACCTCAGTTGCAGGTTGATATCGACCGCGTCAAAGCCAAGTCTCAGGGCGTCGCACTGACCGATATCTTTGATACGTTGCAGGTGAATCTGGGGTCGCTGTATGTAAATGACTTTAACCGCTTCGGTCGTACGTATCGGGTGATCACTCAGGCGGATGCGCAATTCCGTATGCAGCCTGAAGATATCGGGTTGCTTAAAGTGCGTAATGCCGCGGGTGACATGATCCCACTGGGAACGCTGGTGAACATTACCCGTACCTCTGGACCAGACCGTGTTATGCGTTACAACGGTTATCCGTCGGCGGATATTACCGGTGGCGCAGCGCCTGGCTACTCCTCCGGACAGGCAACGGCAGCTATTGAGAAGATCGTTAGTGAAACGCTGCCTGAGGGAATGACATACGAATGGACCGATCTGACTTACCAGGAGAAGCAGACTGGCAACTCGGCGCTGTATATCTTCCCGTTGGCGGTGTTCCTGGCGTTCCTGATCCTGGCCGCACAATACAACAGCTGGTCGCTGCCGTTTGCGGTGCTGTTAATTGCCCCAATGGCATTACTTTCCGCGATCGCCGGGGTTTGGCTATCGAATGGAGATAACAACATCTTCACGCAGATTGGTTTTGTGGTGCTGGTGGGACTGGCGGCGAAAAACGCAATCCTGATCGTCGAGTTCGCTCGCGCCAGAGAGAGTGAAGGCGTCGATCCTCTGGCTGCTGTGCTGGAGGCCGCTCGCCTGCGTCTGCGCCCGATACTGATGACCTCGTTGGCATTTATTGCGGGGGTTGTGCCTTTGGTGATCGCGAGCGGTGCCGGTGCGGAAATGCGTCATGCCATGGGGATTGCCGTGTTTGCCGGGATGCTGGGGGTGACGCTGTTCGGACTCTTGTTGACGCCAGTGTTCTATGTCGTGGTCCGTAAGCTGGTTATTCGCCGGGAAATCAAGCAGGCACAGCGGGCAATCAGTGATTCACGGCCATGACGGGCGGAGAGAGAATAATGAAAGCAGAGTATGAAATGAACCATCGTATTAATAAACTCTCGGTGCTGGCGATGGCGCTGGTATTGGCCGGTTGTACTATGGCGCCGGACTACGAACGGCCTTCTGCACCAACGAGCTCAAGCTATCCTTCGGGAGCGGCTTATGCTCAGGGAACAGTTTCAGCGGCTCAGACTGCCGTGGCTGATATCGGTTGGCGCGATTTCTATCGTGATCCGTTGTTGCAACAATTACTTGAGGTCGCGTTGGCAAACAACCGCGATCTGCGCAAGTCGGTGCTGGATGTTGAGGCCGCGCGGGCTCAGTACCGGATCCGTCGTGCCGATATGTTGCCAACACTGAATGTGGATGCGGGCGCTACCGTGCAGCGTCTGCCCGCAGATGTCAGCCCGAGTGGTACAACGCAGATAACGCGGAGTTATGACGTTAATGGTGCGGTGTCAGCCTGGGAGCTGGATTTGTGGGGACGGGTTCGTAGCCTCAGCGATCGGGCGCTGGCAACGTACCTGGCGTTGGATGAAACACGGATTGCGGCAAGGCTGAGCCTGCTCGCTGAGGTGACAAACGCTTATCTGACGTTGCGTGCGGATCAGGAGTTGCTGCAACTGGCTCACGATACGCTGAGCACGCAAAAGAGGACTTACGCATTGACCCAGGCGCTGTTTGATGCGGGTAATGCAACGCAAATTGATTTGCGGCGCGCAGAGATTGCGTTGCGTACTGCGGAAGTCAGTCAGGCTGCTTATACGAGGGTGGCGGCGCAGGATCGCAATGCACTGGTTTTGCTTTTAGGGCAGCCATTGACGGCCGAACTCTCGGCCAGCCTGGATAAGGCGAATACCTTGCCCGATGACATCATCCCTTCCGCGTTGCCGGCGGGCTTGCCGGCAGAATTGCTGGTGCGTCGTCCGGATGTCCGTGCGGCAGAGCAGCAACTGCGTGCGGCCAATGCCAATATCGGGGCCGCTCGCGCGGCATTTTTCCCGGCAATCAGTTTGACAGGATCGGCTGGTACGGCCAGTTCGAGTCTGGACGGGTTGTTCGAGCCGGGGTCAGCGGCCTGGAGTTTTGTTCCGCAAATCTCGTTGCCTATTTTCCGGGGAGGCGCTCTGCGCGCCAATCTGGACCTAGCCCAGGTACAAAAGCGCATCGAAATTGCGAATTACGAGAAGGCGATTCAGGTTGCCTTCCGCGAAGTGGCTGATGGCCTGGCGGGCAGACAAACCCTGGACGATCAATTCCGTTCAGAACAATTGTTGGTGCAGGCCAGCCAGGCTAACTATGAATTGGCCTCACAGCGCTTCCGGGCCGGTATTGACGATAATCTGGCGGAGCTTGACGCGCAACGAGCGCTGTTCAGTGCACAGCAAACTCTGGTTCAGACCCGACTGGCGCGAATGAGCAATTTGGTCAATTTGTATAAAGCGCTGGGGGGCGGATGGACAGAAAGCTCTCCGGCTAAGCCATAACTCTCCGGGCAGGTTAACGCCACTGTCTGGCGATAAGGTCGGCAATACGTGGGTGGAGGGATAAAACCGCCCGCGTATTGCATTGTCGTAGGGATAAGGGGTTACGGCGCGGCAACCACTTCTTTTACTGCGAGGACTGCTACGTCTTCGTCTTGTTGCCCGACAGCCGGCAGAAAGCACAACTGAACGGTTTACTTGAAATACTTTGGGGCAGTATATATCCCCACCTCAGGTGAAACGCTTAGTCAGAGAATATAAGCACGAAAATTTTTGGCGATAGGGCTTGACCTTACAACGGTGGCAAGTTCTATCATTGAAGTTACTACAACTAAATAGGATATATATATGCAATTACATCTAGAAAATATGACATGCGGCGGATGTGCCCGGACAGTGACTAAAGTGATTCAAAATATTGATCCTGAGGCAAGTATCATAACTGATCCACCGACTCGTAAGATCGAAGTGAAAACTTCTTTATCTACTGAACAAGTTGCTAATGCTTTACGTGAGGCAGGTTTTCCTCCGAGAGAGTAGTTAACTAAAAATGGTTACCTCCCCGCTGTGGTAACCATTTTTTATCATGTATCCTTACGGTTAGAAGTATTTCTGTTATTATTATGCACCATGGTGGGGTGTTTAGATGTCTTGAGTTGTAGTTTTGATTTAATATGTCTATTACTTAACTCACTAATTTTTTCTCTATGTTAAATGTATTGTGTTCAATATTTATGTGTGATTTACTAAATCATCGGTTTTTTCTTTTAAGGCCTCATTAATGTATCATGTGACGTCAAGTATTTGTGGAGGGAGTATTTGGTTTTTTTTAAATATATTAAGAACAGGGTGGTATGCCAAATTTATCATCATAAAAAGTAAGAAGAGCGAAGTATACGTAAACCAAACGCTGTAAGTTTAAGCATGCCATTTTTGTTCCATGCACTTCTTGATAGCTCCGGGTTTTCAGTCATCAGCCGATACCTCTTCCTGTATCAGGTTATTCAGAGATTCATGAGGCCGCTCGTTATTGTATTACCTCAGCCAGCATAATGTAATTCTCCCGTACCTCATTCTGAGTTCTAAATAGATTAAAATCCAGTATTTATGTCCGATAGCGGCGGTTAAACAGTTCTGCTTTGCATTAGTAACCCGCGTCCCCGGTAGGCGTTGATACGATATGCTTCCCGCAGAGAATGCACCGACTGGTATTTCTGTGCCGGCCTTAGAACTTTTGCTTCAGCATCTCCTGAAGCATCTCCTTGTCCACACTCAGGCCAGCCACCTGTTTCTTCAGTAGCTGATTTTCATCCTCCTGCTACCGCATGTGATTCAGTTCTGAATGAGAAATATCGCCTTATTCCTTACGGTATGTAATGGGATTGTCAGGGCATCGTACAATAGCGTGTTCGACAGCGTGATGAACTACTATCCAGAAGAGCTTGACCGTACGTTCGAGATAATTCTCGATAGCGTGGAGGCTCATATAAAGGTCTATGTGTCGGTCAAGAATCTTGATGCCAGTATGGCGGTAGAAGTACTCAATGAAGTAATATCAGCAAATATTATTGCTATCTAAAAATCAAAGAGACTGATATGTTAGTCTTAAAATAATAGTCAGTTAGAGACTCAACGGACGGAACAAACTAGCTGGCAGTTCGTACTATGCCCATACTATTATGGAATGACGATATTCAATTTATGTCAAATTTTTCAAGTATTCATTCGTCAATTCTGGTTAAGCTGGGATTCGGCCCATCTGACATGTGATGTCGTAGTTTTCCTGATATTTTCGTGGTCATTGTTTATGGGGGGGAGAAGAACCTCGGCGCAAAAGACTGTCGGTGCGGTCTTATTTAAGGTGCTAGGGTTTTCTTTCGCTATACATGATTTTATACTAGCGAGAATATAGATAAAGGATTTGGGAATGTAATGAATTTTAATGCTGTCCTCATATGCTATTATCCTGCGCTTATAATCCACTCCACTGAAAGTGTAATAGTACATGCTCCTGCTCGTAATCTTCCGGTGATATATCACTCAGGGCTTGAAGCCATTTCCAAGCCAGTAGATGACTCGCAAAACATCATCTGATATCAACATTCAAATATATGTTTCTGATAGTCCACTTTTCGGAGACTCTGCCAGTTCCTGGCGTGTCAGAATGTCCAGTTGATACCAGCAAAACCGCTGATATTGTCTCGCGCTGACACAACAGGACTGTCACTGGTTTTATCCGCAAGCCAGGCATATGAAGCGCCCAGTAGGGTGCCCCAGTGTTCATTAAACTGATGCTGCCAGCTCAGGGTAGTCTGCGTAGCATAAAATCCTGCGCTACGGTTGTATTCCCGGAAACCGGTTGTGCGGCTCTGGGCAGCATTAACGCCGTACCAGGTGTTAATGTACCGGGCGTCACCAAAAAGTGCCGCGCCCTGCAGGGCAACCGTATCTGTGTCGTTCTGCCAGGGCACGAGCGTCAGCGAGGCCTGGTACTGTACCCCCTGTGAATCCGTCAGCGGCAGAGTTGCACGGATTTCCGGGGTAAACCAGCTGTTCACCTGCCAGCCAACAGCAACCTGCGTGTTCAGTGCACCACGGATGTTTCCCATTCCTTTCAGTTTGTCAGAACCATCGCGCCACGATGAATTTTGATCGGCACGGCCAAAACTGTATCCGAACGCATTTTCAAAATAGAGGCCATTATCCGTCTGCAGGTCATAACCGATACCTTTTGTTGAGTCGAAGAAAAACGCGCCTTTACGGACCTGCAGGGAAGGCATCACTGTCCAGTGCTGCTTATCCGCGCCACTGTAGCGGGGGGCGTTTTCTCCCATTATCCCCACCGTCACTCCATCCTGATTGCCGCTGTCGGCAATAGCGGACCCGCAGGTCGCTGCCAGCAGGATCACTGTACACCCTGTTACAGACGAATACGTTGCCATCATATATCCCTCGTTTTATGTTTATGCATTACGGTAAGCTGTGACCCGCCCGGCCACCCGCAGTGGATTATGACGATGCTTTATCAAGACTCAGCGTGGAAACCATCAAGAAACCATCAAGGCAGAATGAATGAACACAAAACGTATTCTGATTATCGAGGACGACCGGGATGCGGCGAATGTGCTCGAAGCCTATCTTCGCCGTGAAAACTTCGGGGTCATACTGGCCCATGATGGAAAAGCAGGACTTGAAGCCGCCCTTACCCAGCATCCTGCACTTATTCTGCTTGATATCATGCTGCCGGGTATGACCGGAACAGAAATACTCAGCCGGCTGCGCCGCGAATCCGATGTTCCCGTGATAATGGTCACCGCAATGGGCGAGGCCCCGGACCGTATCGGGGCCTTACGCTTCGGTGCGGATGATTATGTCGTCAAACCTTATCATCCGGGTGAGGTCGTGGCCCGGGTGCAGGCGGTGTTACGGCGTGGGGCGGCAGCGCATGCTAGCGCTGAAAATTATCGCCGGGTGGGGGCCGTTGAACTCAACCGGGACACCATGTCAGTCGCTGTTATTCACGATGAAAACCGGGTGCACCTTGAGCTGACCCCCACCGAGTTTTCACTGCTGGACATGATGATGACCCGCCCCCGGAGCGTCTGTTCCCGTCAGACGCTGCTTGAACACTGCCTGCCGGAAAGTGATGCGCTGGAGAGGGTGGTTGATACACACATCTATAACCTACGCCGCAAACTGGAAAAAGCGGGGGTCAGCGGTGTGCTGACCAGCGTGAGAGGGATCGGTTACCGGTATCTGCAGCCATGAAAAAAAGAGAGTCCCGTTCATTATGGCGCTGGATTTGCGTCAGGGTGTTGTCGCTGGCGGCCGGCAGTGTCGTGCTTATCGCCCTGTGCATGTGGCTGCGTTTTGCCCTGCTGGATGCCTGGGTACAGCATCGGATGCCGGAGGCGGTACGACAGGAATTTCTGCATCTGCGGGAAAATCCCGATCTTAATCGCATCCGTTACCATGAAATTATTGATGACTGGTACGGACTGCAGTTCTCAGATCCGTCCATTGCGTCAACAGACTGGCTGACGCTGGGAGGGCTGGTCCTGTTTGTGACACCGCTGATAATTATGCTCGGTTTGCTGGCCGCCCGGCCTCTCGCCCGGCAGTTCGGTCTGCTGACGCGAGCCTCCGCAGCGATAGCGCAGGGGCGTTTTACCACTCGCTCAAAAATGGATGCAAGTGCGCCCTCTGAATTGATGTTGTTTACGCAGAACTTCAATACCATGGCCGAAAGACTTGAACGTTATGACCGGGAATTACGGGCATCTCATGTTGCAGCCGCGCATGAACTGCGCTCTCCACTGACGGCCGCGGTGGGCCGTCTACAGGGAATGATGGACGGCGTATTCCCGGCTGATAAAGCGCAGATGAATATGGTGATGAACCAGCTCCTGAGCCTCAGCCGTCTGATTGATGATTTGCACCTGCTCTCACTGGCTGATGCAGGGCAGCTTACGCTGAATAAACAACGCTTCTCACCCGCCGGATTACTGCAGGAAAAGATTGCCTGGCTACGGCCACAGGCTACCGCCGGGCATTTCGGTTACGACACGGATATCCCTCCGGGAGAATGTTGTGCGGACCCGCTGCGAATCGGACAGGTCTTTACCATTTTAATGGAGAACGCACTGCGTTACGCGACGGAAGGCGGGAAGCAAACGATACAGGGTTCCGTTCAGTCAGGCTACTGGACGTTCTCCTTCCGGGATTACGGCGCGGGCGTCGAACCGGATTTTCTGCCGGTGATGTTTGACCGGTTTACCCGTTCTGATGTTTCCCGTTCCCGTCATTCAGGAGGCAGTGGACTGGGTCTGTCGATTGCCAGAGCCATTTGTGAGTCTCACGGCGGAACGCTGACCGCCAGTATCCCGCAAGAGGGGAACGGACTCCTGTTTCGGGTGAAACTGCCCGTATGAGTTTTCTTTTTCACTTTTCTTGACCAAATCTTGATGGTTCGTCGAACGTATCTGGACACACCTGCGGTTTACTCATGGCAGCATTTTTTCCGGAGGCTGCCATGCCATCATATTCATTCATCCCCCTGATAGCGTCTTTGCTTTTCTGGCGACGGGGCTCAGCCCTGGTTTTCGCCCTCGCCCTGCAACTGACCGGCTGTGATAATGAGCCGGTATCCCGCCATGTCCCACCAAGACCGGTGATGACCACGGAGGTATCTGCCGGCAATCATGGCGGACAGACGCTGATGACCGGTGAAATATTGCCCCATGAAGAGACGATTATCGGCTTCCGTACCGATGGCCGGATGGTGAAACGACTCACGGATGTGGGGCAGTCAGTGGTTGCCGGGCAGGTACTGGCTGAACTGGATGATACCGATTTGCGTAATCAGTACCGCAGTGCTCAGGCGGCAGTACAGGAAGCCGAGGCAAGCGCCAGGCTTGCTGAGATAAACCTGCGACGCATGACGCTGCTTGCCCCGCAGGGTGCGGTTGCCCGGGTTCAGCTTGACGAGGCCCGCACAAACCGCGACACGGCAACAGCAAAACTGCAGAGCGCTCAGGCCGACCTGAGCAGTGCAGCGGACCGTCTGGGGTATGCGCGACTGCTCTCACCGGTTACCGGGGTGGTCACCACCGTCAGCGCCGGTCCGGGACAGGTAGTGACCACCGGACAGGAAATCCTGCGGGTGGCGCAGTCAGGGGCCCGTGATGCGGTCTTCAGCGTACCGGGGGCTCTGGCTGACACCCTGAAACAGCAGCAGACACTCACCCTGCGTATGGCGGATAACCCGTCGGTGTCGGTAACCGGAACGCTGCGTGACATCAGCCCGCAGGCCGACACACAGACCCGGACCTGGCGGGTACGCTATGACCTTGAGAATGCACCCGCGGTAATGGCTATGGGGGCGACGGTCACCGGGTCATTACCCCTGGGCGGCAGTGAAGTGTTTCAGGTACCGGCATCTGCCCTGACGAGGAAAGAACAGAAACCGGCAGTGTTCGTGGTGGACACCGGCAAAAATCGCCTGCGCCTGACACCCGTTGACATTGCGGCCTATATGACCGATTCGGTGCTCATCCGCAAAGGGCTGACAGCCGGTGAACAGGTGGTCACTGCCGGGGTCAGTCAGTTACGTGACGGGGAAAACGTGCTGACGGAGAACCAAAAATGAAAAATGTTATGCACGCTTCCGGCGGTTTTAATCTTTCTGCCTGGGCACTGGCCCACCGACAACTGGTGGCTTTTCTGATGCTGATGGTCACGGTGACAGGCGTCATGAGCTTTCTAAATCTGCCGCGCAGCGAAGATCCGGCGTTTACCATTAAGACCGCCGTGGTGTCGGCACAGTGGCCGGGCGCAACGGTAAAAGATACCGTCAGTTTCGTCACCGACACGCTGGAGAAGAAGCTCCAGGAAATCCCACATCTGGATTATATCGAGAGTTACACGCGTCCGGGCTCGTCGGTGATTTTTGTGAACCTGCGTGATGACACACCGCCGTCAGAGGTTGCGGGTATCTGGTATAGCGTGCGGAAAAAGATGGACGACATCCGGGCATCCCTGCCGGACGGCACCACCACCCCGGCCGTGGATGATGAATTCGATGATACATACGGCACAATTTATGGCTTCACGTCGGACGGCTTCACTCCCCGGCAGTTACGCGATACCGTCGATGATATCCGGACATCTCTGCTGGCTGTTCCGGGAACAGGGAAAGTTACGCTGCTGGGTGACAGCGAACAACAGGTGGTGATTGCTTTTGATCCACTGAAACTGTCGGGAATGGGACTCGATCTTCAGCAGGTGACGGCGGCTCTGCAGGCACAGAATGCCGTCACGCCCGCCGGACGTATCCGGACATCACAGGAAAATATGTCGGTGGAAGTCAGTGGCGCCTTCACATCCGTGGACAGCCTGCGGCAAATTGTGCTGCATACCGGAAACCGTTTTATCCCACTCACCGATTTGGCCACGGTCACACTGCAGCAGGCAGATCCGCCCTCACCGGAGTTTAGGGTTAACGGTAAACCAGCACTCGGGCTGGCGATTTCGATGGCTCGCGGTGGAAATATTGTTGATTTTGGTCGGGCGCTGAACGCGACGATGGACAGGATCCGCACGCATCTTCCTTACGGGATCAGTGTGGAGAAGGTGGCAGACCAGTCGGCCGTAGTCAGTGACGCGGTGGGAGGATTCGTCCAGGTGCTGGTTGAGGCCGTTATTATTGTGCTGGCCGTTTCTTTTGTTTCGCTGGGCAGCCGGGCAGGTCTGGTGGTCGCCGTGGCCATTCCGCTGGTGCTGGCCATGACATTTACCGGGATGGAACTGGCCGGAATAGGGCTACAGCGAATCTCCCTCGGTGCCCTGATCATTGCACTGGGACTGCTGGTTGATGATGCCATGATCACCGTAGAAGCCATGGTGTCGCGGCTTGAGGCTGGCGATGCCCTGAGTGTGGCCGCCACGCAGGTATTTCGTACCACCGCGTTCCCGATGCTGACGGGGACACTGGTGATGATTGCCGGATTTATACCGGTGGGATTTGCGGCATCGAGCGCAGGAGAATACTGCTACTCCCTGTTTGTGGTGGTACTGACAGCGCTGCTGAGCTCATGGCTGGTTGCGGTTCTTTTCTCGCCGCTTACCGGCGTCTGGTTACTGCCGGAACAGCATTCACATCAGTCACATAAGCACAGTTTCTTTCACCGTCATTATACCCGCCTGCTCGACCGGGTGATGCAGCACCGGCGCAAGACACTCGGTTGTGCCCTGGCGATACTGATATTGTCCGGGGGCGGAGCCCTGCTGATGCAGGGTGAGTTTTTCCCAGCGTCCGATCGCCCGGAGCTGCTGGTGAGCCTGACTCTGCCGCAGAATGTCAGCCAGGCACAGACGCACCGCGACGTCCTGAAGTTTGAAGCGAAGTTGCGCGATAATCCTGATATTGACCATTACTCAAGCTACATCGGTTCCGGCGCTGTGCGTTTTTATCTGCCGATGGATGTTCTGCTGCAGAAAGAGAACATTGCCCAGCTGGTCGTAGTGGCGAAAAATGAAGCGGCGAGAAACCGGCTGCAGAAACAGCTTGAGCAGATCCTGTCGAAAGATTTCAGTACGCTCACAACCCGGGTATCCACACTGGAGCTGGGCCCTCCGGTGGGCTGGCCGGTCAGATACCGGGTATCCGGGCCGGATAATACCCGTGTACGTGAACTGGCCACGCAACTGGCAGGGATGATTGCCCGCAATCCCGATACCCGGGGTGTCAATCTGACGTCCGGTGAACCGGAGCGGGTCATCCGTCTGCGGGTGGATCAGACGCAGGCGCGTGCCACCGGCATGACGTCTCAGTCACTGGCAGGAACGCTTGCCACGCTGTTTTCCGGAACCACCGTGACCACCCTGCGCGACCGTAACCGCCAGATTGATGTGGTGCTGCGGGGAAATGAAGCCTCACGACAAAACCCGGCGTTACTGAATGCTCTGATGCTGACATCATCGACCGGGAATAAAGTTCCCCTGGGACAGGTCGCCACGCCAGAATGGACGCTGGATGATCCGGTTATCTGGCGTCGGCAGCGGTTGCCGTTTATCACGGTTCAGTCGGATACCGCGCCCGGCGTTCGTGCAGAGACCGTGTCATCGGCACTCTCTCCGGTGGTTGCCGGTTTCCGGGAGAGTCTCCCGCCGGGTTACAGTGTGGAGGAAGGTGGAGTGGTTGTGGAATCGGAGAAAGGAAACAGCTCAGTGTATGCGGTATTGCCTGTCACGCTGATGGTGATGCTGTTACTGCTGATGATTCAGTTACAACGCTTTTCGTCGATGCTGCTGGCCCTGCTGATGGCACCGTTTGGTTTGCCTGGGATAGTTGTGGCTATGCTGCCTTTTGGCATACCGATGGGGTTTGTGGCGCTGCTGGGGATCATTGCACTGGCCGGGATGATCATCCGTAATGCCGTCATTCTTATTAGCGAAGTGGATGTGGGGATGAAAAATGGTTTCACTGCGGATGAGGCGATCAAAGTCGCCGCGCTGCACCGTTCACGCCCCATCATGCTGACCGCTTCGGCGGCCATTCTCGGGATGCTGCCGATTGCCCGGGATGTTTTCTGGGGACCGATGGCATTTGCCATTATTGGTGGGCTGCTTTCAGCCACACTGGCAACGCTGACACTACTGCCGGCAGCAATAAGTCTAATCTTTCACTGGAAACCGTATCCCTGACGAGTCCTGCCGTATCATCGCCTAGTGCTTCGACTAATGATTGCAACCCGCGGATATGGGGATGACCGTCGCTGCCGGTTGCGACTGCTAGGATCATGGCGCCGGACGCCGCCATGACCTGCTGGATCGTGGTGAACTCAGGAGGGGATTCGGCGTGTGAGACAGCGACTATCTGTGACCTCCGAATGAGGTGAATGGATGGTTCGTCGTTGTCTGAGCGCGCACTGGTTCAGTCGTCTTTCCCAGAACCACTTCAAGTACCAGCGCAATTTCGAGCATCCAGGGGATGGGACCCAGCAGACGTTTGAGGATAGCACGCACCTGGTCCGGAGGCTGTTCACGCACTTCGTTATAGCCACATTGACCCAGCCGGGTCTGCACCTCGGCTTCGGAAAGTCCCTTCACGATATTCTCAGGGAGCATCTCCATACACCCTTCTCCGGAAATACCTGACCCGGCAGGTCAGGTATGTTGTTATGGCGATAAAATGAAAATCTGCCGGAGACATGGCGCGGTTAAGTGTATGGCGCATATGCTTTTACAGCAGTGTCATCACAAAGAAACCAGTGGCAGTCATCAGAAGCGAGCCAGTTACGTGCGTCAGTACGGAAATGACAGCCCATGCATAATTGCCATTCTGAAGTAACACCACCACCTCAGCAGAAAAGGTGGAAAAGGTTGTCATACCGCCACATATGCCGGTGGTAATAAAAAACTTCCAGGCGGGATCAAGGTGAGGCTGCCGGACAAAAAAGGCCAGTGCCATACCGATGATAAATCCGCCAACCAGATTAACCACCAGGGTACCAGGTGGAAGATTGGGGAAAAGTGCATTGAGACGCATGGACAGTATCCAGCGGATCACACAGCCGATCGATCCGCCTATCACCACCGCGAATAATGATTTGTACATACCACCTCGCTGAAATCAGGGCACCATCAGACCGTCATTCAAGGGAATAACGTGCGGTGATGGCCCGTTTTTCATTCATTTCATACAGTACGGGGATTCCCGTCAGGACATGCAGATCGGGAACCTTATTTTCATCAATCTGCTCAATAAACATGGTCAGCGCACGCAGTGTATTAGCATGACTGACCAGCAACATGGTTTCGCCACTGGCGACGCGCAGGACAATGACGTGGTGCCAGTAAGGCAACAACCTTCGTTGCGTCATTTCCAGACTTTCTCCCCCCGGCAAATCCGTCAGGGACACATGACGATAACGTGCCTCACGATGAAGTGAAGCAGGTGCATCCGGCAACGGAGGGGAGATACCACGATAGCTCCTCCGCCAGTGATAAACGATTTTCTGGCCAATCTGTTGAGTGGCTTCATCTTTGTTCATTCCCTGAAGCGCACCGTAATGACGTTCATTTAACCGCCATGATTTGTCCACCGGTAACCACAATTGATTCAGCGCTTCCATTATCAGCCAGAGCGAATGAATTGCCCGGTTCAGAACGGATGTGCAGGCTCCATCTATGATTGTAGTGGCACACTGATTCCGGACCGTTTTATCAGGTTTGCTGCGCGCCGGGTTTCCTCCACTCCTTTCAGCATCAGCGGGACATTTTCCCATCCGGTAAAACGATTTTGCGATTCAACTAACTTTCGCCATGGCGGAGTAAAATAATTTTCCCCATAACAACTACCTGTCTGTCACCCACAACTGAACCGGAAGGACCTGAACCCGTTGAGTTGTTTGTACTGATTACCCGGATTTACCTGGACTCCGGTCAAGGAGGTGACGCATCAGAAGATGGGCACCGCTCCCGATGAACAGCGCGATTACAACGGCACTGGTATCATCCGGCAGTATATTAAAAAAGGCATCAGCGATCAGGAAAACCAGACAGTTTGCCTGGATCCCCGTTGCTGTTACAGTATGAGTATTTTTCCGTTCACAGAACCACCCTACCCCTTCCCGTATCTGAGCATACGGGAAGGGTGACGGAATCAGCGTTTTTTGAAGGCGGCTTTACCGGCGAAGATGGCGGCATCACCTAATTCATCTTCAATACGCATCAGTTGATTGTATTTCTCAATGCGCTCCCCACGGCTGGGTGCACCGGTTTTCAGGTGACCAGCCCGCAGGCCGACGGTCATATCTGCAATGAAGCTGTCCACGGTTTCCCCGCTCCGGTGCGAAATAAAGGTTCCCCAGTTGTTATCCTGACACAACTGGACGGCTTCGATGGTTTCACTCAGGGTGCCTATCTGGTTCAGTTTGATCAATGCGGCATTGGCCAGGTTTTCATCGATACCTCGCTGGATATATTTCACATTGGTCACAAAGATATCATCGCCAACCAGCTCAACTTTATCGCCGAGCGCGCGGTGCAGGAGCTGCCAGCCGGCCCAGTCGTCTTCCGCAAGGCCATCTTCAATCAGGACTATCGGGAAATCCTTCACCAGTTGCTCATAGTAGCGGGTCATTTCGTCGGCGCTGAGCCGGGTATTTTCGGTACGCAGGGTATATTTCCCATCGACGTAGAATTCACTGGAGGCCGGATCCATGCAAATAACGATATCTTCGCCTGGGCGGTATCCCGCCTTGCTAATTGCCTCCACGATAAGCTCCAGCGGCTGACGGTTTGAGGAAACGGCCGGTGCAAAACCGCCTTCATCGCCCACGCCGGCGGATAAACCTTTTTCCAGCAGGACCTGACGCAGGGCCTGGTAGACCTCACTGCCCCAGCGAATAGCTTCGCGTACGGAAGAGGCTCCCCATGGTGCAATCATAAACTCCTGAAAATCAGCGCCCTGCCAGCGGGCATGAACTCCGCCGTTAATGATATTCATACAGGGAACCGGCAGCAGATTCGCGCCGACGCCACCCAGATAGCGGTAGAGCGGGGTAGAGGATAGTTGTGCCGCCAGGCGGGATACTGCCAGCGATACGCCAAGGATCGCATTAGCACCCAGCCGGCCTTTGTTTTCTGTGCCATCAAGGGCAATCAGACAGTTGTCGATTTCTTTCTGGCGGCGTACATCGTAGCCCTGCAGGGCATCGTTAATTTCGGTATTGACGCACTGGACCGCATCCTGAACACCTTTACCGCCAAAACGTGTCTTGTCATCATCGCGATGCTCGATGGCTTCACGGGAGCCGGTGCTGGCACCGGAAGGAACGGAGGCACGGGCCATACTGCCCCCTACAGAAGTCACTTCAACCTCTACGGTCGGGTTACCGCGGGAATCCAGAATTTCTCTTGCGATGATACATTCAATTTCAAAGCTCATAAGTTTGACCTTCTTTTAAGGGGCTGGAATATGTTTAATCAGAACATCAACAGAAAGGTGATTGATGAATTCGAAAGAAAAGGAGGAAAAAACCCCGAACAGGCGGTTTTCATGCCCCAGCATGACCAGATCGATATCTTCATGCTGAACAACGGCCTCAACGTCCCGGAAACGATGGATGCTGACGATGGACCTGACGTTGATATCAATACTGCTGGACTCCACCAGACGGCTAAGCATTGCCTTTGCATCAATAACTTCGCGGGACTGACGGTCTTTGGTTAATGAGTCACTGGTATAATCCAGTTCCCTATAGTCAGCACTGAGATGCCCGACAGTAATACGGGTGCCCATCTCTTTTGCCAGACGTTCTGCCTGCTCAAGCAACAGCAGACCATCGGTTTCATTCTGTACAAGTAACAAGGCATGCCGGTAAATTTGCATAAATCACCTCTTATAAGAAGCGAAGCGGTTGGTCAGCCAGGGGAGGATTTCTTTTTTCCGGCTTGTCATGCCGGGCAGCGATACCTGGCGGGAGCCTGTCAGGCTGCTGTCTGAAAAAAGCAAAACGGAGTTCCGGCTGGTAATGTCTGTCACCATCAGGATCACCATGTCCAGCACGCTGTCCTTGCAGGTTTTATCCATTTCCTGCAGTAGCTCAGGCAACAGGGGAGTAATATCAGCCATGTCGCGGACCTCAATTTGTGACAACAACAGCGGCACATCATGGATCCGGTAATTTTTGGCGTCACGATTGAGTAAAACCGACGCGGATTGCCCGGTTATATCTGTTTTGGCTCGCAGCAGCCCTGTCACAAACTGGTCATAATCGATACCGGCGATTTCCCGCAAAACAGCCACGGATTCCTGATCCTGAGTGGTGGTGGTGGGACCCGTCAGCGCAACGGTATCACTGAGGATCGCCCCCATCAGCAACACAGCCTGAGCGGCAGTCAGCGGCATCGGAATGTCATGCATGAGAATTGAGAGAATTACTGTTCCGCAGCATCCTACCGCCCGCACCCAGACATCCGGTGGATTGCGGGTAACAAGGGTACCAATACGATGATGGTCAATGATGCCGATGACGTTGCTGTCCATCAGCGAAGACGGTCCCTGCTCTGCATCCGTAAAATCAACCAGCCATACGGTTTTATCTGTCAGATCGACGGTGAGTAAATCGGGTTGTGAAACACCCGCAGCGTTGAGGATATAACGGGTTTCCGGGGTGATATCCCCCAGGCGCCAGGGCGTTGCGGGACGACCGGTGTAATTAAGCCAGTCAGCCACAACCAGCGCGCTGCAAATAGCATCGCTGTCAGGATTTCGATGACCGAAGACATAAATCGGATTATCTCTTTGAAAAGAGAGAGATTCTGCGGTAAGCGGTAATGTGGTTTTATTTTGCATAGCTATACCTGACATACATGCCTATAAGAGGACAACTTCATCTGTATATCAGGCGCCATCATCCGGTGTTGAAAAACCGGCGGTTGGGAAAGGTGGAGCACCATCACCTTGTAAATCAATCTTATATGGGCCTTTGCATTAAATCAATATTTATTGTTGGCCCTCGGTTTCGTACACACAAGTACATCCTGTCCCGCCAAAAACGTTTACAATAGTGCGCCGAATGAAGCAATTTATACCTTCTTAATTATATTTATGATGAGTATTATCGCCGACGTATCCTGACTCAGCTTAACCGGAGAGAAGGTCGTAATGCAGTGGCTAGGGCAATCTGTTATGGCCAGCGTGGTGAGATCAGAAAACGTTACAGTGAGGGATTGCGTGTGAGGTCGCCAGCGGAACCAGATGCATCCCACTGGGGGACAGCCAGTCCGGCTATTTGCTCTGCGACCATCTCTTGCGTTAACTGGTCAGGTTCAGGGTAGTACAGTCCCGGGTTACTTATCTAGGACTGCAGTCATGCGGGCAAAGTTGTTCTGGTCAGCACTGGTGATGCGGTAGGACGAAGCACCGGATTCCTTGGCGATAGCGGCAATTTTCGCTTCCGCGTTGCTGAGTGTGTCAGCAGTAACACTGACTGACTGGGCGAAGCCAGAGAAAGAGACTACGGAGAGCATACTGGCAGCAACAAGCAGTTTGATATTTTTCATGGTCATATTCCTTGGGTTATCTGGTCATCTGGTGATACCGGCATCATCGCCGTCTCACCTGTTGATGTGCATTAAAAACCCTGTAGTAAATACAGGGTCAATAAGTTATTTTGTAAATTATTGTTGGCTGTGTTTTTTCGTTTTCATACAACCCAGCTCTTGAAAGAGCCTCACCGTGGCTGACGAGGCATGAGAAAATACGGCCGTAACAGACACCGCGAAACCGGGATTGCGCTGGGGAGATAGGTCGGTGCAGGGCCGTTAACTTACAGGATTAGTGAGGGTTTATGATGTTATGGCTACTGATTAAGTACGCGATCACCGCCGGAATGGTTGTTTTTATCTCTGAAGTTGCCAAGCGTAGTGATCGGCTTGGTGGTCTTGTCGCCGCGCTTCCCCTGGTTACTGTGCTTGTGCTCGTGTGGATGAAGCTGGAAGGACAGAGTCAGCAAAAAATAGCCAATCATGCGTGGTATACATTCTGGTATGTAGTGCCGACACTACCTATGTTTTTACTATTCCCTGTTTTCTGTCAGCGATTTGGCTTTTGGATCACGCTGGGTAGCTGCTGCGTCGTAACCGTCCTTATTTTCTTTTTGTGGGCCAGTGCGTTACGCCGTTTTGGCATAAATCTGATGTGATAATGTACGCTGTTGTGAAGCCAACTGCACTATTGCCGGAGGAAACACCGACTAACTCCGAACCATATCAGGCTTTTTAACAGGATAAGAGAGTTTTCAAGGGGGCCGGCTTCCTGCCGGAAGCGCGGTTCTTTCTGTCAAAGACAAATTCAGATGTTCTGGGGAGGTGCGGATATTACAACTATTATACTCGCTGTCTTTCCTTATTGATAATGTCACCCTGATTTCCCGGTTTTAAATGTCACTTTCTGCTGATTTCTGATGAAGAAAAAAGGGCAGTGAGCTCATTTTTTCAGGCTTGATTTGAAAAGAGAGGGTTCAGCCAGAACCGGATTGATGGCTCTGAGCTGAGCCTGAATCTGTGCCCGCCTTTTAGGCATACTCTGGCTGCGCCTTTCTTTTTCCTGCGGCTTCAAGCTCATCCTGTTTTTCCTTCGCCAGCTTCAGCACCGCGTCAAGCCTTTTGTTATCAACGATGCGCCCCTGACTGATGCAGTCCAGCTTATCGAACATCTGATATTTCAGTGTTCTGTTTCCATGGCGGAATTTGAGCGTACCGTCCGTATAATCAAAAGCGAGGATTTCTTCTCCGACTATGCGTGAGTTTTCGTCAGTGGGATCAACCAGATAAAGGATTTTTTCATACTGAAAAGTCAGTGCTTTTGAGAGCGTCCGAAGCGTCTGCCAGGCGAAAATGTCGTCCAGTTCCAGGTGGCTCTCTAGACCGTGCGGTGAAGGTTTTTCGGGTATTTTGCCAGTCTGGCAAAGCGGTGGTTGAAGTCGCTGATGAACGTTTCGATCCAGGCGTTGGCGGCATCAATGCAGGTGATATTCTCCAGGCACATCTCCTTAACCAGCCGCTCCTGCAGCGTCAGGTTGGCGCGCTTAACGCGGCCCTTGGCCTGAGAGCTGTTGGCACAGATACCCGCCAATAGTGGACACGCGACTAAGTGAGTAAACTCTCAACCAGAGGTAGCTCACATGACTAAATCAGTAACCGTCAGTAAAAAGCCGCGTAAACAGCACACTCCCGAATTCCGCCAGGAAGCTCTGAAGCTTGCTGAACGCATTGGCGTCGCTGCCGCTGCCCGCGAACTCAGTTTGTATGAATCGCAACTCTATGGCTGGCGAAAAAAACAACAGCAACAACTGACATCATCTGCACGCGAAAGCGAACTGGATGCTGAAAATGCCCGGCTTAAACGCCAGCTTGCGGAGCAGGCAGAGGAGCTGGCTATTCTCCAAAAGGCCGCGACATACTTCGCGAAGCTCCTGAAATGAAGTATGTTTTTATCGAAAAATATCAGGCTGAGTTCACCATCAAAGCCATGTGCCGGGTGCTGCGCGTGGCCCGTAGCGGCTGGTATGCCTGGTGCTCCCGGCGTCATCAGATAAACACGCGACAGCAGTTCCGTCTGGCCTGTGATGCCGCGGTTCTCAGAGCATTCACTGATGCAAAACAACGGTATGGTGCGCCACGGCTTGCGGATGAGCTCCCGGCCTACAACATCAAAACGATAGCTGGCAGCCTGCGTCGCCAGGGGCTTCGGGCAAAGGCAGCCCGCAAGTTCAGCCCGGTCAGTTATCGTGAGCATGGCTTGCCTGTGTCTGAGAACCTGCTGAAGCAGGACTTTTACGCCAGCGGCCCGAATCAGAAGTGGTCGGGAGACATCACCTACTTACGCACCGATGAAGGCTGGCTGTATCTGGCAGTGGTGATTGACCTGTGGTCGCGAGCTGTCATCGGCTGGTCAATGGCACCGCGAATGACGGCACAACTGACCTGCGATGCGTTGCAGATGGCGCTGTGGCGGCGTAAACGCCCGAAAAATGTCATTGTTCATACTGACCGTGGCAGCCAGTACTGTTCAGCGGACTATCAGGCGTTGCTGAAGCGGCATAATCTGCGCGGGAGCATGAGCGCGAAAGGCTGCTGTTACGACAATGCGTGTGTGGAAAGCTTCTTCCACTCGCTGAAAGTGGAATGCATCCACGGTGAACGCTTTATCAGCCGGGAAATGATGAGAACAACTGTATTTAATTATATTGAGTGCGATTACAATCGCTGGCGTCGCCACAGTGCCTGTGGTGGGCTCAGTCCTGAACAATTTGAAAACCAGAACCTTGCTTAGGGCCGTGTCCACATTACGTGGGTAGGATCAGTTCACACCAGGAAAACGATTAATGACTGGCGGCAGGATTATAACGAGTGCCGTCCACATTCATCGCTGGATTACCAGACTCCAGCTGAATTTCCAGCAGGCTGGCGAAACGGGAAATATGAAGAAAAACCAACCGACATTACTAATTGAAGGTTATATCTAATCCTGGGGTCAGTCCAGTTTATTTAGACAGTTTTGGCATTTCATGTCACGTGATTTAATGTCTGGGTATTTATTCTTTTGATCAGAGTAAAGCTAGAGTTGTTTGAAGGGAAGGGGATAGGAATGCGTGAGTTCCAGCCTCCAATTACCTGCAAAGACATATTTTGAAACCTATATAAATGGGGTAAGAAAAAATATCTTCAGTGTAAAACGATATAAAAATTGCCATATCTTATTGATTATGAGTGAATTTTATTGTTTAAGAAAAATTTCTCGATAAGTGGATGTTCAAGACAGTCAGCGCTATATAAAAAATACAATAAAAAGTATTGACCCTATAGTAGTTGCAGGGTTTTTAATGCTCATCAACAGGAAACGAGCAGTATGCTCTTATGATGAACATTAACTTTACTAGGGTTATCACTATGAAAAATATCAAACTTCTCGCAGCAGCTGGTTTTCTCTCTGTTGTCTCATTCTCTGGTATGGCGCAGACGGTCAGCGTAACTGCTTCCACTCTTGACAGTGCAGAAGCAAAAATTGCTGCTAAAGCAAAAGAAGCACAAACGTCATACAAAATTCTCTCTGCGTATACTGGTAATCGAGTGCATATGACCGCTAAATTAGGGGATTAATAGATAATCATTTTAGGGTATCTATAGGAATATATACCTTGATAAAATCTGCCACTATATACTAATTTTTAATGCTTGATATGCCACATGTTTTTTCCTTGAATAGACTTTAGCGGACTGCTGATAAAGAGTCCGTATTTTTTTAATGTAATACTAATAGTTAAGTATGGTTTTTTATCCGTGCAAATATTTTAGCTCCACGTCCTCTTTGTGGAGTTGCCCCCGCTAAAACGGACACGGTTAATTTATAGCTAGCAGCGAACTTCTGTATTCCCTTGGTGACTGCATTTTCAGCCCTTTATGGGGATGCCAGTTATTATAGTCTTCCATCCATTCCGTCAGTTTTCACATCACTGTCATGGCATCCGGCAGGTCATTAACATACACGTAGTCACGCTTGAACGTTTTAACGAACGATTCAGCCATCCCATTGCTCTCCGGACTGCGCACTGGCGTCGTACACACGATGAACCTGAGTGAGGTGGCGAACGTTCTTATTGAGTCCGCTATGTAGCAACAGCCATTATCGGTCAGCCACTCAACGGCATGTGGCAGGTAAAGCGTATTGCCAAAGCGCTTTTCCACACTCTCTGTCAGCAGATCCTGCACCATAACGCTGTTTATTCCACCTGTTGTCGCCGACCAGCAGATGGCTTCGCGATCACAGCAGTCAAGGCTGAACACTACCCGCACGACTTCCCGATTCAAGCAGCGGATTTCAACACCAGTGCGTATCCGGCTTGAGTGTCACGACGTTGCCGGTATGACTGTGCTCTGGCTTTCTATGGCCAGATTTTGCCAGCAACAGGTTATTCGCCTGCATGATCCGGTAAATGCGTTTGTGGTTAACCCGCCAGTTTTGTTCCTTCAGCGCACGATTGAGGTGTGCCGTCACGCGACGGTAGCCGTTTGTCGCCCGCTCGCTGCATATCTGGCGGATAAGCGGTAACAGTCGGGCGTCATCATCTTTGCTATAGCGGGCTGGCCGCTGCTGGCGCTTCTTTAGCAGCCGTTCATAAAGATTCGAACGCGATACGCAGAGCACTTCTGCTATTCGGATGAGGAGGTATCGTCCGGTGGCAGCAATGGCATGCGCGATATCAACTTTTTTGCCTAGGCTATCTCAAGCGCGTTCCTATGGATTTCGGCTTCCATCGTCTTGCGGCCCAGCATTTGTTCAAGCTGTTTGACTTTTTTCTCCAGCGCTTGGACCTCGGAGACACTGACGACCTCGTCGCCAGCGACGATCGCAGACTTTCCACCCTCGTTCATGAGCCGTTTCCACTTAAAAAGAAGACTGGGTGTGATGTCATATTGCCGGGCAACGAGTGAGACGGTGTAGCCGGGCTGCATGGCGAGCGCAACAAAACGGGCTTTCTCTTCAGGAGTATAACGACGGCGTTTTTGCTCGCCAGTGATCACTTCGATTCTTTGCACAGGACACTCCTTAAACATAGCTCTATGACTATGTCTTACTGGTGAGGTGTCCGGTTCAAACGGAGGCTATTACCCTTTGATATTTTCACTTTTTTGATTCATTCTCAATGCCGATGCTTGGTTAAATCAGAGAAGCGTTCATCATCAGCTATCAACCGGTGCTTTTACGATTTAAGGGGTTAAGACACCGCTCACTATTCTATTCCGTTAGCCTGACTCTGTGATTTCCCGAACATAGTTCAGTGTTCTGAACAGATAAAACCAGCATATTTCTGTCCGGAGCGTCAGACAAGATTGTCTGATAAAGGGGGAGCTGCTCCTTGCAGATTAGAGCATCTCTATGTTAGCAACGTCCGCTCCTGGCACGCATGAGACATTCAGAGCCATAACTGCTGGGGACAGCCTGGCAGTCCAGTTCTTCTGTTCGGTTTCACGACTACACGTCGCCATAATTCGCTATGATGAGAAAAACAGAATAGGATATCGAAGATGAAAACTGTCGAATTTTTGCTGTACACCCTCAAACCCGGTACTGGAAAAGACTTTCATAGAATAATGAAAGAAGTGAGTGTTCCACTTCACCGTTCAGTGGGAATGGATGTTATTTCTTATGGTATATCAGCACATGACGACGATGCTTACTATCTGATCAGGGCTTATAACAGCCTCTCTCACCTGAAAACTGCCCAGGACACCTTTTATGATAGCGAAGCATGGCGTCATGGTCCCCGGCAGGCCATTATCGATAGAATAAGCATCAGCGTTAAATCGGTACTGACTCTCACTGAGAGTGCCGTTGAGCATTTACGAACCCACTGACCCTATCGCTATACGTCATGGTAAAGCCGGGATAGACACACCAGCAAGACGTTACTGTTATTCAGTACATCAGAGATGAGGCTACCGCCTCACATGCTGAATGCGGGATGTTTGACCGGCATCTATGAGCGAAGAGCGGAAGTTCGCTTTCGGAAAACCTAATCCATGTGCCAGAGGGTCTCTGAAAGAGAATGGGGCGTTTAAGTGGGGTACTTACAAAAAATCAGCCTTAACGAATGGAAGGGACTTCCCCTGATTATGCGCCTGATTAACTCTTGTGCAATCATGGGGTACACATCGTCCCGGAGGAATTCGTTATGACTATCACGACTGTCGGTATCGATCTTGCTAAAAATGTGTTTGCTGTTCACGGTGTTGATCAAAATGGTAGAACTGTTCTGGTTAAGCCTAAAGTATCGCGTGCTGCACTTCCTGAGTTAATTGCAAGTTTGCCTCCCTGTGTTATCGGGATGGAAGCATGCTCCGGGGCTCACTACTGGGCAAGATTGTTTCGGCAGTATGGTCATGAGCCACGTCTGATGGCTGCTAAGTTTGTATCGCCTTATCGTATGGCCGGAAAATCAGGAAAAAATGATGCAGCTGATGCTCAGGCTATCTGTGAAGCTGTTCGTCGTCCGCATATGCGGTTCGTACCAGTGAAAGACGAAAGCCAGCAGGCCATGCAGTGTTTACATCGTACCCGTCAGGGTTTTATCGAAGAGAAAACAGCAACGTATAATCGTCTGCGAGGATTGATATCTGAATTCGGTGTCATCGCGCCACAAAGTGCTGATGCCCTGCGCCACATGGTTTCTGTGCAGAAGAGCTCTTTACCGCTTCAGGTTCAGCAATGTGTTGATGATTTGATGGAACACGTTGATCGCATTGAAGCTAACATCACTGAATATGACCGAATTTTGTCCCACATAGCCAAAACAGATCATCGCAGTCAGCGGCTGATGGAGCTAAAGGGCGTTGGTCCCACAACGGCCTGTGCACTGGTCGCCAGTATCGGTAATGCACATGATTTTAAAAATGGACGTCAACTGGCAGCCTGGCTGGGGCTGACGCCATCACAATACAGCAGCGGGGGAAAGTCGAAACTCGGCAGGATCACAAAAGCCGGTGATTCGTATCTGCGAACGCTTCTGGTTCA